>JAAYFF010000048.1 GCA_012728375.1 Bacillota bacterium | reverse complement strand
CGCCGATATGAACCCGACAAGTACGCCAATGATGCCAGACCACGGGATTTCATACATGCTCTTTTCCCTCCTTCCTTTTTTTTCTGCGGCACTCCGGGCACCGTTTCGGGAGCGGATAGCCAATGTTGGAGTACCACATGATTTCGCGGCGATTCATTGCGAAAACCTTGTTGCAGATTTTGCACTTCACGGATATGGCCGCGATACGGCCGATTTCTCGAGTTTTTTTCATAGGCTACATCACCTCCTTATTTATCTGATTGCAAATTCAGATATTCCCGTATCTTCTCAATAGCGTCCACATAATATCTGAACGTTGCTACCTGCTTGTCCACATGCTTTGCTTTATCCCATACGTATTCGCCGAACTCTGAAGTCTTAAGGTTTAACTTATTGGCTATCCGTCCGACCATGTTTGCGGAGATATTCAACATCTGTCCAATTTCCTCAGCTGAATAGGTATGCTGTTTTGCTTCCGGTAAAGGAAGAATTTGTTTACCTGTTGCCGCCCATGCAGCGTAACTGTAAAGGACCTGTCGATATGTTGACGGGATATCGGGATTTGCAGCAATCTTTAGAAGAATATTTGCTTGACGTACTTTTGCGTTGCGAAGCCGGGCTTCGATTTCTTTTTGCTTGATTTCTGGAATGGATTTGTTACCTGTTTTTATTGATTGTTCCATTTCGTTGAATCTTTTCACATACTTTGCTGTAAATAATACTCCCTTTTCTCCTGTAAATTTATTAGCTATAAACTCACAACCGAGTTTAGTAAACAGATAGCATTTGTTTTCTTTACCACTTTCATCTTTATATGTTGATGGAATGAAATAATCACTCGGCACCATTTGGTGCTCAGTTAAAATTTGAATATAGCCTTTCCTGTCCTTTGCCCCCTCAAGTTTTCTGAGAATTTCTTTGTGCTTAATTTCCAACATGTCTGCTATTTCTCTGCTGTCAATCGTAAGTTGATATGCCTGATTAACTTTATTTGTTGGTAAATTACTCACGTTTTATCACCCCTTATAACTTTCAAGTATCTTGGTATAGCTTTCCTTACTCTCATTGTCCTGCCTGTCTGGTTGTCAATGAGATATTCTTTCCCGGAACTGTCCTTGAACAGCCTGTATGTATGAATTCCGTTCTGTTCGCAGAACTCTTCCATTATCCCTTTGCCTGTATCAAATCGCCGTAAATTACTGGCAAAGCAAAACAATTTAACAAGGAAAGCGTCAATCTCACGGTTCGTGTAATTCCAGAGAAAGTCTTGAATTTTATCTCCAATTGGTTCATCCGGGGACAACTTCTTAATGTATTCCATGGTGTAGAAATAATCTTTTATCCCCCACTTGTCGCCGTCATACTCTTTTGCTATCGGGAACAGGTTCATAAACTCTCTTGGTGTCAGATTTGCCATCATAGACATTACTGTGTCTGCAAATTGAAACCTATTTGCGACATCTTCCCTGGTGTAAACCTGAAGTTCTTCAAGAGAGTTGATATATTTAACTCCGTATAAAACTAACCTTTTGAAAACTGGCTTATAATCTTTCTCGGGGTTGTCTAACCATTTTTCTATTGCATTTATAAATGCGTTGTAGTATTGAGTTCTCTTCTCTTCCATGATGATTGACATGACCTTATGCTTGTCCCCCTTTCTTGTCTTTTAGCTTCCCTGCTTTCCCGCTCTTCGGGCTCGCCGCTGGCTACGGGTCGTCGCCTATTCAGCGTGTACTTGCAGGCTCGATATTCAGTTTTCAAAGTTCAAAATTATTGTTATACAAAAGACTCAATCCAAGCTTCAATTTCAGATTTCTTTAGTAATAAAGTTTTCATATTCGGTTTATAAGCTTTGATTTCTCTTTTTTTTATTGCTTCATATAATCTGTTTTTTCCTATACCGAAATATTCTGCAGCTTCATGAACTTTTAAAAATGTCTTTTTTGAACAATCAATTATTTTGACCTCCCCCTTCCGGCGGTCGTGGTTTTATAAAATCTGATGGGGATTTCCCAAGTGCCCAGCAAATATGTTCTATGTCTTCCGCTGTAAGTTTTGATT
>JAAYFF010000047.1 GCA_012728375.1 Bacillota bacterium | reverse complement strand
CAATAAAATTTTGTACCGTTGGTGGCCGCCCACGATATTTCCGGTTTCTTCATTCCAGATAATAGGCTCCACATATCCGAATTCTGTCATGGAACGTTTAAGCTTCTCATAAGCCGGATCCCCGGGCTTTAAATCTTTGCGAGGATTGTATTTAGCCGGTTTGATTTTAGTTACCGGTATTTTTTCTATTCTCAACCTGACCCCTCCAATCAACAATATTTCAGTTAAGTTTTCTTTGTTTCCTTGTTATAATGATTACACGGATACTGAGATGTGTGTAATTTTTAAAACTTGCGCATACTATAAAGGAGGTTATTATTGTGCCTGCACATGCAATGGAGCGTGATGTCATGAATCGTAAAATAATAAGCGTTTCCAAAAAACGCCAGATCACCATTCCTTTACAGTTTTATAAGCATCTTAATCTCGACAATGAGGTTGAATGTTCTCTTGAAGATGGCAAAATCATTATTAAACCCTTACACAGAGAAGCTGCTGAGTTTTCTGTAGAAATTCTAAAAGACTTAATTTCTCAAGGCTATTCAGGGGAAGAACTTGTTACTCAGTTTGAAATCCAAAGTAAAAATATTAAAAAAGCTATCGCTGTTATGCTAGAAGAAGCTGATGCTATAGCCGCTGGTGAAATACCTTCAGCTAGCTTTGATGATATTTTTAATTCCGAGGATTAGCCATGTATGAGATAAAGCCGTTTAACGGTTAAATCGCAATAACCTGGCGAAAGCTCCATGGCATAGCAATTACGACCGAGCAGCTCTGCGGCCAATAGGGTAGTCCCGGACCCATTTAAAGGTTCATAAATTATATCCCCCACATCGGTAGTCAGTTTAATAAAAAAAGCTGGCAGCTTAACCGGAAAAACGGCTGAGTGTTTTAAGGTTTCCTGATTCCTGGATAGATTTTTTCAGCTTTTCGTATTCCGGATCTCCCGGTTTCAAATCCTTTCTTGGATTATATTTGGCCGGATTAATTTCGCTTACCGGTATCTTTTGAACAATCATCCCTTGGTTCATTTACAAACCTCCTCCGTTTTCTGGCATTAAAAAAGCCCGAAGACTTAAATCGTCATCGAGCCGAAATCCCTAGTTAATCCCCCCTTGCGAATTATGCGATTTTTCACACAAGGCCCTGGCGCGTTGTCGTTTCAAGGCTTCCCGTAAGATGTCTACCCCCTAGGGGCGCTAATTGTAAAATCAATTTGACAACTGTTCCCTAAAGCTTTACAATTTAAGTAAGGAACTTTGTTTCCTTACTTATGCATTTTTAGTTGAAAGGAGCATAAAATAATGTTAACAACAAATATAAATGCAGGAGATGGACAAATGGAAAAACGCCGGATTAATATCTCCAGTAAAAGACAGATCACTATCCCCGCAAAATATTTTGATTCCTTAGGTTTAGATAAAGAGCTTGACTGTATCTATTCTAAGGATATGTTAATCCTTTTGCCTGTGAAAAAAGAAGATCCCGCTTTTGCTGAGGAGATCTTACAAGATCTAATCGAGCAAGGTTTTTCAGGTGAAAAGCTATTAACCGAGTTTAAAAAAGCCAATCGTAAAGTTAGGCCTGCTGTTGAAAAGTTAATCGAAGAAGCTGATGAAATTGCAAAGGCAGCCTCTGTAAATTATATAGATCCAACAGACGATATCTTTGGCGATGAAGAAACGGAGGCTTAATAATGCTTCCTGTAGTCTATACCCCAATGGCAGAAAAGTATTTTAAAAAGCTTAAAGACAAGCAGCTAAAGAATTCATTCAAGGAAGCAATTGTAAGTATAAGAACAAATAATAGGAGACGCCAAATCTGGCGATCTAAAAGGTATTTACAGCCTCGATATTTACTATAATCGTACCAATTATGAGCTTGCCTATAGGATATCTCAACTCGAAAATGGCGAAATGGTAGTCATCATCATGGCTGGCACTAGGGAAAACTTTTATAAAGAACTAAAAAGATATATGAAGTAATGCTAAGTTAGTCCTTTCTAAATATTTCCAAAGCCGCCATCTTCTTCAGCAGTTTTTTTACTGTGACAACTTTTACAAAGGGGCTGCCAGTTCTTTCTGTCCCAGAAAAGTTTTCTGTTCCCGCCGTGGGGAATTATATGGTCCACATCCGTTGCCGGGGTAAGCCTTCCTTCTTTTTGACATTGAACACACAAAGGATGCTCTTTTAAAAATTGCTTACTGGCCTTTCGCCATTGGTAAGTATAGAACTTTGAACTTTTCTGGTTATGTTCTTTTGTTACCTGCTTTTTATGTTCATCGCAGTACCTGTCATTAGTTAATGCCTGGCACCCGGGGTAGCTACAAATAGTTTTTGGTTTCCGAGGCATCAGTCTTCACCTTCCTCTCCCCTTGGTCACAGCCAGACCAGGAGATCCGTTTATGTTTATCGCCGTTTTCGGAAATGTTAATTAAGGATTTATGATATTCGCTTTCTGGATTGCTGCATTCATAAGCTTTCCAATCCCTATCGCTGGCTGATTCATCAATAGTAGCAAAGTGACAGGATATACATTTGATTTTCATAAGACACCTCCGTATTAGAAAAAGCCCCGATAGCAAATGCTTCAGAGCTTTATTTTTTACTGTCCCACCCGCATAGTTAAGAGGCTGGTGGTTTATATAATTTGGGGCATAGAAAAAGCCCTTAAGGATTTGATCCCTGAGGGCTCTATATCAAGAATGCTGCGTTTCCCGGGAGTCGTGGTCGATCTATCCCTAGGGCCTATTCAAACAGCATCTGGTGTTCTTGATTTTCTATACCATTACACTTTATAGTATAGCACGGGTTGGCTGTTGCTTCTTGTTGTTTTTATTGCTTTTTGTTGCTTTTTGATGCGTGTTTCATTTTTTTCTCGATTTCTTTTAAGGCACTACCGTGCAAACGTGAAATCCAACTCCTATCAAATCTTAATTCCCCGGCTACAGCTTCCCAAGACCAACCGTTAACATATCTCATTTCCAACAGCAACTGGCAAATAGGATCATCCACCTGGCTAAT
>JAAYFF010000046.1 GCA_012728375.1 Bacillota bacterium | reverse complement strand
GTTATACGCGAAGCAGAGGTGCGGACACACCTCTTGCAGAGGAATGTCCATAAATCTAAGGTGCGGGGACACACCTCTTGCAGAGGAATGTCCATAAATCTAAGGTGCGGGGACACACCTCTTGCAGAGGAATGTCCATAAATCTAAGGTGCGGGGACACACCTCTTGCAGAGGAATGTCCCCAAGTCTGCTACTATTTCTTCTTTTCCAGAACGGAAAATTTCCAACCGCGAAAGTCCTTTTCCGACTCAATCATAACGATTGGTTTTTCAGCATTTCTGGCAAAAATAATCTTCCCTATTTTCCCGTCCTCCGTAGTAAAACAGCGTGTGCTGATATCGGCAATTGATTTGGAAAAAAGCTGGATAATTTCGGGTTCAAATTTGCGAAACCAGTAAGGCCTCTCCTCGAAGGTTTTCTCTTGAATGCTCCGACAGACAAACTGGTTGTATTCATCGCAGATTCCAAGAACCTGTCCCCAAAGGTGGACCTCTTTTGCCCCTGCGGGGAAACCGGAACCATCAAGGCGTTCGTGGTGTTGCGCAACCGCAGCAATGACATCTTCAGGCACTCCGGGATCCAATGATTTGAGTAAACTTATTCCGAATTTAATATGTTGCTCATCGTCATCTTGAAATTTTTTTAAACCTATATAAGCAAAAAGCGTGGCCTGACAGACCCGGTAAATATCGTCAAGTCCCGTCTGCACCTCTTTGAGCAGGATGGAGGCCTGGAGCATTGAGTTGATAATTCTGGCCGATAAAATGGGTATGACGGGAATACAGTGAACTATGAAAAGAAAATCGCTAATCCTGTCATAATTTAAATTTAAAAACTTCTTTATGTTTATTCTACAAAGGTCCCAATAATAATTGTTCTCTGCCTGAACAAAGGAGTCTACGGCTTTGTAAAGGTCATGGTATGACTGTTTCTGTGCCGGAGATATGAACAATTCCGGAACATCCTCAACAATCTGTTTAACGTTGATGTCCGCCTGTTTTTTTTCCTCTTCAATAATGTCCAGGTATTCGTAATCGCCTCGTCCGGTTATAATGGCAATACTTAAACTTGTCAATCTTTGTCCCTTGCTGAGCAGCCTTCTGCTGGTTTTCGGACAGAGGACATCCTGTCCCAGTTTCATGCCGACTTTTAACTCTTTTATTGGAACGAGCATGCAAGCATTCTCCTTAAAAGGCAATTTTTTTCTCAATTGCTATTCTTTCCTTTATTGTAAAGGAATTTATGGTTTCTTTCAAGTTATAAAAAGTCGAAGAAAAATGAAAACAGCCCTTCTTGGCGAAGGGCTGTTCTATTGAAAAAATCTGCTTTAAGTATCAGGCTTTTTGCCGAATCTTAGCGCAGTTCCGTCGGAACGAAAAGGTCAACCACTCCAATAATAATTGCCGCCAGCAAAGCCCCTAGAATGGTAATACTCATTCCGGGAACAATAAACTGAGAAATATATATGACCACTGCGGCTGTTATAAATCCGACTATGCCGCGGTTCTGAGGTGAGACTTTCTTGCCGAACAAACTTTCGACAATAAATCCCAGTGCAGCGATCACAACAGCCGCGATCAAAGCCTGACCAAAAGTGAGCAGTGCAAACCCCGGGAGAAGAAAACTAACCAGCATTAAAACCAGCGCGGATACAATAAAACGGACGATCAACCCGACCCAACCAGATGAACGCAAGCCTCTCACCTCCTTAAATTAAACCCTCGGGTTTCCTCCTACCAATAGAATATCCAATCGATACAGTAATATGCTTCCGTAAAGGAAAAAATACCACTACAATACATTTTCCCGCGACTGCTTTTGGAATTCCCTTGCACAAATTTCCCCATACTTATTTCACCATGATAAACCATGATAACTTTTTCTCAGTGGTTGCTTTTTGCAGGGAAACATGGTAGAATGAAGGCTGTACAAACACGGAGGTGACAAGATGGCTAATACTAAATCTGCCCTTAAGCGCATGAAACAAGCTGAAATAAGGAGACAGCGCAACAAGCAGGTAAAAACCAGAATTAAAAACGCTGTGCGTAAGTTTTTGAGCTCCCTGGAAGGGGACGATCAAGAAGTATCGCGCCAAAATTTGATTTCTGCTGTTAAAGTAATCGACAAAGCTGCTTCCAAGGGCGTTATACACAAAAGAACCGCGGCCAGGAAAAAATCCAGGCTGGCGAAGAAGTTAAACCAAAGCCGGCAGGCAGGATAATTCGTGTACCGGCAAAAGTTTGACGGACAAGGCTATTGGAGGTTTCTGGTAGCCTTTTTTGTATTTTTATTTTCCTTCTTTTTTACACTCTTCCCTGTTACCCCATAAGGAAGGTCCACACCCCGGGCACTCAAAGCATCTTTCCACAATACTGGCATTGCAACGGGGACAACGGAGTATTTCTTTTTGAGGCAGGGCATACCCGCAACGGGGGCATTTTTCGGACTTTGCTTTGATCATCTTTGCTTAATACATCCTTCCATCAAAATTTTTTCCGGTAGTCAGGCCACAAAAGCGGCCAGAATACCGCCCGCCAAAAAAGCTGTGAAAAAAGAACCGAACCAGATTAAAAGTCCGTCTTTAAGGCCTCGCTCTTTAAAAATAACCAGGACAGAGGCAATACAGGGAACAAATAGTGTAATGGCAACCAGCGATACCAGGGTCTGGCCGGTATTCATATCCAACGAGTAAAGGCCGGCAGCTCCAAAATCCCTGCGGACGATGCCCATAATAAAAGCGGTCGCCGCTTCACGGGGCAGCTTCATCCATCCGCTTATCAAGGGGCTGAGAAAATCCTGGATGGAAACAAGAAGCCCGGAAATGTTTAAAAGGCTGATTAAAAGGGCTCCAAGGGCAAAAAGGGGCGCAGCCTCTTTTAAAAAATGTCCTGTGCGATGGTATGTTTTTTTCAAAACATTTTTAAGCCGGGGTAGGCGAAGCGGAGGCAGATCAATAAGCAAATCCGTTGAACGCCCCGGTAAAACTCTGTCCAGGACCATTCCCAAAAAGATAAAAACCCCGATGATTACCGCAAGGTAAAGAAAAAGACAGTCCATCCCCAGTGGAGAAACCATTCCGAAGATAACGCCCAACTGGGCTGAACAGGGAATGGCGATCCCCAAAAGTGCCGTGGCAATAATGCGCTCTCTGCGTGAACCCAGAAGCCTGGTGGTAATGGCTGCCATCGTTACACATCCCAGCCCTAAAATGATGGGAATAATTGCCCGCCCGTTCAGCCCCAGTTTTACCAGTAGGCGATCCGTCAAAGTGGCAATCCTGGGCAGGTATCCGGAATCCTCCATAAAGGAAAGGCTAAAATAAAACCCGGCAACAAGCGGCAAGAGCAGCCCCAGCAGATAAATGACGGTCATGGTCAAAATTCCATATTCTCCTGCCAGAATATACCCGGTAAGAGAGCCCGGGGAAAAAAATCTTTCCACCAGGTTCTTCATAAAGGGGCTGTAGTATTGTTCCATAACCACTCCCTCCGTAAATTCGACCACCGTCTGGGCAACAAAAACACCCACAAAATAATACATGGCCAGCAGGCTAAGAAAAAGGAACGGTATGCCGGGGATAGTTTGGAGGGAGAGCTGTCCGAGCCGCGCGGAAAAAGATGCGCCCTTTGCTGTTTCCCGGACGACCTTTGAGACGATTTCATTTACCCTCAGGCGTCTTTGCCTGTAAATTTCTTCTTGTTTATCAGCCTTCGGGGGAAGTGGGGCAGGAACTTCAATGAGAGGGTCTTCTTCAAGGTATAAAAGCGCTTCGCCGGGGCTGGAGAAATGAACCTTTACAGCTTCCAGCAGAGCAGCAATCTGCGGCACTTTTTTCCCTGCACGCACCCGGGAAATAGCATCCTTAACCTCCTGAATCCCCTTACCCTCTATAGCAACCGCGGGAACAACCTGAACGCCTAGTTCCCTCTCCAGGACTTGAACATCAATTTCCACGCCATTTTTTTTTGCTTCGTCCATCATATTCAAAGCAATAACCATGGGTATACCCAAATCAATAATATGCTGGGTAAGAAACAAATCCCTCTCCAGATGAAGCGCATCGACAATATTGATGACCGCATCGGCTTGCATAATCACATCCCTGGCAACTCTTTCTTCATCGTTAAACGAAGAAATGCCGTAAATACCGGGTGTATCCATCAATATATCGTTTCCCAGAGGACTGTAACTGATATCCACAGTTGTTCCCGGGAAATTTGAAACATCCACGTAGCGGTTGGTTAAAGCATTAAAAAAAACTGATTTGCCCACATTCGGATTACCCGCGAGCACGATCTTTTTTGCCCCCGGCGGGACTTTGATAGATTTGCTGATTTCAAGAAACCCCATCCTCTTCACCGACTTTCCCAATAAAATGCCTGTTCTTATCGCGACAAACTGAATAACCTTCCGCACCAACGGCCACGCCTTCTCCGGTACCTTGCACCGCCGACCCGCTCGACGGTTATATTTTGAGCAAGTCCGCGGCCAACCGCGAGTTCCTGGCGGCCTCTGCGAATTACAACCGGCCCGGAAGGCAATTTCTCCGCACAGATTACTTCCGCGCCTTCCATGACACCGAAACGGATCGCTTTCATTCTCATTTGGGAATCGTCAATACTGCGAATAATGAGCCTTTCCCCTTTTTCTGCCTGTGCCAGGGTCATCCTCATCCCTCCGACCAAATATATAATGATAATCATTCTCAATACTAAAATATAAATTGAGAGCTATTCTCATTCTCACTTTACTACGACAGCCAATGTTTTGTCAATACTTTTTATCCGACAGTAAGCTTAAGGACCATTTGCTCCAGTGCATCGCCGGAATCCAGCTGACCGTTTTTAATGGCCGCGTCCATTTCCTTTAAATCGGAGATGATGCGGGCAAGGGAGCTTGGGGTAAAATTTTTCACCTGTTCTTGAAGTTTATTCAAGAGGAAGGGTTGGATTTTTAACGCGGCCAGAATTTCACGACGGGAACAGCCTTTTTTTTCTAGCAGGCAAAGCTGAAACAGGAGCCTGAACTGCCGAACAATCATCGCCAGGATAACCAGGGGATGTTCGTCCTGCGCTCTGATTCTGTGGAGTTGCCTGAGCGCTTCGTCCATTTTTTTACGCGCTACTGCTTCGGTCAGTTGAAAAATATTGCCAAGGCTGCTTCCGGGAACAAGTTTGTGAATCAATTCCATTGATATGGTTTTTTCCCCGCACAGATACGTACTTATTTTTTCGATTTCACTGTTGATAAGGGTTAGATTTTCTCCGGTCCGTTCCAGCAATTCATGGGCAGCATCGTCTTCAATCCGCAAATTTTCCCGAGCCAGACGATCGGTCAACCATTTTAACAGGGCAGATCCTTTGAGGACCGGAAAATCGATAAATTTTCCGGCTTTTTCCACCATCTTGACTATTTTTTTACGCTTGTCCGCTTGCGGCACGGAAAAAATAAGTATAATTTCGGACAATTTTTGCTCCAGGAGCCGGAGAATTTCATTTTCGCCTTCTAAAGATTTGTCCTTTTTGGAGGGAGTGTCTTTTGGGGGCGGAGAAAAAAGAGAAGAATTGTAAATCCAAAGGACCCTCCCCTCAGAAAGAAGAGTCTGAATCGTTGTCTGCTGCAGCTCTTGAATAAAATCTGAAAGGCCTTTCTCCAGATATTTTGCGTTTATCCTTTCCACGGAAAAATGTTTGCCTTTCTTGCCCAAGCTCATAATGATCTTTTGCAGCAATTCTTCTTTAAGATATTCATCCGGTCCGTTAAAAAGATAAAAAGAGGATATTTCACCCCTGCGGATCCGCTCGCCGGCCTGACGATAATCCATTCCCCCGCCTCCTGCTGCTTTTTCTTATATATAGTACCACGGAACCATCTCCCGGTCAACGACACTAACAGCCGGCCTAAAAGCTGGTAGTTCCGGGAACCATACTCACCGGTCCGGTTAGAGAAGGCTCTTTCCAAGCCTGCTCGGGAAAAGCCGGTTGAAGGACGGATTTATATAAGTAATGCGGCGGCTCCTGACCTAAAACCTCATAAGTCCTCAGCAGATGTTTGCGAAAAAGATCTTCAAAGGGAGCAGCCAGGTAATAGGGCATGCTGTCAACCCACCATAAAAAATCGCTTCCTTCAGCGATAAAAATATTGCGCAGGGCTTTTTGCAAACTTTCTGTTTCCATTTCTCTTTCCTGAAAAAGACGGATCATCATTCTGGCCTCTAAGAGGTAATCCCAGAGAGTATTTTTATTTTCTGTTCCAATCCAGCGGGTAAGATTATGATCCACCCACGAACCCGTCGCCAGATGGGCGATTTGCCTCCGCGGCGGATTTTCTTGCAGAAATTCGCTTACAGTTACCGTTTGCAGTCCGGGCGAGGCAGAAAGCATGCGGTACAGCGTATGCAAGAATTCAGCCTTATCCCCTTTATACCATTCCCAGGCGTTTTCTCCGTCCAGAGCGATTGTGACCAGATAATTACCCGGGCTCTGAGAAAGATTTTCCCGGATTTTGTGCAAACGGTGCACAAGATCGTCTGCAGCCTCCTGAGGAGACATATGCTGGTAAACAAAGCCGATACGGTCCGACAAGTGTTGATCGCGAAAAACCATCGGCATTTCAGCCCCCTCGCCGCAAACCAGATAAGGGCTGTAAAGAACCTCGGGATTAAGCACATGTCCGTAGCCGTCCCGGTAAATTTCCACATTCATAGAATGGGAAAGGATCTTTTCATCGGAAATGGTCCATGCAAATCCCTGGTCAGCCAGCAGAGGTATCATTTCAGGGCTGACAGCCTGTTCCGGCGGCCAGAAACCGCGGGGCTTTTCTCCAAACATAGAGGAGTACTGCTCCACAGCCATGGAAATTTGACGCACCGCGTCTTCTTTAAATTGAAAACGCCCGGGCAAAGGCAAGCCCGGCGTCGCCCGTAAAGCGGAATGGTTGTCGAGCAACAGGGGTATAATTGGATGGTAATAAGCCGTGGTCATTATTTCAATTTGCCCGTTTTCCTGCAGCCGCCGGTGACAGGGAATAATCTTTCTCATAATTTCGTATTGCTTGCGGATCACTTCTTCCTTCTCGTTTTCCATAAAATTCCGGCCTTTTTCCATTAGCTCTCTTAAAAAAGGATCGTTTTGACGAATTTCCGGATCAATCCAAACCAGGTTAAACCAGACCTGCAAATCCAGGTAATCCTGGGTGGCAAATCTTTTCATTCCCTCTTCAACTTTTCCCGGTTCGCTTACCCTTCCCTGGCGATCCAGCAGCTGGCGGTAGTAAGGATACTCCCCGATTACCTTATCCCACTGAATATCAAAGTAATGAAGCAGCAGAAATCTTTGCTGGGCTTCGTTCAGGTCTTTAGCCCTTCCCGTCACCTGAAGATATTTATCTTGAAATCCGTGCTGCAGATAACCTTCAATTTGCTCCAGGAGAGAGGGGCTGAGGCTGAATGTTTGCCTGATTTCCGGGTAATTGTCCAATATGGCGGCCATCTGCAGATAATCCTTGGAGGCATGCAGCCTTACCCAAGGCATGATAAACTCGTTCCGCCCGGTATCAAGATAATAAGGCTGATGCTGATTCCAAACAAAAGCAATAAAAAGTTTTTTCTGCGGCATTAAAAAACTCTCCTTTGGTTCAACGTTTTAAAGCTTCAATTACTTCTTTTTCGGGCGTTTTAAGAAAGCTTGCGGCTTCTTCCGGTCTGGATACATTAATATATGTCCCTGTTGCCATTTCCCACCCTGCAACAATCGTTAATTTGGGGATAATCTCCATGTGCCAGTGATAATAAGACAGCGAAGAACTCCGGAGCGGTGCAACGTGCAGGTAAAGATTGTAAGGAGGATCTTCCAGTTTTTGAGAGAGCCTTGTTAAAAATTCTTTCAGAAGAGGGGCTAAATCCCTTTCCCATCCCTCCGGGCTGACCTCAAGGGAAGAATAATGTTCCCGGGGGGCAATCCAGGTGCTAAAGGGCAGCGGCGCGGCAAAAGGAATATAGGCAATAAAATTCTCATTTTGTAGGATAACCCGTTCGCCGGAGGCCTCCTCCTTTTCAAGAAGGGAACAGAGCAGGCAACGCCCTTCTTCAAGATAAAAATCGTGTGAACGCGTGTATTCCTTATTTAACAGCGGCGGTATATAGGGAAGCGCCAAAAGCTGGCAATGGGGATGTTCAATGGAAGCCCCGGCTTCTTGCCTGTGATTGCGGAATATCTGAACGTAGCGAAGCTGCTCATCCCGGGCAAGAGCAACGGTTCTTTCCTGAAATGATTTTAAAACCATTTCCAGCTCTTTGATACTTAGATCGGCCAGATGTCGGTTGTGCCAAGGTGTTTCGATTATGACCTCGTGTACCCCGTATCCCTGATGGCTTAAAAACAGCTCACACCTGGATGAAGGCATCGTCCGGGGCGCATTGGGATCCCTTTCCAAAGCCGGAAATTTATTGGGAATGACTCGAAGATTCCAGCTTGCGCTGTGGGGCAGATCCTTTTCTTTTGTTTCTCCCCCATTTTTTTCATAAATCAGCACCTCCGGAGGCGTTAAATGCTCATTCCCCGGGCAAAAAGGGCAATTTTCCACCCTGGGAGGCGGGCTTACCCTTTCTTCCTTTTTCGAAGCAAAAGTTTCCGGACGCCGGGCTCTTTCCGTAGCTATGATTACCCATTCGCCTGTTAGCGGATCCTGCCGTAACATGGGCATATTCTTCACCAGCCTTTATATGCAATATAACTATTAGTAAGGTTCAGCATAACTCACAAAGGGGAGTTTGATGGAAGCCATGTTGTTGTAAACCATCAGGTAACGATCCGCAGCTTTATCCCAGTTAAAGTTCTGAATGACGTGTTCGCGGCCCCGGAGCCTCATGGCATTTAATAACTCCTCTCCCCGATCAGAAAGGGAAAGCAGGGCCATCTCTACCATGGCCCGGGCCAGAGCAGTGGGGTTGCGGGGTGGAACAAGACGTCCGGTAGATTCTTCCGGATAATCGTGGATATCAAGAACGGTATCGTTGATTCCTCCAACCCTTGAGCCAATGGGGATACAGCCCATGCACATTGCTTCCAGCTGAACCAGGCCAAACGGCTCAAAATTGGAAGGAATAATACAAAAATCTGCAGCCCCATAGTATTCTCTGGTAGTCTCTCTTCCCAAATAGGCGATGATTGCTTTCATGTTTTTCGGGAAAAGACGTTCCAGGCGGCGTGCTTCATTTTCCTGGTGATGATCACCCGAGCCCAGTAGAATAAGCCTTATTTTATCCTTTATTTTTTCTGCACTGGGAATCTCTCCGCGCATAATTATTTCAAATGCTTGAAGTAGAACATCTACTCCCTTCTGTGCCGCGTCGAGCCGGCCCACATTAAAGAAAAAGACACCATCCTCCAGGTTGTTTTCCTTGAGCAGCAGTTTCCTTCTCTCTGCTCTGGAGAGTTGAGCATTTTTAAGATCCTGTGTATTCCAAAAGGTTGAATCCGCCCCGTTCCAGACATAGGTAGTCTTGCCGTCAAAAGTGCTGAAAAAAGTATGCCACTCTTCATTGAGATAGGTATAGCTGACCGTAGTCAGGCGATCGCAATGGTGGGCACCGAATTTTTCAATATTGAACATATCTCCTTCAAGGTAGCGGGGATCAATTAATTCGCCCAAATTCACCTCGGAAAGTTCGTGGGAGGAGATGCGCTCATGACAGAGCCGATGAATAGTAAAAATAAAAGGAATTTGAAAGTACTTTTTTACCAGCGCACCTGCAAAAACACAATGCCAATCATTTATATGGATTATATCAGGTTTGCGCTGTTCATTTTTTAACATTAAATTTATCAGTCCCGGAACTGCTTTGGTAAAATGCACCATTTTTAAAACGAACATGTCCCGCGGCTCGTAAACACTGGGATAATCGAGCACTTCATTGCTGAAGAGAAAGATTCGGACTCCTTTTCTCATGGCAGAATACACAGTAACGGGGAAAATATTATCCCCAACAAAAATCCGGTAATCACAATATTTTTCCGGCTTTAACGTTTGAACTGCTTCTTTGTCCTGCAGCAATCCGTGAGAGGGCATCAAGATTATCACATCGGCTTTCTGCTGTAGGGCTTCCCCCAGGGAGGTAACCGCTTCAGCAAGCCCCCCCACGCGAATAGGCAAATGTTCAAAAGTAGCCAGGCTTATCAACATAAAAACATAACTCCTCTCGTTTTTATCGCCGAGACAAAATTATGTTGCCCGTTCACTTTCTTTTTATACAATATTGCCTTTGCTGCTATAAAAATTCCCGGTAGGGTTATAATAGTTTAAAAGAAAGGGGTGAGAATATATTGCATCCTGATATTTCCAGTTGGGAAGATTTAGACGGAGGAGAAATCCTGCCTCTTTTTTACGATGAAGATCGTCTGGTCCTGCTGACAAGGGATCCGTACTGGCTGTTTGCCTATTGGGAATTTAGCGGAGAAACCAAAACCAATGTTGAAGCTACAGTTCAGAAGCCTTGGGAAGAACTGGAATTCGCCCTTAGGGTGCACCGTTTTAGTGAAGGAAACAGGGAAGAAAGCTATTACGACATCAAAATTAATCCCTCTGCTTTAAACTGGTATATACAGGTAGGCGTTCCCGACAGACAGTATCGGGTAGATTTGGGATATTACCCTCCGGGAAAAGGATTCGTTCCTGTGTTGACCTCTAATCTGGTCTCAACACCCAGGGATAATCTGAGCGAGGTAATTGATGATAAATGGCGCCTGCCCGATTGGCAGGCCAGACGCTTTTACCGGCGAATCGCCCGCAGCAGCTTGAGTTCCCTGGAAATGATGCTGCAGAGGGAAAAACGCTACCGGGAAGCAAAAAAGAAAGGAGGCTTTTCTCTTGACTAAGGGTTACCTGGCATTAATTTTGCACGCCCACTTACCTTATGTACGGCACCCGGAATATGCTCATTCCCTTGAAGAGAAGTGGCTCTTTGAAGCAATTACGGAGTGCTATATTCCTTTGATCCGGGTTTTTCAGGAGTTGAAGGGAGATGGCGTTCCTTTTTGCCTGACTTTTTCCCTATCGCCGACTCTGCTGGCTATGCTGGAAGATCCTTTCCTGCAGGAACGTTACGCCAACTACCTATCCAGGATGCAGGAACTCGCCCAAAGGGAAGAGGAAAGAACAGCCGGTGATCCCGTTTTTTCTCCTTTGGCGCGCATGTACCGGGAAAATCTCAATTACGTTTCCTATATTTATAATGAAAAATACGGGAGGCAACTGGTCAGGCCATTTAAAGAACTGCAGCAAAGCGGACATTTGGAGCTAATTACCTCCGCGGCAACCCACGGCTTTCTCCCCCTTCTCGCAATCCATAAAGAAGCCGTCTATGCTCAACTTGCCGCGGGTATGGCCTATTTTGAACAGGTTTTCGGCTTCCTTCCCAGAGGAATCTGGCTTCCTGAATGCGGATACGATCCCGGGTTTGAAGAGATCATGGGAGAGCTCGGACTTCATTATTTTATTGCTGCGACTCACGGAATTCTCTATGCTTCTCCCAGGCCGAAATACGGAGTCTACAGCCCCATTCTGACCCCGGGCGGCACTGCGGCTTTCGGCAGGGACCCCGAAACATCCCATCAGGTCTGGAGTGCCAAAGAGGGATATCCCGGGGACTATAATTACCGGGAGTTTTACAGGGATATCGGTTTTGATCTGGACCTGGAATATGTGGGAAAATACCTGCATCCACCGGGATTGCGAAGCAATACGGGTTTTAAATACTATCGCATTACCGGCCCGGACAATTACAAGGAGCCTTACAACCCGCAACGGGCCGCTGATAAAGCACGGGAGCATGCAGCAAATTTCATTTTCAACCGGGAAAAACAGGTGGAGTATTACGGGGGATTGATGGATCGTCCGCCAATTGTCGTAGCCCCTTACGACACCGAACTTTTCGGCCACTGGTGGTTTGAGGGGCCGCAGTGGTTAAAATACCTTTGCCGTCTCCTGGCGGATAATCAATACATAGAAATGATCACCCCCGGCCGGTACCTTGAGAAAGGATATCCCCTTCAACTTTCCACGCCAAACGCCTCCAGTTGGGGAGATAAGGGATATTACGAAGTCTGGCTGAACGGGGAAAACGACTGGATTTACCGGCATCTGCACCAGGCAGCAAAAAGAATGATCGCCCTGGCCTCAGATTTTCCCGAAGCCGAAGGAATATTAAGGGATGCCCTCACTCAGGCCGCCAGAGAACTTCTGCTGGCCCAGAGCAGCGACTGGCCTTTTATTATGACCGCAGGAACTATGGATATGTATGCCCGGGCCAGACAAACAAGCCACTTGACCCGCTTTCTTAAACTGGAAAGGCAGATCCGTAAAAATAGTATTGATGCGGCCTGGCTAAAAAAACTGGAAAATGCCGACAACCTCTTTCCGCAACTTGATTACCACCTCTTTCAGCCGATGTCCGGGACAGTACCGATAGAAAGAGATAAACTGCCGGTTATTTAATTCTAATCGAAGATCACGGAAAAAAGGGATCGCGGCTTATGGCAGCCGCGATCTTTTTGACATTACATCGGTGAGCCAAGTTATAAAATCGTCTAAATCACCGCATCCGTCTGCTTTAAACCAGCCGGGATTATTATTTATGGGGCGATCCGTAATAAAAAAAGTGCTCATTTGCACAGCTGCAGCAGGTTTAATATCGTTCTCCATCTCATTGCCCACCATAAGGCAGTTCTGGGGTCGAACTTTTAATCGCGAGGCAATTTCCAGGTAATATTCCGGGTGAGGTTTACAATAATGCATATTTTCGTAACTGGTGACCAAATCCCACGGGAACTCTCCGACCCCTGCCCAATCCATGCGATCGCGGATAGCTGACTCCGGGAACACGGGATTTGTAGCCAGCACAATGCGCAAACCCAGGTCCAGAGATTTTTGTACCGCCTGATAGGCCTTATCATTTGCTTTAGCTACCCGAGAAAGATTTTTAAAGCGGTTAGCATAAAAGTCGTCCAATAGAGGTTTTATATCATCGGTGGCTTCACCTATTCGCCTGCGGAAGTCCAACCAGAATACATCCGCGTTGGTTTTCTTTTGCATACGGCTCCGGATCATCACATTTGTGCTCGCCAGCAGTGCCCGGGCAAAATATTCAGGCTCCACCAGGGCTGCTGTTGCAGCAGAAATTTCTTTGAGATATTCTCTGACAAATTCTTCGGCATCCATCTGCAATAAAGTACCGTCCAGATCAAATAAAACTGCCTGCAACAACGGATATCACTCCTAAACAGCCGAAATTATTATTAATTATTATCTTAACTCCGCAAGGGCACGTTTGACCAGCGTTTTTGCTATTTGAACCTTATAGGCGTTCTTGCTGAGCGGTCTCACACCTGCCAGAGCTTCTTCCGCCGCCTCCAGGGCGATCTCCTCGCTGATAGGTTTGCCGATCAACAGTTTCTCGGCTGTTTTCGCCCTGACAGGAAAAGGTGCAACAGCACCGAGAACAATTCGTGCATCTCTGCAGATCCCTTTGTCAAGCACAAGTACAGCGGCAACGCTTGCAATGGCAAAATCAATGGGTTTGCGCAGGGTAAATTTTAGGAAGATCTGCCGGGAAGGATTTTTGCGGACCGGTATCTCGATCTCGCGAACCATTTCGTCCATGGCCAGATCGTTCCCTAATGGATGGAAAAAGTCTGCTGTTTCCACACTACGCTCCCCCTTGGGCCCGGCAATAATAAGTCTTCCGTCAAGGCCCGCCAGCGCGACGGCCATATCGGACGGGCAAACTGCAAAACACTTTTTCCCGCCCATAATAGCATGATAGCGGTTATCTCCCCTAATGGCAAGGCAAGCACCGCTCCCCTTACGCAAACACTGCAACGGGCCGCCTATGCTCCTGGGGTACCTGTAGTACCAGCAACGGGTATCCTGGCAAAGGTTTCCGCCAATTGTGGCAACGTTTCTAATCTGGGGGCTTGCCACGGTACGGGCAGCTTCGGGCAAAAGGCGATATTTTTCATTAAGAAGAGGAGAGCGCACGATATCGCAGAGACGGACAAGAGCACCAATCCTCAAAAAATTTTCATCTTCCCTGATATAATCGAGACCGGGTATGGTCTTAATATTGATGACAGCTTCAGGATAATCAGGAAGAATATCCCCTTTGAGAACGGACAGAAGGTCGCTGCCTCCTGCATTAAGGCGGGCCCTACCGCGGTATTCGCTAAGAGCTTCACAGGCCTCCTCAATGCTGTAAGAATTTATGTGAGCAAAAGATCTCATGAAAAGCCTCCATTGTTTCAATATTCATAATTACTTCAATATACCGAGTATACTTCATATAAAACGGCCATGTCAAGGGTCCGGCATAATAGAGTGTTTGCTCCGTTACTCTTCAAGAGAATATCTCCCAAGATATTGTTGCCGGGGATATTTTAATGCATTTTTTTCTATTTTATCTTTAATTGCTTCGGAGAGATCAATTCCTGCAGCATTGGCAGCAGCCAAGCAGTAAATAACCACATCTGCCAATTCCTCCCGGAAACACCGCAATTTTTCCCCTCCAAGGGGTTCCCGCGCGTCGCGCCATTGGAAAAGTTCCAACAGCTCTGCAGCTTCTAAGGCAACTGATATGGCCAAATCCTTGGGGTTATGAAATATTTCCCATCTCCGTTCAGAAACAAAAGCACGGACAAGCTCGCGAAGCTCTCCTAAAGAAGTATTCTGATCGCTCATATTTTTTCCACCTCTTGAATAGTTTCTTTTCCAGAATTACTTTTTCCTGCTAAAAAAAGAAGGAATTTCGTCGAATAAAACCGAATTAGAGTTTTTAAGCAAAAATGGAGGTGAGACGTTTTCTCGCATCTTGAGAAACGTTTTTATCATGGACTTCGCAGTGGCTACCGCGGGATTGACAAAAAAATATTCTTTTAAAACTGTTTTAAAAGATATTACTCTGCAGATTCCAAAGGGAAAGGTTTTTGCCCTTTTAGGCCCAAATGGATCGGGAAAAACGACTTTCCTCAAGCTCATCTCCGGCCTGACCCGGCCCAGCGCAGGGGAAGGCTTTTGTTTGGGGTTAAATATTGCTACCCAGGGAGAAGAAATTAGGCGGAGCGCCTGCTTCGTCAGCGAAGAGCCTCGCTTTTATGATTTTCTGACCGTTCAAGAGCTGCTCCGCTTTTGCCGGGATCTTTACCCCCGCTGGAACAGCCGCTTTCTCGACGAACATTTTAAAATCTTCAACATCCCTATCGGAGAGAAAATTAAGAATCTCTCCCACGGAACCCGTAAACAATTAGCTCTTCTGATTGCCCTGGCCCCGGAGCCGGAGCTGCTGTTTCTGGACGAACCTGCCGCGGGTTTTGACCCCATTTTCCGGCGCCGTTTTCTCAATACTGCTCTGGAGAAAACCATAGGAGAGGGAAAGACAGTTGTGATTGCTTCTCATCAGCTTCACGAAATTGAAAGAGTGGCGGATCAGATTGTTTTTCTCCGGGAGGGGCAAGTGCTGGAACACACATCTCTCCAAAAAATAAAAGCGAATATGAAACAAATTAAGGTTGTCTTTCAAACAGAACCTCCCAGTTCCCTTTTTACCATGGAAGGAATTTTAGATGTCAATCGCCGGGAAAATACCTTTTATATCAAAGTGAACCGGAATATAGAAGCAGTATGGCAAGCCTGCTCCCGCCTGCCCCGTTTTGCTATGGAACTGACCAATCTAAGCCTTGAGGAAATATATTTTTACTTGATGGATAATAAAAGGGAGGGCGATGAAAATAATGCTCGGCCGCAGTCTTTTTAGAAAAGAAATCCGGGAAAATACGTTGAAATTTCTTTTTGGAGTTCTTTTACTCGGCGCGTTAGCATTAATAATTACAACTCCGGCAGCATCCGGGCCTTATCCCCAAAGCTTTTTTTCGCGGCAAGACAATCTGCCGGGCATGGAAACAAATCTGGATAAATCCCCGGAAACAGCACAAAAAACCCTTTTTTCCCATTTCTGGAAGCAATGGAATAGTAAAGGGCTTGCTCTTGCCGGAATTTTGGTTTCAATTATCCTGGGCGCAGGGGTTTTTGCGCAGGAAAAGGCAAAGGGGACGCTTTTTTTTCTGGCCAGTACGCCCCTCTCCAGGAGGAATATCTATGATACAAAAGTAGCGGCAGGCTTAGTACTCCTTTTTGCCTGCATTATAGGAACAACCCTGCTGCTCATTCTTTTTACCTCTTTTTATGGGATTTCTCTTCCCGTTCTGCCGTTCGTTATTGGGGCTTTTTCGGCCTTTTGCGGCCTGGCTGTCATTTATCAGGTTACAATAATCTTCTCTATCCTCACCGATGATCCCCTTAAAGCAGGGGCAGCCTCCGCTTTTTTATCTTCCCTTCTCTCCATTCCCGGCTTATTTGAAGGGGGGCAAAAATATTCGCTTCTTCTGCAAATGCAGTCCCGTAATTCTACCCTCGAAGAACCCTTTTCCTGGTTCTTTTTTCTCCTGATGGCCGCATTGTTTTTTGCCCTACGCCACCTCGGGCTATGGCTTTGTTACCGGGAAGAAATATAAAAAAAAAGCCCTCCTTTAGTCCGTTCCGCAAGGCTTAGCGGGAAACCGCGGGCAAACAAATTTTAACTTTGCTGTTTGTAGTTGTATCCATGCCTGTAAAACAATAGGCCGGAAGGGTTACATTTTTTTGTACTCCGCCCTCATTCAACAGAAAGTTATTGAACGTGAGCTCCACTTCCGAAAAGATCAGAGAAGGCTTGGAAGATGAGAAGACCGTCATTTGCTGCGTTTTTAGGACCTGCGCCGGTGAAGCCAGGGCATAGTACCCGGCTTCACGGTTTCTTCCCTTTTCCTGATAATAGTAACCTAAAATTTTCCCCTGCTCTTCGGAGTGGAGAACCAAAACAGGATGCCGGCTTCCCTTCCCGCCGGGCTGGTAAAAGATTTCGGCAAAACAGCCCTGCTGCGTCTCTTGGGTCTTGATCTCCAAGCTGTCCTGGCTTTTAACCATAAAACCCTGGTTTTTGAGGAGATTAGCAGCCCAGGCATTCGATCCGAATACAGCCGCGTCATTTTCTGCTGCTACGGCAGCATACTTGTTGGGAATAAAATTAGCGGATACATTATCATGCTTAGAGCTCTCTTCCTCCCCATTACCGATATAAAGGGGTGAAAGGACAACAGCCCCTGCAAGGCGGAGATCAACAATTTCCTTTTCAATTTGAAACTGCGGCTTTTCCGGCAGAGGGAGTTCGCCCGGGCTGTCATCTGGCGCGGGACTTTCATTTTCATTGGGAACAGCTCCTTCTGCCGCGGCCTTTGCTCCCGGTGTTTCACCTGCACCTAAGTTATCTCCCGGTTGCTCAATATTGTTTGACGGCAAGTCACGGGGCTCGTTGACGGGCTCTCCGGTGCTTCTCTCTTCCAAGGAGGGGGGGTCTGCAGATGTTTGCGAATCCGGCTGTTCTTCGGGCAATACTTTTTCCTCCGTGCCAATTGAACCTTCCGCCATAATATAAGGATCCGCGGAATTCCGGTGGTCAACTGCTCTAAAGCGCGGGATGCTCTCCTGGGGGTTGGAAGATACCGTTATTACAGTAACGATTAGCACGGCAGCTGCAGCCAGAGCAAAAACAGGACGGAACCGGTTTGTTGCCGGTCGTAGAAGGTCCTGATAAAACCGGCTTAACCAGTTGCCGGAAATTTTATGGCGGCCGGCGTTAACTGCTTGCTGCCGGCGCATTTTTTGCAGCAGGCTATCCCTTAAGCTATCCCGGAAAGAAGAAGAGAACTCAGCCTTTTCCATGCTGAACAAACCAGAAGCAATCTCCCGCAGCTTACGGGTTTCTTCGTCTGATGATGTAAGCTCTTCCAGGGGAGAAAATAACTCTTCCAGGGTTTTATCCCTTTCGCTTCCCATCACCGGAATCCTCTCTTTCCATTATTTTACGCATATTTTTTAGCCCCCGGAATAAAAGCGCTTTGACAGCACCTTCGTTTTTATTCATAATTTGGGCTATCTCCTTAACCTTTAAACCTTCCTGAAATCTTAAAAGAAGTGCATCCTGCTGATCCTGGCTGAGCGTACGGATGGTCAAGAACAACTCTTTTTTGGTCGAATCCGCTATCACCTTTTCCTCGGGGTCAATCTCCTGGGAGGGAATATCTTCTGCCCAACTTTCGTCCAGCAGTATTGGTTTATTTTTCCGAAATGTGTCTACCACCTGATTGCGTGCAATGGTATACAACCAACAGGCAAAGGATCGTTCCTTCCATTTGAACTTTTGAAGATTGGCCAGCGCTTTGTAAAAAGTCTCCGAAACCAGGTCTTCAGCCAGCTGTGTATTATGTACCCGATGATAAATATAATTATAAATTTTTGGGAAGTAATGATCGTAAAGTAAGCCAAAAGACTCGGGGGTTTGTTGAGCCCTGGAAATGATCTCCTGCTCAATATCCTCATTCAGCAACTGGACCTCTCCTTAATCTGAAGCCCGCCAATCCCTTGAAAAGTCAACTGGCACTATTCCTGTGGTAATCCTTGCCTATGCAGAACGGCAGGAGGGCGGGGTTATTTCTTATAATGCCGCCTATAATAATTCTCTTTCTGTCTTTAGTTCTCCTGCCCGCTTCAACAGGGCCACAATTTACCATGAAAATTTAACGTTCTTAATCAGCTCTTTAACCTGTATAACGTTATTAAAAGCAAAAAGGTTGCTGCATCACAATAACTTTTTTCCCTTTTCAGAGAGAAAATTGTCAAGTAGCGCAAGAATCCCGCGAACGCCGGCTTGTTCCCCCAGTTCAGCGGGAACAAGAGGCACTGTTTCTGCCATGGGCTTGATGAGCATTTGTGAAAAATATCGGCGCAGGGGTACAAGAAGCAGCTCCCTTTCACTGGATATACCCCCACCGATAATGACCATTTCAGGATTAAGGAGATTAACCGCCATAGCCAGTCCCTGCCCAAGATATCTGGCCGCGAGGTCGATAATTTCCAAGGAACATCTATCCCCTTGCCTGGCTGCATCAAAAACGTCCCTAGCCTGAAGGGAAACCTCCTCCACCATATCCCATAAAAGAGTCTGCTGCCCCGTTTTTAACAGCGCACGCCCTTCCCGTGCAATGGCTGTCCCGGATACCAGGGCCTCAAGGCAGCCGCGTTTTCCACAGCCGCAAAGGGGACCTTCCCGCGGAAGTATTGGGATGTGGCCAATCTCGCCTGCAAGGCCTGAGGCCCCATGCGCCAACTTTCCATCTATAATCAAGGCACCTCCAATCCCCGTTCCCAAAGTTACCAGCAATAAATTTTCCTTCCCTCTACCCGCTCCGTAGACGTACTCACCCCAAGCAGCGGCATTAGCATCATTTTCCACAATCACCGGGAAATTTAGTAAACAGTTTAGTTGTTGTTCCACAGGGTAATTCTCCCAGCCAGGAAGATTGGGAGAGCCAAGAATTACTCCTTTTCGCCGGTCATAATAGCCGGCCATACAAAATCCCATACCTTCTATTTCCTCAAGGGGAACTTGAAAAAGGGTGGTAATCTCGGCAACAAGATCCCTTAAAATTATTTCGGGTCCTTTATTTGCCCTGGTGGGTATCTTTTTGCTTTGTAATATTTTCCCATTTTTCTCTGCCAGGGCAATCAAGATTTTTGTCCCTCCCAGATCTACTCCAACCCTGTAGGTCATTTTTCTCACATCCTATTATTGATTCTACTGCATTAACTCCATTGGCAAAGCGATAAAGCAAACTTCGTTTTCTGCAGCAACCATAATTTATGCAGTTGCAATCATTATTTATCTAGCCTAGAATAAGCGTTTACCAATATAATTATTTCCGTAAAAACTTTAAAAAATTTTAAAAAACTTCTTGACAGAATATTCATACTATGAGATAATACAGTTACACAGATTCCGAGAGGCATAAGAAGGTATATCTCACCGGCTCCAACTCAAAGAAAAAGTGCCCTGACGGAAGAAAATCACCGGTGGTTTTCAATGCAGGGATGCAAAGTGAGGTCTGGGAGCCGGACAGCGGGAAACCCGGTGTTCCGGATAGGATTTGAGGGGAAAATTGCCCTGAGATACCTGCATAAAGGACACCGCGAAAAGCTGTATCACGAGAGTGATGGAGATTACCCTGAAAAGTCTGTTGGAATCTGTGTTTTTTGTTGTCTAATTCGTTTTTTCAGCACCGCCACTTCTTCCAGGTTACGGTAACGTTCCTGATAGTCCAATCCGTACCCTACAACAAAACAATCAGGTATTTCAAATCCCCGGTAGTCTACAGGAACATCGACTATACGCCTCCCTGGAAGATCGAGAAAAGTACAAACGCGCAGGCTTTGTGGATTTCTCGTTTTCAAATTTTTAATTAGGTAATTCAGGGTCAAACCCGTATCCACAATGTCCTCCACTAAAAAAACATGTTTATGGGTAATGCTAAAGTCCAAATCTTTGGTAATGCGGACAACTCCCAGCGGGTAAGCAGTTGCCCCATAGCTGGAAATCCCGATAAAATCCAGGGTAAAAGGAATGCTCAACCTGCGGCTGAGGTCAACTGCAAAATAAACGCTTCCCCTGAGGACAGCCACCATAATTAATTCCTCAACCCCAGCATAATCCCGCGAAATTTTCTCGCCCAGCTCAGCAACCCTCTGCTGAATCTGCTCTTTTGTTAACAATATTTCCAGTTGGTGTTCACCTTCGCCCGACATGCCTAAGCGCTACTCCCCTTTCTCTTCAATACCGTATTTTTGGAGCAATCCCCTGTAATCCCGGCCGTAAATTATTTTAATTTTAACATGGGGGTAAATCTCCCTTAAGCGCCGAATCTTTTTGTTTTTTTTCCAGACCAGCTTCTGTTTCTGGGTGGTCAGCTCTACGTATAGATCCTGTTCCGGAAGGTAAAAATCCGGCGCAAAGGCAACAGTAATATTACCCTCGCTATCCCACTCCAACGGAAATGTTTTCGGCTCATAAAGCCATTTAATCTGATAAAAATCCAACATTTTGGCAAATTCTTCCTCACTTGGATGGGCAAAAGAGGGTGCATTGCCCTTAGCATCCTGAACCTGACTTACTGTAAAATTTTGTTCCTGGATTTTCGCATCGGGCAATGAATTTAAAACATTGCCCGTTTCTTCTTTAACTTTAGCGGCATTTACTATCAGGAGCGCTGCTTCTTCTAATCCGAATATTCCCGTATTGATTACCAGGTGATAAAGATCCAAATCGAGCCAGTCATACCCAAAAATCTGGCGCAGGTAGTCCTGTCGATCCCGGTCCTTTTCTTCAATAAGGCGTGCTGCGACAGCTTCATCCAGACCGTAGGATTTGCACACCGTCCTCAATCTACATTTTAAAGGGGCAATAATTTTTACATGCAGTGCCGGTGGAAAATCTTTAAATAAAACCTGGCCTCCCCTTCCCAATATGACCAGGTTTTCCCTAATGGCCAGATCATAAATAAAATTGTGTATTGTTTTCAGGTAATGACGTCGTTTTTTTTCCAGTTCCCGGTATTCGGCACGATCAATATTTCTAATATTTTTTTCATCAAATTGGTCAAAATCATCGCTGATCCCATAAGAACGTAAATTTTCGAGGATCATTGCCTTATTCACCAGAAGATAACGCTTTTTTTCAGCTACTAAACGAGCTACCTCTTCTCCGCCGCTGCCAAATTGCCGAGATATGGTAATAACAGCCATGTCTCCTCCTGAAAGAATATTAAAATTCCTTTTAGCAATTATAACATAAAAGAAACAGAGCAATTTTAACCAATTAATTTTTTTAAAAAATAAGATTTAAAACTTTTTGAAAAAAAACTTGACAAATTGGAGATAATAATATAGAATATTTTTGCAAGGCAGACCCCGAGAAGTCCTAAGGTTAATCCCGAAGATTCCTCAAAAAAGCTGCCGGCTACGAAAATAAGGGACATTACCAAGATGTGTCCGTGAAAGTAGAGCCGGGAGCGGGGAGGAAGGGAAAGACCGATAAAGATTTGTTGGGGTCTGCTTTTTTAATCGTAACAATCGTAACTGCTCAGTCTAAGGGATAATCTGCCATTAGCTTCATTTATACTTTAAATCAGGCCAGACACGGGCCATTTCTCCCTTGACATACTGAAAAAAGGCCTCAATATCCGGAAGGATCATTCTTTTCCCTCTTTCAATAATGTCCATGGACTGGCTGATATTAATAGATTCAATCTTATGACTGTAGTAAATCTGTCTCTGATAACGAAGGGCAAGAGCCAGGGCGTCTATGGGCTCATCCAGGGCAAACTGCCGAAATTTTTCAAGGCTCTTTCTAAGCTTAACTTCTTCTATTCCGAGAACAGGAGAAAGATCGCGAATCAAAGAATCAATCAAGGCAACATTGCAAAATGCTCTGCGCAAATAGGAGATCAGTTCGGGCCTGCGATTGTACAGATAGAGCTCCACACCCATTTCAATAAAATTATGGGCTTTCCACCATCCATCATTTGAAGAAAGGCTGCAGGCTTCCACAACAGCATCTACAAGAGGCCTTGCTTTCTCAAAACAGTAGCCCCTTTCAAAAGTCCCATATTTTTCATCGCTGTAATAATCAAGCCCCCGCGGCTTGATTCCGTGGCTGATGACACCCAGGGCAAAAAGGACTTTTTCTTCATCGCTGCAACGAAAATGGTGCCAAATTTTTTCTCCAAGGGAATGACTTGTTTTCCAATCCAATCCGCTTAAAATAATCAAATCAGGAAAAATACTGCCCAAAATAGCTGCATCATCAAGTCTTTCTAGAAATAATTCTACAAAATATAGATGTGCAATGGGGTACATTTTAACCCTCTCTTGTCTTTGCTCTATTTTTCCAAAAAAATTTTTCCGGGAAGCGTATATTTTTTTTGCTAAGCGTCCATAATATAAACAACAGCCGAGGATATTAAATCTCCTGCGCAATGCAGGGAACAGCCTAAGGTAGGTTAGATTTATTAAGTTCCTCGGCTGTTCATTTTGTTTACGAGTTTCTGCTGAACTCTTTAGCCAGGGCTTCAAAAGCAGGCAAGGAGTTCTCAATGGTCTGCAGACTGACACAGTAAGCAAGCCGGAAATATCCCGGCCAGCCAAAACCTTGTCCGGGTACCAGAAGAAGGTTATACTTTTGGGCAATCCTGGCAAATTCTACATCATCGGGAATCAATGCTTTGGGGAACAGGTAGAAAGCTCCTTCCGGCTTAATACATGAAAAACCCAGTTTAACCAGATGCTCAAAAAGAATATCCCTTTTTTTCCGGTACTGGTCAACAGGTGCAGCTTCGTTCAAAGACCCGGCGACAACTTTCTGGATCATGGACGGCGCATTGACAAAACCCAGAATGCGGTTGGAAAAAACCAGACCGTCCATAAGACGGCTGCAATCTTCCATCGCCGGATTTGCAGCAATAAAGCCGATTCTCTCTCCGGGAAGGGAGAGGGATTTGCTGAATGAGTTGATTACAAAGGAATTTTTAAATATTTTTAAGACCTGTGGAAGCCTGGCACCGTCGTAAACAAGCTTATTGTAGGGTTCATCGGAGAGGACATAAATAGCTCTGCCGTATTTTTTTTCTTTGGCCTCAAGAACCGAAGCCATGCTTTGCAGCACTTCTTCTCTGTAAACAACACCGGTGGGATTATTGGGAGAATTGATAATTATTGCTTTGGTACGAGGGGAAATGTGCGCGTCAAGTTCTCGCGGATCCGGCTGAAAGTTTTCTAGAGAAGTATTGACGATGACCGGTTTACCTCCGTGATTATCTATATAAAATAAATATTCAACAAAGTAGGGGGCCAGGACAATAACTTCATCATCCGGATCCAAAATAGTCTTGAGCACAACATTAAGGCCGCCGGCTGCTCCGCAGGTCATGACAATATTTCCCGCTGCAAGGGAAACACCGCTCTCCCTTTGAAGTTGTTCGGCAACTGCCTCCCTGACATCGTCAAAACCGGCATTGTTCATATAACGGTGTATTCCCGGTACATCGTCAAGGACAAGTTTCTTAAATGTGTTTTTAATGGAATCCGGAGGCTCTGTATCGGGATTGCCCAGGGTAAAATCAAACACTTTATCGCTCCCGTGAATAGCCCTTAGTTTTTCTCCTTCTTCAAACATTGCCCTAATCCAGGAAGAACGTTTCAAATTGTCTGCAATTTTTTGGGATAACATTTTGTCTCCTCCTTATCCAAGCCAGAAAAATTAAAAAAAGCGGCCGGGAAAGGCCGTAAATGGTTTACTCCTTTGGTCTCATCGTTGGAAAGAGGATTACGTCACGGATAGAAGGAGAATTGGTCAGAATCATAACCAACCTGTCGACTCCTATCCCCAGGCCTCCCGTAGGCGGCATTCCGTACTCCAGTGCAGTTACAAAATCTTCATCCATCATATGTGCTTCATCGTCACCCAAAGCCCGCCGGGATACTTGCAGTTCAAAACGTTCCCGCTGGTCCAGAGGGTCGGTAAGCTCCGTAAAAGCGTTGGCTATTTCTTTCCCGGCTATAAAAGCTTCAAAGCGGTCAGTGAAACGGGGATCGCTGCTGCACCGCCTGGCCAGAGGCGACACTTCTACAGGATAATCTTTAATAAAAACCGGACCGTCCAGCCGATCCTCACAAAATTCTTCAAAAAAAGCAAAAAGAATCTCGCCGCGGCTTAGATTCGGCTTCATTTCAAGATTTCTTTCCCGGGCAATTTTGCGAGCAGCATCGTCATCTTCAATAGTATCAAAATCCACCCCCGTCATCTCCAGAACAATATCCTGAAGTTTGCGCCGCGGCCAGGGCGGGGCCAGATCGAGATGTTTTCCCTGGTATTCGATTTTCGTTGTTCCCAACACCTCGCGGGCGATGGAGGCAGTCATTTCTTCTAAAAGTATCATCATATCCTCATAATCTGCATTGGCCTGATAAATCTCCACACTGGTAAATTCAGGATTATGGTTCGTAGATATACCCTCGTTGCGAAATATCCGGCCCAGTTCAAAAACTTTATCCATCCCACCGACAACGAGACGCTTAAGATGGAGTTCGGTGGCAATGCGCAGGTACAAGTCTATATCCAGTGCATTATGATGTGTAATAAACGGGCGGGCATTGGCCCCTCCGGCCAAGGTGTGCATTACCGGTGTCTCCACCTCCAAAAAACCCCGCTCCGTCAGATAAGACCGCATTTCCTGAATAATTTTACTCCGCGCCACGAAAACATTTCTGACCTCCGGATTGACCATCAGATCAAGGTACCGCTGCCGGTAACGCAATTCAATATCTTTCAGGCCGTGCCATTTTTCCGGTAGGGGACGCAGGGATTTGGATAAAAGGGAAAAGGAAGACACATTCACTGTAATTTCTCCCTTTTTTGTTGCAAAAACCTCCCCTGTAACTCCAATTATATCCCCGACATCCAGCTCATTATAGAAGGTGTAATTCTTCTCACCAAGCTGATCCTCCCTAAGGTAAATCTGGATCTGCCCCTTGCTATCCTGGATATGGGCAAAGGCGGCTTTTCCATGCCCCCTCTTAGTCATAATCCTCCCGGCCAGGCTGACGTTTTTTCCCATAAAACTGTCCGGATCCTCGATAATATCCCGTGAATAATGAGTAACAGCATACTTTTCCCCGTAAGGTTCCAGACCTTGCTGACGAAAAGCAATAATTTTTTTGCGCCGATTTAATTCCTGATCGCTATGATGACCTGTCAACATTTAAAAAATAAAACCCCCGTCCGGTTTAATTTTAAATAATTCTATGCTGGTTCTGTAAATTATTTAATATCCAGTATTTGATAACGCATGACCCCTGCCGGCACTTTTACTTCAACAATGGCGCCGACGGGAGAACCAAAGATGGCTTTTCCAACTGGAGATTCATTGGAGATTTTATTATCCGCAGGATCCGATTCCGCTGACCCAACAATGGTAAACTGAAGCTCTTCATTGTTTTCCAAATCTTTAAGCCGCACAGTTGCCCCGAAATCAACTACTTCCCTGTTCGTTTCGTTATCAATAAGGCGGGCATTTCTCAACATTTTTTCTAATGTGAGGATCCGTCCTTCGACAAAAGCCTGTTCGTTTTTTGCATCCTCATATTCGGAGTTTTCACTTAAGTCCCCAAATGAAATAGCCGTTTTTATCCGTGCTGCAACTTCTCGTCTTTTTACGGATTTCAGATATAACAGTTCATCCTCCAGTTTTTTTAGCCCGTTTTGGGTAAGGACTACCTCTTTGGACGACATGCATCTCTCTCCTTCAATTGTTTAATAGCATGGTATTCATTTATTGTAACTGCTCAGTTTAAGAGATAATCTGTTATATCTCGGGCTGGCTCCATCGTCTTCCCACTTTGCTTAAGGTGCGGGGACACACCTCCTATTAACCTCTGGGCAGTTACCATTTATTTAGGTGACATTATATGTTTTAAGCCGCTTAAATATTCCCGTATTTTATAGCTTTACCGACAGATTAATAAGTGCCAAGCCTTAACTTGACACTTAATTAACAGCTTACAAAAGTAGCTGTTTGCCCTGCCGGCACGAAGGCAGGCAGGATAAAAGCTGCATGTTTTTTCCCATTATAGACAAACAGGCTGCATTTGTCAAACAAAAATTTGCCTAAACTGTAAGGCAAGAGAGAAAAATCTAAACAAAAACCCGTTTTAAAAACGGGTTAAAAATTTAGTTAAAAACAATTGATCGAAAGTAATAATTCAATTTTTCCCGGCAGTAGCAAATCCGAGGCGGAGCTTAGCCCTCTCTTTTATTTTCTTTATATCGTCTGTACTAAGAGCCCGTTCAAAACTGCGGAAACCAGCCAGTTTAAAGCCGTGCTTTGCTGCCAGGGAATTGATTTCGTCAATCTGTTCCACTGTAATTTCCTTACCTAAGGAAAAACTCTCATAGCGCTTCTCCAGGGCAAGTATCATCGTTTCAGCCATGCACGCATAGGCCATTCCCGGAGGAAAGCCGAAATTAAAATTAAAATTGACATCTCCCGGTACCTGGACAACGCCGCCTTCGATAATAAGGACATCATCTCTTTTTTCCGCCACCTTGACGGATACATCCCTTGGCCTGGCCACATCGCATACTATAGCCCCGGGCTTGAGATCTTCCGGGTCAATAAGGCTTTCCGCAGAGCTGGATACAGCCACAATAATGTCAGCCTTTCGCACCGCTTCCTTGATGTTGGAGGTAACTTTGACAGCCAGCCCGGTCTCACCGGTTATCCTTTCTGCAAGCCTTTCCAGGCGTTGGGTATTGCGGGCAATTAGCGTGAGATAGTTTACCTTTCTTGCCAAAATGCGGGCACAGGCACTTCCAATGGAACCGGTTGCCCCTAAAATTGCCACTTCAGCTCGGCTCAGATCGATGTCCATTAAGGCAGCTGCCTTTTCCGTTCCCTCCAGTGCCGTAGCAACGGTATAACTGTTCCCCGTCGTCACAGCAATATCCAGGTTGCGGTCAATTGTAATTCCAGCATCCCCCACGACAGCAGTCATTGCACCAAGGCCCACAATTTTGGCTCCGGCCCGTGCAGCCTTCTTACCTGCAGCAATAATTTTTCGTATCACCACCTCGGGAGGGAGCTGAAGCATTTGCCTTGTTGTCAGGAATACAGCCATAAAACACCCTTCGACGCTATTGTAGGGCGAGGAGATCCCGGTTATCCGCGATGTCCACAAAGGCGGCAACATGCGCATGGTTTTTTCCACCAGGAAGGAAGGCCAATTGCGCATAAACTTAAGTTTGCGAAAAATATCCTCATTGGTCAAAGGATGCAAAATAAAGGAAAAATCAACAGGCACCATAGGCGAACATCCCGGTTTTTTTATAACCGGCAACCTCCTTTCAGCAATAAAGTTGAAAGCTACAATTGAACAATTCGCGGCTTAAAGTCCAGTTCTTTAAGAAGAAGCAAATATTCATCATCTTTGAGCTCCTTTTTACTCCCCGTATAGGCCACCAGCAACGCCTCCATGACGTTCGTTCCAAAAGAGCGCCCTTCAATTTCCGGGGTGGTCGTAATCACGGTTTTTACCCCTTTTTCCCGGAGCAAAGAGAGATCTTCATTGGTAACAGTATTGGTGATGATAATTTTTCCGGGCAATTCCGAAGGCATATAGCGGCGTATGTAATGAAAATCCCCGGCAATAAGATCAGCCTCCTGAAAAAAACGGGGAAATCGGGGCTTGCTTTTTTCCTGTTTTTTCCCCGTTGGATAAATCATCGAAAAAGGAAGAAGCCTAATGATGGGAACAAGCAAACGAGCGAGAAAAGCAAGGGTCTTCAGGGATTTAATGCGCACGGGAATATTCAGGATAAAAGCTACATCTCCAAAAACCATCTCACAGCCCGCTTCTTCAAGGCTTTGGGCCAGGCCGCAACGATCCATAGCGCTGACAATGAGGGCTTTTTTCTTCTCCGCAAGGATATCTGTTTCCTGGAGCAGGTACTCAACTACACGGCGCTCCAGGGTATTCTTTAAGCCTGACCCGTCTACAATAGGGGTTATCTTTGCTGCTGCCGCAACTTTCTCTGCATCCCGAAGCGAATAACGCCGATCCACTGCCTGGATATAAAGGTCCATTCCCCCCAATCCGAAAGCATCTACCTTGCCGTCATTCTCCCGGATGAATTGAATCATTTTATCCATATCCCCGTCAGTACCGATTCGACTAATGAGAAAATCCTGCCCCATAAGATTAATTTCCGCTGAATGATCTCGCTTTGACGAACCCAGACTGATGCTGACAACCTTTTTCACTTGCTCACATCCTTCTTGCAACAACTTATGTTCTAAGCAATACCTGTTCCAGAACCGTTTTTAATAAATCCGGGCTTAAAAAACAGTCTTCCGTTATCGGCGAGCTCCCAAGCTCCAGGAAAATAACCTGGCTGTCCAGCAGGGCTTCGGCTATTTTTTGCCATTTCCGTGAGCCGGCCAGAATAACCGTATCGTATGCTTTAAGTGTTGTAATCACTTCAATAACTTGATTAAAAAAATCCATGGCCGTCTGGTTTCTGACATAATCCAGCCGCTCTTTTTCATTCATTACCCAAACAAAATCCACCCCTTCTTTTTGGGCAAGCTTTATAATCTCCTCCTTGTTTTGCAAAGGGAAACCGATAATGGCAACCTTTTTCCCTTTGCGCACTTCACCTATACTCTCCAAGCGTGAAATAAAAGACCGATCCAGGCGAAGGGCATTGGCCACCTCCTGTTGGGAAAGGCCCTCGGAACGCAACTTCAGGGCAGACTGCACCACTTCCTCAATCCTGCGCATACTAATAATCTTTTCGCCAATTCGAAACTGCTCTTCAAACAAGTGGACAACCCCTTAAAAGCTTGTGCACATTTTTGTGAACAGCGCTATTATATCAAAAAAAAAAGGGCATTTCAACCCGCATAAAAATACGAAAAGCCGGGCTTGATACAATACATATTACGCCCGGCTTATATTAAAGCATAATTTTTTGCTCTTAGAGTACTTGTTTTCTGCTCAAAGTTATCGGCATAGAAAGTAAAAAAAACTCTTCACGAGGAACATTCAATGTGGCAGCCATCTTTTCCAACAGTTCAGGCTGGGCCTCTTTGATTCCCCGTTCAATATTGCTGAGAAGGCTGGGAGAAAGATCCAGCTTTTCCGCCAGCTGCTGCTGGGTCATGCGCTTTAACCTTCTGAGAGCTTTTATTCGCTTTCCGAGGGCAACTGTATTCATACTTTTCTACACCCCCCCTTATTGTGAGTAATACTATTATTCGACAATAAGAAATAAAATCCTGCAAAGATTAACATAAATGTTATTTTTCTTCCTAATGCAAACTGTATGAAAAGTTGATCCAACAAACTGACAAAAATACATGTGCTGCCGGAATATCTACTAGGGGTTGCGCATCCATTAAGCAGGATTATTCTCTTTGACAACGAATAATTTAAAAAAATTCTAACGGAGAAAAATTTAATTATGAAAGAAATCTTGAAGGACCGTTTTCTAGAGGCTGCAAGGATAATAAAAAAGGCGCGTACTTTAATAATAACTGCCGGCGCCGGGATGGGCGTGGATTCAGGGCTTCCCGACTACAGGGGAGAAAAAGGTTTTTGGAAATCATACCCGATGTACGAACCACTGGGGATCAACTACTATGATGCGGCCAACCCTGTTCACTTTAGAAATGATCCTCCTTTCGGCTGGGGGTTTTATGCACACCGCATCGACCTCTATCGCCACACCAGACCCCACCAAGGATTTTTTCTGCTCCAGGAATGGATACAACGCTTTAAAATGGAATATTTTGTCGTAACATCCAATGTAGACGGACAATTCCAGAAGGCAGGTTTTCCTGAAGATAAAATTTATGAAATTCACGGTTCCATCCATTTCCTGCAATGCCTCAGTCCCTGCAGCGATGACATCTGGGAAAATACCGAAATTATTCCCGTAGATCTTCACACCATGCGCGCCCGGAAGATCCTTAGGTGTCCCCGTTGCGGAGACGTTTCCAGGCCAAATGTGCTCATGTTCGGCGACTTTTCCTGGATTAGCCGCCGTTCAGACCAACAAGAAGCTAATTTCCGCGCTTTTTTAAAGCAGGCCCCTTCCCCGCTGGCAATCATTGAACTGGGTGCCGGTACCGCTATCTCCACGATACGCAATATGGGCGAAACCCTGGGAAGAAAAAAAGGTGCCGTTGTCATACGCATCAACCCGCGCGATTACCATATTTCCCCGCCCCATATCTCAATCCCCTGCAGGGCACTTGAGGGATTGCAGGGTATAAATTGTATGCTTTAAGCGTCCTTTTTACTGCCGGCAATGTAGAGGCCGGGAAATAATAAGCCGCCTTTTTCAGCTTGGTAAAAAGGCGGCTTATTAGCCTCAATTTAAAGTTTTTATACCTCTGCGCTCTGTAAAAAGTCTTTTTTAATCAAGAAATTCCACAACATCAGATATGTTTAATTCCAGCATTTTTAAACTGGCCAGGATGCGATCGCAGTTTCTGTCAACGCATTGCATTCCCTTTGAAATTTCTACCAGCCTCAAAATTTTTGCTTTTACATCCTTAATAATCTTATCCATTTCCTTTAAATCAACTTCCGCTGTTACCACTTCCGGACACCTCCTCGTTGATGAATTTCCATTTCGCCGCATTATCAAACCTGCTCCTGGGGAGCGGCAGGGCAAGAAAGGTTTGCTTTCTTTCCTTGTGCCACAGCCTTCCTTTTAATCCTCGGGGCAGTTACAACTTTAATGCCCCTGCCTGAGATCCTTAAAACGCTTGGCTTTAATTTCGTAGCGGGGCAGGCTGCCAAAGGGATGAAATTCTATGTTATAAGCAAGGTTCGTTTTTAGCCGGAGCTGCCTGCTCAATTCCTGCAGGACATTTTCCTGCGTATCGCGGTTATCCGGTGATAACTCCACCTTTAGAGTTAACGAGTCGGTATCCCCCTTCTTGGAAACGATAAGCTCATATTCATCTCCCAGCTGAGGCATGCTGCGAACGACTTCTTCCACTGCTACCGGGCTGAACAGAACTCCCTTTACCTTGGTGATATGATCCACGCGGCCGTGTATTCCGCCGCTAAGCAGCCGGAAAGTCCGTCCGCACTCGCATGGTTCACCCCACATACTCACATCCTTGGAATCAAACCGGATACATGGCTGCGCCTCGCGATCAAAAGCAGTAATAACGATTTTGCCTATTTTCCCCGGCTCCTCAATGGGCTCACCGGTATCGATATCCACCAGTTCCACAAGGAAAAATGCTTCATTTGCATGCAGTCCCTTTTGCGCGGAACATTCAAAGGACCAACCCCCTATTTCCGTTGCTCCCACATGATCAAAGACTTTGGCATTCCAGGCTTCTTCCATACGTTTTTTCGTCGCCGGGACGCTGGCTCCGGGCTCCCCGGCACAGAGAATCCTTTGGATATTGAGGTCTTTCCCCGGATCCAATTTCAGCTTGTTGCGGCAGGTTTCCGCCATGCTCAAAACGTACGTCGGGGTAGCCATCAGGGCAGTGGCCCTGAGCTCTTTCATCTTCAGAACTCTTTCCTCCGTATTTAAAATTCCCCCCGGAACCACCTCACAACCCACTTTTTCGCAAGCATAGTGTCCGGCCCAATAAGCGACAAAAACATTATAGCCGAAGGGAATAAAGACTCGATCAGTATTTCGAAAGCCCTGAGCCCAGAGAATGTAAGACCAGCATTCGCTCCACCATTCCCAGTCCTGCCAGGTATCGGGCTGGTAGACGGGCTGCCCGGTAGTCCCGCTGGTTTGATGGTACTCCGTTACCCTTTGCAGAGGGACGCAGAGGCTGTCTCCATAAGGATAAGGCTCCTTTGCCTGTGCCAAACGGTAATCCTCTTTTTGCAGTGTGGGGACCTTGCTGATATCTTTAAAGGTCTTTAAATCTTGAGGATGAAAGCCGGCTTCATCATAAAGGCGGCGGTACAGCTTGGAGTTTTGGTATCCCCACTCTACAACCCTTTTGAATTTTTTAAACTGCAAAGCCTGCAATTTTTCACGAGGCAAAGTTTCCAGCACAGGATTCCAGTACCGGTCGATTCCTTTAACCTGCACGAGCAAAACTCCTTTCAAAAATTTTTAAAAATTAATCACAATTAATCTGCTACATCAGCATATTCGGCAAAAATGTAGCGATTTGGGGGAAAATCATTAAAAGCAAGGAACATATTATACTTGCAAATAAGAACGGCCAGATCCCCCTGAAGATAACCTCCAGCGGAACTTCTTTGGCCACTCCTTTAATAACATACACGTTAATGCCCACAGGAGGCGTAATAACGCCCATTGCTACAACCAGAACGATAATCACGCCGAACCAGATGGGATCATAACCGAGCACCTCCACCACAACAGGATAAAAGATGGGAACGGTCAGCAAAATAAGAGGGATCATTTCAATAAACATTCCAAAAAAGATATACAGGATCAAAATAACAATAAGAATAAGGAAAGGAGGCAGCGGAAGACTTCCCACCCAGCTGGCCAGCTCAAAGGGTATGCGGCTGACGGCCATAAAGCGGCTGAAAATCATGGCCCCGGCAACGAGGAATAAAATCATGGCCGATGTCCGGGTTGTGTCGGACAGAGCGTTATTAAATCTTTTCCAGTTCATCGACTTGGACAAAGCGGTGACGAGCAGAACGCCCGCTGCGCCGACGCCGCCGGCCTCAGTAGGTGTAAATATTCCGGCAAACAAGCCTCCGATGGAGATAACAAAAATTATTATTACTTCAATTAAACCGCCTTTAAGGGATGCCAGAACCTCTTTTACGGGTGGCCGCGGGCCTGGTCCCGGAGGTCCGAGGGACGGGTTGCGCCGGGTCATGAACCAGATTGTCGCCATAGAGCAGCGTCAGAAGAATCCCGGGCATGACGCCTGCCAAAAAGAGCCTAGCGATGGACTGCTCCGTTGCCACGCCGTAAATAACGAAAATAGTGCTGGGAGGAATTAAAATTCCAATTGCGCCTCCTGCAGCCACGCTTGCTGTGGAAAGGGTATCATTGTAACCGTATTTTTTCATCTCAGGAATAGCTATTGAACCGATGGTTGCCGCGGTGGCTGTACTGGAACCGCAAACAGAGCCAAAAATAGCACAGGCTACTTCGCTTGCCATGGCAAGCCCACCGGAAAGATGGCCAAAAGCTTTATAGGCAAAAGTATAAAGCCTTGAACCGATTCCCGCATAATAGGCCAGAAACCCCATCAAAACAAACATGGGAATTACGCTGAGGGAATAGGAAGCAAAAGATGTATAAATATCGGATGACAGCATCCTTAATGCTGCTACGGGAGAATTGATATAAGCAAAACCAATAACACCCACTAGCCCCATTGCTACGGCAATTGGCATCCTGAGCACCAAAAGGATTAAAAAGGCAACAATACCAATAAAACCAGCTACTATTGGGCTCATTTCTTCACCGCCTTTGCTATATTCTCAATTATATCCCCTACAACGACTAGACAATAAGCCAGGACACCCACAACGATTGTATAAACAAACGGATAGTAGGGCGTTTGGGTTGTTAAGGAAACCTGACCCAGCTGGTACATGCTTTGGCCGTAAATATATAACCTTGACACAGTTAGCCCTAGAAATGCCAGTACCAGTAAATCAATGACAATATCTATAACGAGCTGTAATGTTTTGTTTAATCTCTCCGTAAAAAAAGTAACGAAGATATGTCCTCCCAGGGTTGCACAATAGGCCAGCGCCAGACCAATGACAACTGCATTGAGAAATTCTACAAATTCGACAGTCCCTTGGATGGGGGATTTCAGTAAACAACGCATAATTACATTTCCTACGACAAGCAACATGAGAGCCGTTAAAACCCACCGGGCTAAGTAGTCAAGAAAATAGCTTACTTTATGGGCAGCTCTTTTGACTATCACGATTTTGTGCACCTCCATAACAAGATTACTTTCTTAGATTCTTCTACTTTTTTAAAAAATTTTATTGCTGAAAATTTTGCTACCACCCCCCTGGCTACATATCCAAGTCACCTTAAGTATTGTTACTGCAAAAATGATGCCATTTGCGGGAAGCTTCTTATTTGTCTCATTTTTTCAAAGAATTATGTCGAAAAAGCAAGCTCACCCCCTTCTAAAAATGGTCAATTCTGACACCTGGTTTAGTTAAAAACAGTCACTAATGACTGAATTGCACGCCTATTTGTTTTTTAACCTTAATTTTAAATCTTCGCTATCCTTGTCGTTTTATTTTATAGTCTATATTTTAACACAATTTTTCGTTTTGGGAAAACTATTTATCTTCAACTAAAAGGTAAATAAATAATAAATAAAGATGTTTAAGTTATCAAAAACATCAAAAACCGCTTAATTTTCATTCTTTTTAAATTATAAGCAGCAACCTCCTAAAATATATCATAAAAATTTGATCACATAAAAATAAAACCCCGGCCTCATCCTATTCACCTTGCAGGTAAGAAAAAGGGCCGGGGTGCGAATCGTTGCTCTAATTTAACAGTTTCTGTTCACAAAAAGCCACAGCTCCTGCAGCTTCGCCAAACAGCCCTTCTAATATCTGTCCCCTTCCGGATCCACTAAAATTTTCCCTCTTCACCGGAAGTCACGCCCCAGTAGCTTAAACGATCGACAACCAACGTTGTTTCTCTTTGACCGCGGGAGAGCTCATAACCGGAAGAGGAATGGAGGAGAGTTAAAGCGATGATACCGCCGGAAAGGGCAAGAATAAGCAATATGCCGAGCAGTCGGGGAATTACCCCTCCCCAAAAGAGACTAATCCCAATCAGGATTAGTATTACCGGCCAAAATTTGTATAATTGGGTGAAAAAAATCCACGAACCATAACCTATATTGTGCAAAAAAATAACCAGTCCTGCAATGATCAGCAGAAGACCCGCGACAAATGAACCTATTCTCATTCTCCAGCCCCCTTTGCGCTGCGCCAAATAAGAAAAATACCGGCCGCAATGATTAACAAAGGCCAGAAGTAATAAATGAAAGAACCGATCAGCTCATTGGCCAAAAAAATAATTCCAAGGCCGATTAGCAACAAGCCCGCGCTGCGCTGCCTTTTAATGCTGCCCATGGTTTCTTCTGGTGATGAGGCAAAGGGATTCTCTTCGGGGATAACAATCCAGGCTATAATATACGCCAGAATACCCCCGCCGCCCAGAAAGGACGCCACCACCCACAACAAACGGATTAAAGCAACGTCAACGCGGAAATACTCCGCCAGTCCACCGGCAACACCGCCGATTATCCTGTTTTTCCGGGACCTGTACAAGCGGCTCACCCTTGCCACCTCCTATTTTGCCCCCTTTATTCTTCCTGCGGGAGTTCGTCTAAAGATAAGCTCAATTTTTCCCACTCTTCATATAGTTCCCCGACTTCATCCCTGGTTTTCGTTAATTCATCCAGAAGGGGACGCACCTTATTAAAATCGTCATACATTCCCGGCCTGGCCAGCTGTTCTTCCAGGCAGCTGATTTTTTTTTCGCCAAGGGCAATTTTTTCTTCTATCCCGGATATTAAACTATGCAGTTTACGTTTTTTGCGCCGCAGTGCCAGGATTTCCTCCCTCAGGGCCTTTTCCCTCTCCCTTTTTTCGCGGCGCTGCTGTTTGGCCGGTGTCTCCGAAAGATTAAAGGAGGAGTTCTTGCTTTCCTTTTCCTTTAATTCTTTGTATTCCAGGTATGTTCCATTGTAAAGCGTTACTCTCTTATCTTTGACCTCCAAAATTTTTGTAGCAGTGCGGGAGATAAAAAAACGATCGTGGGAAACAATGAGCAGTGTCCCCGGGTAGGCGGAAAGTGAGGTTTCGAGTTCCTCTATCCCCCAGATGTCAAGGTGATTGGTGGGCTCATCCATAACAAGAAAATTGCTTTCTCCCAGGGCCATTTTAGCCAGGGCCAGGCGGCTTTTTTCCCCGCCGCTGAGAGAGTGCACTTTTTTAAAAACCATATCACCTTGGAAAAGATAACTTCCCAGGTAGCGGCGCGCCTCAGCCTCCGTCATTCCCGAAGCTTCAATAATATTTTCCAGAACAGTAAGTTCGCTTTTTAAGGATTTATGCTCCTGATCAAAATAGGCAATCCGAATACCCTGGCCAATCTCGACAATACCTGAATCAAACGTTTCTCCACCGGTTATGATGCGCAGCAGGGTCGTCTTCCCGGCCCCGTTGGGACCCACTATGGCAACTCGATCCCCCCAGTTGATCTTAAATGTAACATCAGTAAAAACAGTTAAGGGGCCAAAAGATTTTGCAACCTTTTCCAGAACAACGACGCTCCGGTTTCCCCGACCCGCATAGCCAAAGCGCGTTTTCCAGGACTTAGCCGCATCCGGCTTTTGTAAAAGGTCGAGCTTTGCCAGTCGTTTCTCCCTGCTGCGCGCCTGGCGTTTTGCCCTCTCATCGCCAGAGGCGTTGCGGATAAATTCCAGGTCTTTTTTTATTGTTGCCTCCTGTTTTTTATATGCTTTTTCCAGGGTTACCCTTTCCACTTCCCGCTGGGCCATAAAGCTGGAAAAATTGCCCCTGTAAGAGCGCAGCTTTTTGTTTTCCAAAACCACAATTTTGCCGGCAATGCGGTCGAGAAAAAAGCGATCATGTGAAACAACCAGAAGCCCTCCCCGCCAGCTTCCAAGATAATTTTCCAGCCATTCAACCGACTCGCTGTCTAGGCTATTTGTAGGCTCATCCAGGAGGAGAAGGTCCGGTTCACGGAGCAGCAGCGCCGCAAGCTGTGTTCTGGTTTTTTCTCCTCCGCTAAAATTTTCCACCCTCCGCTGCAGGTCGCTCTCTTGAAAACCCAGGCCGCGAGCTATCATTCGCAGGCGGTTTTCAAGCTGATACCCCCCTTTTTCCTCAAAAATCTGGGAAAGCTGTGCATATCGTTCCATAAGAGAGGCAAGAACTGTTTCCTTTTTGTCTGCCCCGCAGAAGGACATCTCTTTTTCCAAGCGGGAAAGTTCTTCCTTAATTGAATATATCTCGCTTAAAGCTTCTGTTAACACATCCTGCAGGCTTGCCCGGGGCATAAAGCCCGGTTTTTGGCTCAGGTAGCCGAGCGACAGCCCTTTGGAAATAAAAACTTCCCCTTGATCGGGTTCCTCCAGACCCATTATTAATTTCAGCAACGTGGTTTTTCCGCTGCCGTTCGCACCTACCAGCCCTATTTTCTCACCGGGGTTCACCTGCAGGGAAGCCCCCTCAAGAATACTGTTGTCAGCATAAGCTTTAAAAATGTTGCGTACCTCTAGAAGAGCCATTTTTTCCCCCGAAAAGTGCTTTTCAAGATCATTTCATCCTCTCTTTTTCACCCTTTATCTTAACCGTCCTTCTCAGAGATGTAAAGCAACTAACGCCGGCAAAATTACTGCAACGGAAAAGCTGCTTCTTCGTCTAATTAAAGAGAACATAAACGAGGAGAGGAGCGCTTTGAAAAAAATTATTATTATACTGGCAACCTTCCTAGCCACATTATTGCTCCTGGCGGGATGCAACCCCAGCCCGCCGGAAAATTCGCAGAGCGAATCCGAAAAGGGCAGCAGCGAGCCGGAGACTAAGATAGTGGAGGAATATGAAGTATGGGAAAACGAAGGCGCTTTCCCGGAAGAATTACCGGTGCAAATGCAAGATACAATTCAAAGTCTTAAGAAACAAAGGGGGTATTTTATATTTAGCCCGCAGGAATTCCAAACCGGGGGTGATCTTTTCATATTTATATCTTCCGGTGAAAAACGGACCGGGGGGTATTCCATATTATTAGAGAAGATAGAAGTTCAGAAAGATACCCTGAATATTACCGTGGAAGAAAAGAAGCCTTCGCAAGAAAAAGCCGTTCTTCAGGTACTCACTTATCCGTCAATGCTTATCAAATTGAAAGACGCTTATGAGTTTTTCAGCATAAAAAACACTGCCGGTGAAGCCTTTTTACCCATCTCTCCGGAAGACACCGCGACACGCGATCACGGCGCGTCAGAAAAAGAAATTGTCTTGCACAGTGCGGAGGGGACTCTGACGGGAAGAATTGACAGCAACAGTGTGGAAATAGAAATTAACGGAGAACCGCTGGCCTTTTACCTAAGCGAGCAAACTTTAGCAGACAGCCTTACGGACGGGGAAAAAGTTATTTTTTATTATTATGAAGACGAGTACGGCCGGCTTATTATCAATAAAATAGAAAAGGATAATTAATGTGTGATTGATTACTGGTTTTAAGCGAACACTTTGCAAATGGAGTTTATGCAGTAGAATCATATTTGCATTTATGCAAAAGGAAAGGCAAAACTAGTTTCTATTATTTAATGATTAATTTACAAGAATTTACCTTTTCTTAACATATTTAACATATAAATATGATATGATTTGTTATAATTTAAAAAGTTTGATAAATTAACACAGATGATTTCTTTTCTCTTTAAATTCGGGAGGAAACACTGATGACAGTGCAGAAAAAAAATCGCAACGAGGCAGTAGTCTTCATGGGACAGAAGCTGACGGCGACGAACTCCTCCGAGTTGAAGGAACAAATTTATTCCCTTATTGCAGAGGGGTATCGCAGGATAACTCTAGATTTTTCCCTTTCCAATTTTATTGATGCTTCGGGCCTGGGAAAAATCTGCGCATTGCAGAAAATGTTAAGAGAAAACCAGGGTGAACTGCGTATTATCAATGTAAACAGCAGTTATGTGCAGAGGATTTTTAATTTGGTTCAACTTCAAAAGGTTATCTCCATCAAATAAAAATATAAAAAAATTTAATCGCTGCTGAAACATGTTTTAAGGATAAGCATTTTCGCATCCTAGACATGTTTTTTTTTATATTTGGCCAAATACAAATAAAATTTAAAGGATTTAAAAGCCCGATGTAAAATATAACAATAATAAAAGCCTTAAACAATTGCTGCAAAGATAGCCGCGAGCCAAAGGCTTTGTTTACTCTAACTTCCACTGCAGTATTCGATTAATTTTCATTTTCCAAGAGATACTAATTAAAAAGACTTGGGAACAGCAACATTAATTTGTGTTGTTTGACCTGGGAAGGAGTTCTTAAATGAAAAAAATTGTTCTGATTGAACCCAAAACCAGGAAGGAGCATGTTTTTAGTACTGCAAAGATGCCGAGGCTTGGGCTGCCTTTGCTGGGGACTCAGTTAAAAAATGCAGGCTATAAGGTACATATTTATTTGGAAGCAATTACAGATCTGCCCTGGTCCGATATTTTAGATGCCGACCTCGTCGGTATTTCCACGACAACTTCAACCAGCCAGGAAGCTTACCGCCTGGCAAGTTTTATTAAGTCCCACCAAATACCCGTGGTAATCGGAGGAATTCATGCAACCTTTGTCCCTGAAGAGGCTTTGCAGTATGGAGATTATGTCGTCAGAGGAGAGGCAGATTTCAGTTTCCTCCCCCTGGTCCGCGCTCTGGAAAAGGGGGAACAACCAGTTGACATTCCCGGAGTTTCTTTCCTGCAAGACGGCGTCCCGGTACATAATCCCTGCCGAACAGAAGCGGTAGATCTTAATGAGCTGCCCATTCCTGATCTTAATCTTTTTGTTCGTAAAAAAATCTCCGGTTCTATTCCGGTTATGACTTCCAGGGGATGCCCGTTTAATTGTTCTTTTTGCTGCGTTACGGCGATGTTTGGCCGAAAATACCGTTATCGCAATACCAATGCCGTTCTTGACGAACTATCCCTCTATCAGGGCAAAAATGTCTTTTTCTGTGATGACAATTTTACAGACAATTACCCGCGCACTAAGGAATTGCTGCAAGGAATGCTGGACCGTAAAATTAAACTGAAGGGATGGGGCGCACAGGTACGTGTGGAGGCGGCCAAAAACGACGAGCTTTTGGATCTTATGCGCCGGACGGGGGCAAAAATTGTCTATATCGGTCTTGAATCCATCAACCCGGCCACCCTTAAAGCATATAACAAGAGACAAAGCGTCGAGGATATCCGGAACTCTATTCGCCGCTTTCATGATTACGGTATTAGGGTACACGGCATGTTTGTTTTCGGAAGCGACGAAGATACGGTGCAGACCATCCGGGAAACGGTAGATTTCGCCCTTGAAACAAGGATTGACAGCGTCCAATTTATGATGCTGACCCCACTGCCGGGAACACCGCTATTTGAGAAGCTTGAATCTGAAGGGCGGCTTCTGACAAAGGATTGGGAGCTCTACGATGGGCATCATGTCGTCTTTCAGCCTGCTCAAATGTCTCCGGAAGAACTGCAGGAAGAGACTGTCAAGGCCATGAAGCGGTTTTATTCTCTCCGCCATGTCTTTCAAAATGCATTTCTGACCGGCTGGGGATCTGTTCTTTACAGGGGCGTCGGCTGGTTTTTAGTCCGGCGTTTTGAAAAGCATAACCGCTGGTATGACCAGATTCTGGATTGTTTCCAAAAGAAGTGCTCCAACAGGACAGTGCCTCTCTTTTATCGCAGGCTCCAGGTTAAAAAGACGGGGAATTTGGCTGAAGAAGGTGTTGCAGGCCATTTAAAAATTTATGTTTCAGAGAACAACGGAACCTTTTACCTCACTCTCCGCGGCCTCCTGGACCGGTTAACCGTGAAAGAATTGAGCCGCCATATCCGTGATCTTCTCCCCAAGCATTGTTTTCACCTGGTTGTTAATACCGAGGGGTTAAGCATCTTATCCGAAAAAGCGGCAGATTCTTTTACCCGGCTGTTAAATCGCCTGGGCAAGCGTGTCCGCCGCATCCAACTAATCTACAAAGCCGAGGAAAACAACCGCCTTTCTATTCTTAAAAAATTTTCCATAAAATTACCCCGCTTTGAACTAGTACCGGGGAAACGTTAGTGCTCTGCTCAGTGACCGTTATAAGATCATCCGTTTAAAAACCATTTAAGGTGCCGGCAAAATTTTCTTGTGTAATGCGGCAATAAGTATTGCGCTGCTAATCAAACTGCTCTTGAAAAAAAGGTATCCGGAAGGCCAGCTTTTCTTCCGACAAATAATACTTTCCCTCTGGAGTTATACATACTATATTCCAGGAAACAAGCATCTGCAGCGCATAGGGTTTGTAGTCGCGCAGCTGAAAGCGAAGATTATCCCAAAAGTCCCGTTTTCTCAGTCCCAATTCAGCAAGTGTCCTGGCGTTTTTCTCTTCCAGGGCATTATGTTTTCTAAAACTTTTCACTACGCTAATGAGAGCCCGCTTAAAAAGCAGGTATGAAAGGGCAATGCTTCCGGCAAGAGCCAGCAGGCAAAAAAACAGCAGTAAAGCCGTAGCATAATAATTATACAAAATAATATTGCTCCCTTTTATTTTTATACTGCTACCTTAGTATTTGCCTACTGGAAAACGTTATTCCCTCCTATCCAACCGGTTAGATCTCCTGTACGCGCTGTAGCATTATTGATTAAAGTGCTGAAACTGTCCTTACCGGGTGAAGGCTTCCTTTAACGAGCGCGCAATTAGTTCAACGAGAGCTTTATTTGCTTTTTCCATCATTCCGCCAAAAAGGAAAAAAGCGTGAATCATATCTTCAAAGCAATGGTAAGCTACATCGACGCCGGCTTCTTTTAAGCGCTTTGCATAAGCTTCCCCTTCATCATGGAGCGGATCGTAACCTGCAGTAACCACCAGGGCCGGAGGCAAACCGGACAGATTATCGGCCAGGACAGGGGAAAGATAGCTGTTTTTCCTGTCCTCACCTTGGGCTAAATAATGGTTTTCATAGTATTTCATATCATCCATTGATAAAAAAATGCCGTTAAATTTGCTCCGGGACGGATAATCCCCGCCGGAAAAGTCCGTTACCGGATAAAGCAATACCTGAAAGCTTAAAGAAGGCAGCCCGCAGTCACGGGCCATCAGACACGTGCAGGCCGCGAGATTACCCCCGGCACTTTCGCCGCCAACGGCAATCCTTCTCCCGTCTCCCTTGAAATAATGGGCATTCTCAGCTACCCAACGGGTTGCCAGGTAGCAATCATTCAGTGGGACAGGAAATTTGTGTTCAGGTGCAAGGCGGTAAGCTACAGAAACAACCAGGCACCGGGCTGCATTGGTAACAGCCCTAAGGGGCGAGTCGACAATATCAAGGCCGCCCATCACCCAACCGCCACCATGGAAGAAAACAAAAACAGGGAAGGGTCCTGCGCCTTCAGGTGTATAAATCCGCAAGCTAATTTTACCGTCCTCAACGGGAATCACCTGCTCTTTAACCTCTGCTACCGGTTGAGGAGCCATACCTGCTTTTTTTACAAGATAATTAATGCCGGCCCGGTTTTTCTCCGGCGACAGTGCATGTACAGGAACTGCACCCAAAGATTTTAAAAAATCCAAAAATGCTTTGGCTTGTGGATCCAGTGCCATATTTTCATTACCTCCCGTAGCTGTGCTCTATATCTTTCCTGGAGAGAAGTCAAACGATTTACTGCCTTCCTTAAATTAAACGGCATTAAACGACTTAAACGACAGCTTACAGCTGTATTTTTGAAAACAAATAACCGCCAATTACAACCAGAACAAGGCTGCTAAGCGTCAATACTCCAAAATCCGCCCAAATTCCCAGCTGGGCCTGGTCAATTAATGCGCCGCGCAGGCCGTCTACACCGTAAGAAAGGGGATTCAAACGAACAATCACTCCCACGGCCGCAGGCAAGTCATCCAGCGGAAAAAGTGCACCGGAAAGAAAAAACAGCGGCATGATGATAAAATTCATAATGAGCTGAAAGCCCTGCATATCTTCCAGCACAGAGGCGATCGCCGTGCCCAGGGCGGTAAACAAAATAGCAATCAAAAACATAAATAATAAGGCAGTCAGCAATGCAGCCGGGCTCGAAAACCGGAATCCGGCCAGCAGCGAAATAGCAAGAATAATTATTCCTTGTATAACAGCCACCGTAGCACCGCCGAAAGTCCTCCCGAGCATTATTATAACCCTGGAAACCGGCGCCACCAGTGTCTCCTTGAGGAAACCAAACTGGCGATCCCAGATAATTTCTATCCCGCTGAACAGGGAAGTAAACAAAACGCTCATGGCAATTATTCCGGGAACCAGAAACTGCAGATAATCGCCTTCGCCTGCCCTTTGGAAAACCGGCCCGAAACCGTAGCCCAGAGCAAAGAGAAAAAGCAGGGGTTGGCCGAGGGCTCCAATGATGCGCGGCTTGGAACGGAAATAGCGCTTTAATTGGCGCAACCAGAGGATATAAATTACGCTCATCGATGGTGCCTCCCCCTGGGTATCCGGCTGTTCCCGCCGCTTACCTCTTCCCGAAGGGCTTTGCCCGTCAGCGCCAGAAATGCTTCTTCCAAAGAAGCTGTACCGGTCTGTTCCGTAAGTTCCTGTGGGGATCCCTGGGCAATTATTTTGCCGTGGTCAATAATTGCCACCCTGTCTGCAGCCCGTTCGGCTTCCTCCATGATATGCGTCGTAAAAAAAACGGTAATTCGTTCTTTTTTATTCAGCTCCCTGATATACTCCCAGAGCAGGTTCCTGGTCTGCGGATCAAGGCCCAGGGTCGGTTCGTCGAGGAAGAAAATCTTCGGCAGGTGCAGCAGGCCCCTGGCAATTTCCAGCCTGCGCTTCATGCCTCCAGAAAATTTTTTTACCTGCTCGTTCTTTCGATCCCAGAGCTGCACCAACTCGAGCAGCATTTTAATGCGCTTTTCCCGAATACTTTTCGGTATGTTGTATAGCACTGCATGAAAAACCATATTTTCACGCGCTGTCAGTTCATTATCGAGACTTGACTCCTGGAAGACAATACCGAAAGAACGGCGGGCAGCATCCTGTTCACGTATTGGATCAAAACCGTTAAGCAGTACCTGCCCGCTCGACGGTTTCAGTAAAGTGGTCAGCATTTTTATTGTCGTAGTTTTACCGGCGCCGTTCGGGCCCAGGAAGGCAAATATTTCACCGCATCTTACGGTAAAAGAGATATTGTCCACAGCTAAAAAATCGCCGTAACGCTTAACCAGCCCTGTTACCCTTATCATGGCATCATCTGCCTGTGCAATGCTCTTCATCGATTGCCCCGCATCCTTTTTATTATCACAGAGAAAAAGAAAACACCCCGAGGTAAAATTTGTAGACGTGTTTAAGCTTCTCCAGGCTTTAAAAATAAGGCGCAAGAAATTAATCACCACTTACCCTGCGCCCTTTCTGGTTTAAATCATTTGAGATCACATATTTTGCTTTTTAGTGTAATTTAAAAGGCCGCCGTCAAGAATAATGGCTTTTTGACGTGGAGTAAGCCCGTGGCTGACTGAGAAAGAATTGCCTGTGCGGAGGTTTGTAACTATCAGCCGGTCCCCTGCCTCCAGCTGGCTGCGCAATGATTTTATTTCCAATAGATCATCTTTTTCGATGCTTTCATAATCTGTTTCGTTGACAAAAATTAACGGCAGGATGCCGAAGTTAATCAGGTTTGCCCGATGAATGCGTGCAAATGATTTGGCCAGCACCGCTTTAACGCCCAGGTACATCGGTGCAAGGGCAGCATGCTCCCGACTTGATCCCTGGCCGTAATTATGCCCACCTACTACTATTCCCTGTCCTGCCTTTTTTGCCCGCTCGGCAAAACCGGGATCAACGGTGCTGAACACATACTCGCTGATCGCGGGAATATTTGACCTCAGGGGCAGTATTTTCGCCCCTGCCGGCAAAATATGGTCCGTCGTAATATTATCTTCAACTTTAAGAAGCACTTTTGCAGCCAGCCTATCCGGCAGCTCATCGTTTACCGGCAGCGCTTTAACATTGGGTCCCCGCAGGACATGTACCGCCTCCGGATCCTCTGCGGGAGCAATAATCATGCTGTCATCGATTAAAAACCTTTCGGGAAGCTCAATCTTTTTATACTTGCCAAGAATTCGGGGATCGGTAAGCCTGCCGGTAATGGCAGCGGCTGCCGCGGCTTCGGGTCCGGTCAGATATACTTTTGCATCGGCAGTGCCGGAACGTCCGGGAAAGTTGCGGTTAAATGTTCTTACGGAAACGGCACCCGATGGCGGCGCTTGCCCCATGCCGATACACGGGCCGCAGGTTGACTCCAGGATACGCGCGCCTGAAGCAATCAGATCGGCCAAAGCGCCGTTTCTGGCCAGCATCTCCAAAACTTGCCTGGAACCGGGAGAGATAACAAGGCTAACATTTTTATGAACTTTCTTACCCCGCAGAATAGAGGCAACCTGCATCAAGTCCGCGTAAGAAGAATTTGTACAGCTGCCGATAGCCACCTGGTTTACTTCAATTTCACCTATTTCCCGGATAGTTCTAACCGCATCCGGGCTGTGGGGACAGGCTGCCATTGGTTCCAGAGCGGCAAGGTCAATAACCAGCTCTTCATCATAAGTAGCGTCAGGATCAGGAAGCAGTTCCACCCACTGCTCAGCCCTGCCCTGAGCGGCCAGGAAACGTTTTGTTATTTCATCGCTGGGGAAAATCGAAGTAGTTGCTCCCAGCTCCGCACCCATATTGGTGATCGTAGCCCTCTCCGGCACGGAAAGGCTTGCCACTCCGGGCCCGGTATATTCAATAACTTTGCCCACGCCGCCTTTAACGCTTAAGCGGCGCAGCACCTCCAGAATAACATCTTTTGCCGATACCCACGGCTGCAGCTTATTTATCAGCTCAACTTTGACAACTTCCGGCATTGTCAGGTAAAACGGACCGCCGCCCATAGCCACGGCTACGTCCAGGCCGCCGGCTCCAATAGCCAGCATGCCGATACCGCCGCCCGTGGGCGTATGGCTGTCTGAACCGAGCAGCGTTTTGCCCGGAACGCCGAAGCGTTCCAGGTGTACCTGGTGACAGATGCCGTTGCCGGGACGGGAAAAATAAATACCGTATTTGGCTGCAACAGTCTGTAAAAAACGGTGATCATCCGCGTTTTCAAAGCCGGTCTGCAATGTGTTGTGATCAACATACGAAACAGAAAGCTCCGTTTTAACACGGGGAATACCCATTGCTTCAAATTGCAGGTACGCCATAGTGCCGGTCGCATCCTGCGTCAGCGTCTGATCGATCCTGATGGCAATTTCGTTTCCAACGGTCATCTCGCCCGCAACGAGGTGCGCGGCCAGTATTTTTCTCGTTAAATTTTCTCCCATTTGACCAAACCTCCTCGTCCTACTGCAAAATCAGCGCCAACTTGTGCTTTGCACCGGCAACCGGCTTGTGCAGGTTTGGCGAATAATAAAAAAAATGCGTTAACGCGGGGGCTCAAATTGCACCGATTTGTCCTCTGCCCCTTCATCTTTGTCTGGCGGGTGATCGATAAAGTACTCCCGTTCAAGAAGTTCATGAAACTCATCCGGTATGACTACGCTGCGCACGGATACACTTTTATCGCGGGCTTCCAGTTTAAAAACCAACTCATAACTGCCGTCCGGGTTCTTGCGCGGCCACCACTGTTTAAGGGCAGCTTCCCCGCTGTTAATGTATTCTTGCACGACCTTATCGCACCAGGTAAAAAAGCGTTCCTGCAGGTGATCCAGGTATCCCAGCATTGGCTTGGTTCTCCTCTCTGTAGGCAAAATCCTGCATTATTTGACTAATTTTTGTTAATTACCGGATAACCGCACCAAATTATGTTATGGTCATTATTTTAAAACATTATATCTAACATAAAAGAAATATGTCAAATGTCAATTATCGCAACAATTTTTAAGATTAAAAAGTCGCGGCGTCCCTAGTACACAAGGCTTCCGCGACTTTTGTTTGTATATTTACTGCAAACTTGTTTTACTCTGTCATAAAGTCACCTAATTCGGGAATTGCCGAACCCATGTCCATTTCGATAATCTCTACTCCCTGCGGGATTGTAAAGGCCTCGTCGTCAACCGAGCCGACCTGGAGATTCTTATATTCTAAAACAGTTGTAGATCCTTCAATTGTGGTTTCGACGCGCAGAGGAATGCCATATTTTTCGGAAACCCACATTTTAGTTTCTTCCTGAACCTCTTCATCTGTGAAGACGATAACTTTACATTGGTGCCCTTCATACGTGGTTGTTTCCACTACCCGGAATAAATGCGGATCAATGTCCTTGGTGTATTCAGTGGGATTTTTAAATTCTTCAATATTTATCATATCGATATCTATTTTCATGGCTATATTCTGCGAAGGCACATATGTATAAGCAGTAGCCTCGTCAAAGTCGATAATACTAACAATTATTTGTTCTTCAACGCATATTTCACTTTTAAATTGTTTTCCCTTAATCCATGTTTTGCCTTCAGCTTCGTCCTCCCCGGAGGTCAATACATATTCAAAATATAAATTTTCGATATCCTTGGCCTTGGCAAATATTTCCGCAACAGAACTTTCTTCCCCAGATGCAGTTGATTGTTCGGCAGGTGTTGACTCTACTTCCTCATCGGATTCAGGTGCAGAAATATTGTTTCCTCCTCCACAACCGGCAAATAATAAAGTTACAAAAAACAAACATAGCAGAGACCAGATTAGTACTTTTTTACTCATTAGTTAACACCCCTTTGTTTAGCAATTTTTTATAGTAACAAAACGGAAAAATAACAGGTTAAGTATATCACATAACCTTATTTATTAAAACAAGTCCAATTATAAAATTATCGCTTGTTCATCAAAAAAAGTGCACCATTTCCAGGACTAACGCGGCTGTCCGGACAATCTTTCGGGTATCCGGCAAATCCCTGATGTCCCCTGGGCGATTTCTCCGAACCCTTTAACCGGTTTCATTTCCCAGGCAATAAAACTGCTTATCTCAATTCTTCTTTAAGAAGCTGGAAAAAACTTTCCCTGGCAGCACGTTCCATCCAGGGGTAATGGCCGCACTTGGCTAAGGGAATAAAACGAAAATTTTTCACAACCTGGGAAAGGGGTTCGGTAATTCCAGCAGCAGGATGGGGATTGTAGTCGCCGTGTATTGCTACAGTCGGGCAGTGGATTTGTTTACCCAGCTCCAGCAGTTTGCCGCTTTTCCTTAATTCCCTGGCCTCTTTCCAAACGTTTGCAAAGACATGGTATTGAAACTCTATTACTTCGCTGTCTTGAGGCAGGGGATCAAAAGAATCGGCTTTTAACATCAGCTTTCCGAAGCGGGCCAGCAGTTCGCTTTTCCCTTCCAGACCAGGGGTATTTAGGGCTTCCCTCAAGTTCCGGGCTTGCAACTTTTCTTCTTCGTTAAGGCGGCTTAAACGTGTTTCCGACAGTTTTGGGACATACTTTTCATTAAAGAGCCCGCTGCCGACAAGTATAAGTTTTTTTACAAAACGGGGATTTTGTGCGGTAAAGATAAAGCCAAGCATCGCTCCCCAGGAATGGCCAATCAATGTGAGTGGCAGCTCTCCGTGTTCCTCAAGAAGATCTCGCAATTCCCGGAGTTGTCCTTCCAGAGTTGCAGACGTCTGCATAGGTTCCAGGATACCGCAAACAGCAGAAAGTTCCCTGGCTACCGGGGCCACTCCGCCGGGAGCACCCGGTCCTCCGTGTAAAACAGCAGCTGCATATGGCTTTTTACCATATTTTCTCAGGTTAATCACAATTCACTCCAATATACTTGCTTAAAAATATTGCAACAAAAGAAACAGGCTTGTTGAAGCATTAGCGATAGATAGCATACTTTGACCAATTTTTTTCTATGACGAACTTCGAGATCTACTCTATTTTTTCCTGCTCTGTCTCTATTTTTCGTCTATATGGTGATTTAATATTATAAGGATGTTTCTTTTACTGCCGAATAATTGCTGTAACTGCTCAGTGGTTACTCTTTTTTTTAACTTTTTGCAGGATTTTTATTTTTAAATAGCCAAAAGTAAATGCTGGGCTGGAGGCATCTACTGATGGATAAAAAATGGGTTAAAAATATTTATACGGAGTATCAAAACCTGGTCTATCGTATAGCCGTCTCTATTATAAAGGACGCTCAGCTGGCGGAAGACATTATGCAGGATGTTTTTGTCACGCTGCACTACAATGCTGATTATATACGGGACAAAAGCAAGATCAAGACCTGGCTTATCAGGGCTACGGTAAACAGATCCATCGATTTTACAAGGAAATTCCACCGGGTAGTTGCCCTGCCGTCCGATTTTTTTGAGCAGCAGAGCAGCAGCGCCTTGTCCGATCCCGCCGGGGAAATGGATAAAAAAGAGCTGGTCTCGGAAATTAGAGAGGGCATAAGCTCGCTTCCGGCAGATTTAAAGGCGCTGGTTGTGCTGTATTACTATCTGGAAATGCCGCAAAAGGACATCTCCGAGGTCCTTGAAACACCGCTCAATACGGTTAAAACCCGCTTAAGAAGAGCGCGCCTTTTGATCAGGAGTTATCTTTTAAATATGGAAAAAACTGCTCCAGGCAAATTATCCCCTCAGAAGGGGGTGTCCCAATTTGATTGATAATGACGAGCATCTGGATAGCCTCATTAAAAAAGCTATTGAATTCGAAATTGCCGATTGCCCCCTGCCCGATGCGGATAGAATCTGGCGGAGAATCGAAAATACTATCGAGCTTTGCGATAATTTAACAAAGAAAAAACCTGTAAAAAGAATCTGGTTTAAAGCTGCTTCCGTATTCGTTGCCCTGGTGTTGGCCGTTACTGTTTTCGGCCTCACGGGAAAAGGAGAAGCCTTACCCTTTGGCTCAGTCTTTCAAGGCCTGAAAAAATTTATCGGTGAGCAGTCAACCCTTATCCAATTTGATTTCGGCGAGGAAACGGCCCGTCGCGAGGCAAAGACGCCTTCCCCTCCGCCGGAAGAGGATCCGGAAGAAATGATGAGCTACAGCACCAATTTGGTCGATTCTTCGCTGGAAGAGCTTGCAGGTATTTATCCCAAAATGATATATTATCCTTCCTATCTGCCGGATAATACCTTGAAAAAGGTCCAGTACATCGAGATAGACGGCAAATGGACCATACTGATGGATTTTTTATATAACGGCTGCAATATTCTTTTTACCCAGGACGATATTATGGGACATGGATCTGCCGGCGTAGGCTACGGGGCTGATGCAGAAATCGATTTTCACCGCCTGGACGGCGTTGAGTACATGACTGCAAAACTTCGCTACGGGCTGGTCAATGTTAAATGGTCAAACAAGGAAAAGCTTTTTGATCTGATGTGCAATTTATCAGTAGAGGAAGCCCTGGCGGTGGCCCAGTCTCTTGAGCCGTACAGTCCATAACAAGTGTGTGCACTGGGGACGGACCCTATTGCACGATCCTTTGCTTGCTTGTCTTACTAGCAACATAATGAACTAGACCCCGATTCACTTCTAATAATCGTGCAATGTCCCTGTGACTTAGCTTTGTTTTATGGAGAAGTCTAAGTATTATCTCCTGTATATAGCGACCTTCATTTTTAATCTGAGACTGATCGAAAATCCCTATTTCGTTACAAAATTCCGTGATAATGTCCCGTGCCAAAGTGATACGATTTCTTTCTATTTCTTCTTTGGTATCAAGGTATTCGCAATCATCTTTCTGTTGATGAAAGCGAATAAACTCAGCAATATTTCCCGAGAAAAAACTTAAGATAAAAGCCTTGTGATGTTCAGCGACTAAAACAGTATCTCCCAGGTATTCCCTATAGCTACTCCATTGGTAATCTTCCGCTCCTGGGATTATCCCAGCTTTTACCGGGTTGTTATGGATATAGCGGATAACCTGGATAAGATATGGCTCCGTATGTATAGCCTCGCTTTTATAACGATTTTGAAAAAGGTGACCAACTCTCTGATTATGATAATTATATTGCATCGCATATTTAACATTAATTTTTTTAATAGCTAACGATAATTCATCCAACTGGGCATTCACTAACAGATGAACATGATTATCCATCAGACAATATCCTACTAAACAGGGACTCAATTCATCCTTAAGAAGGCCCATGAAGTATCGCTTCTCTTTTACTGTTCGGTAAATAAACTCCCGGTTGATACCTCTCATCATGATATGGTAATAACCGGTTGCGCTTTTTTCTCTCGGTTGTCTGGCCATGCCGGCACCTCTTTTCTTTTGTTAATTACATTAAGGTCAAACCCATTCCTGTGCAACAGGGTCCGTCCCTAGTGCAAGTTCTGAAAGGTCATGGCCCAGTTTTCAACATAGTACTGCCCCAGAGCCCATTCAGCCATGATAACCTCTTCGCCCTCCTTTAATGATATCCTCTCCAGAGGCCGGCCGGAAAGGTTATCCTGAAACATGCCGTAAACTAAAATTTCGTTGTTTGTCACAACCAGCGCCAAGTCCCTGTTAGGTGAAGTAAAGATATCAAGCGCGGCCGGTATATAATTCTTCACCCGGGGCCAGGGGATATTCAGCTTATTGTAAAAGACCACATGGCTTGGCGCGATGACATCGACATTATAATCCGCGGTTACAAAGACACCGTCTTTGGGATAACTCAAGCGGCCGTTGAAAATCCAGTAACCCATTTTTCTGGCCAGGCAAAAATTTTCTTCATCCACCGGACCTGTTTGTTCCAGCCCAAGCTGTCGCAGGAGATTGATTTTTCCCTGTTCCATGGCACGGAGAGCGCCGTCTCCCGCAAGGTCGGAAATTTTTATTGCTCTTAACCCCGGCAAACCGTCAACCGCGACTGTGTACAACCTGCTTTCTTCCCTTGCACCCCCGCGGCTTATTGGTATCTGCTTTACTGTTTCTTCAACGGAAAGGTAATCATTGCCGATATAGCGAATCCTGCGGTGAATATAGCCTTCTTTTCCCTCCCGGAGCAAAGGGTCCGGCGACAGTTCGAGGTCATCCTTCCATTCCTCTTCCGACATATCAACAGCGATTAAAAAGTCTTCCCCTTTTTCCCCCCAGCTTTTTGCGGCAACCTCCAGCCGGTAAAAACCCCTTCTTCGCGGAAAGATAATCCCCTCCGTTTCCAGCACCGGAGCAAGCTTCCGGTCTTCCAGCGCCAGCCAGAGGGTGCGGTAATGATCATTTTGCCGGTTGTTTTGGTCCGGGTTTGGAGAGCGCAGCCCCAGCAAGACGCCCGTAAATTTGCTTCCGGGTTCCGCCAGGCTGCCGATGTCAAAGCCGGCTGCCGACACGGAGGTAAAAACTGTTTCATCCACATCATCCGAGATTTTCCTGACCAAATAGCTATTGTTAAAAAGAATCAGCAATAATTCGCCGCCACCTTCCCGCACAAATTCACACAAAAACAGATGATCGTCGGAGAGCGTGATCACTTCGATTTCGGCATTCTGAAAACGAAAGCCGTCGGGAAAAACCTGCTGCTGATAGAGTATGTAAGCTTCTGCTTGGACCCGTTTTACCTGACAACGGAATTCAGGCAAAAAATACCCGCCCAGCAGGATATTTTTATCCCCAAAATGAAGGGTTTTGCCCACCCACTGCTCTGCCAGTTCCCGGTTGTTCGGCGTGCCCTCCTTCAGGACGGACACAATCTCCCATGTCCCCTGCAGCGGCAGGTGCGGGTTTTGCGGCGGGACAATCCTGAGGGTAAAATCTGCATTTTGGCCGATACAGCCGCCTGCCGCGCTGCCAAAAAGAAGTAACAAGACAATAAGGCAAAAAGTTTTGCGCACTTTACGCACCACCGTTGTCTTCAGACTTGAGGGGCAAATAAACGGCAACCCGCGTGCCCTTGCCGACTTCGCTGCTGATCTCCAGTTTTCCCTTCATCAGCCGGACAATTTCATCGGATATGGACAGTCCGATTCCGCTTTGCGATTTGCTGGATTTCCCCTTATAAAACTTCTCTTTTACTCTGGGCAGCTCTTCCTCCGGAATCCCGCAACCGTTATCCTCAATATAAAAGCAGTAGCATCCGTCGCCGTACAGAGCCGTCAGGGAAACCCTCCCGCCGGGAGCTGTAAATTTAAAAGCATTGTCCAGCAGATTGATGAACACCTGTTTCAGGCGGTTCTCGTCGGTATAAAGGAAAGGGGTGTCTCCGCCGTTAAACTTAATCTGAAAGTCTATCTCTTCCCGCTCAGCCCGAGGGGCCAGCTGGATGCGCAGGTGTTCCAAAAGGCCTGCAATATTAACCTTTTCCTTTTTTAATGTAATCTTCCCCGAAACAAACCTGGAGAAATCCAAAAGTTCTTCCACCATCCGGGCAAGCCGGTCACTTTCCTTTTCAATAATATCCAGGCCGTCCTCCAAAAACTCCCTGTTTTCAAAGCCCTGTTTCAGCGTCACGGCCCAACCCTTGATGGAAGTCAGGGGAGTGCGCAGCTCGTGGGAGACTGAGGAAATAAAATCATTTTTCAGCTCATCCTTTTTTAAAATCTCGCTGGCCAGATAGTTCAGGGTCCCGGAGAGCCTACCGATTTCATCTTTGGACCGGTAGGGGCTTTTCACTTTAAAATTCCCCCTGGCCATTTCCTCGGCTGCTCTGGTAATCTGCTTCAACGGTTCAGTGATTGTATTGGCCAAAATGATGCTCACCAGCCCGGAAATAAGAATAACCAGGCCGCCGAAAGAAAGATACCTGCCGGCAACGTTTCTAATTTCCAGGTCCACTTCCTTTAAGGAAGCAACAAACCGTAAAACCCCCACCTGCTCTCCGGCCACCACGATGGGGCATGAGGCGGCCATGACCTTTTCCGCTTCAGGGGAAAACCGGCCGACCCAGACGCCCTTTTCTCCCCTTAATGCAGCCTGCACATCGCCCATTCCGGCAGCAGGGTCGTCGATGACTCCCTGGGAATTCATGAGGACGCGCCCATTCATGCCAATAATTTCCACCTGTGCAGTTACCTGTTTCCAAAAGGTATCCACATTATTTAAAATATTATCGGACAGGGTTGTAGCGGAAAAGTACCTTACATATAAGTCTGTGGAGGTCTGCAGCTGGTTGAGGAGGGTGTCCTCCAGGTTTTTATAATAGTTTTGCCGGATGTTGGCAATGAGAAAAAATTCCAGAATGATCACCGTAATGACAATGATAAACATGAAATTCAAGATTATCCTGCTTTTAATGCTCAGAAGCGCTCCCCTCCTCCCAAGCGGTAGCCGACGCCCCAGACTGTTTCTATCCAGCGGGGAGCAGACGGATCGTCTTCCAGTTTCTCCCTTATCCTGCGGATATGCACATCCACTGTTTTCAGATCGCCGAAGTAATCCCGGCCCCACACGCTGTTCATAATTTCGTTCCGGCTGAATGCTTTTCCGGGATTGCTGAGAAGCACCTTCATGATGGCAAATTCAGTTGGTGTTAGCTCTATTTCCCGACCGTTTTTATAAAAGCGCTGCCCTTCCAGGTCCAGCATGAGCTGCTGAAAGAAAAGACAATTTCCTTTTGCAGGGGAATGACGGGGCACTTTTCGCAGGTTGGCCCGGATTCTGGCAATGAGTTCCAGAGGGTTAAAGGGCTTGACCATATAATCATCGGCTCCCAGTTCCAGCCCCATGATTTTATCCATATCCTCTCCCCTGGCCGTCAGCATGATAATTACGGCCTGCGGCATCCGCTGCCTGATCTGCATGCATACTTCAAAACCGTCCATGGAAGGCAGCATCACATCCAGCACAACCACATCAGGCAAGCAGCTTTCAGCTATCTCCAGGGCTGTCTCCCCGTCCCCGGCCTCAAGCACTTCAAAATCATTTCTGTGTAAATTAACGGCAATAAACTTCCGTATGGAAACTTCATCTTCCACGACCAGCACTTTCGCTCTGCCTGACTGCATGAAACGCTCACTCCCGCATTCCTTCTTCTTAAGCTATTGTACTATATTCCTGCAGGCCTTTTCCACCTGAAACTTTCCCCTTGCAGAAACTGTAACTTTTCTGTAACCATTTTTCAACTGCTCTGTAAATCATTGTCGAAACAAAGCGGTTAAAATGAAAATTAAGGAGAGCAAACTTTTCCTTAAGAACTATTTCGGAGAAGGGATGTTTTTATCAGTGGGAAACAGATATGCAAGAACAAGACGCCCTTTGCACCTGCCGTCTTTCTGCCTCGTTGTGATGCCTTTTTTCCTTTTTGCAGCTTTGGCCGCTGTTTTTTCGCCGGGTAATTCCCGGGAAGCGGAAAGAAGCGTTCTGCCCCCAGCGGTCGGCTTAGCGGTAGGGCAAATTACCGTCCCTTTGCCTGACGGCATGGAGAGGGAGGATGCACCGGCAGCTGCGGAAGATAGCGATGCCGGACCGCCGGCCGCAGATCCTGCGCCTGCAGAAGAGTTGCCTGCGGCAAGGGCATATGATTTTAGCAAACCGGTGCCTACAGCGGATATTGCCCTTACGGAAGACTACTTTGAGGATGCCGTTTTTATCGGCGATTCCCGCACAGAAGGATTTCAACTGTACAGCGGCCCGCAAAATGCCGCGTATTACCATTCCAAGGGCTTAAAAGTGGATACGATTTTCAGCCGGGAGGTTGTTAAAACCCCGGGCGGGCAAAAGATAACCATTTTTGAAGCTTTGCAAAGGGAACCATTTCAGAAAGTCTATATCATGCTCGGCATTAACGAACTGGGCTGGGTCTACAGCGACCTGTTCATAAAAAAATATGCCGAAGTCATTGCTGAAATCCGGAAGATAAAGCCGGAGGCACAAATTTACGTCCAGTCGATCCTCCCGGTTACTAAGAAGCGCTCCCAAAGCGATGAAATATACAACAATACCAATATCCGCAAGTATAATGAGCTGATTCAACAAATGGCTGCGGAGAAAAAAGTGTATTACCTGGACGTGGCGCGGTGCGTTGCCGACGGGGAGGGGAATCTCTGCAGCGATGCGTCCACCGACGGGATCCATCTGAATAAAGCTTATTGCGATCTGTGGCTGGACTATCTTAGGCATCATTATGTTGCTCAGGAATGAGAATAAAGCGTAATGGTTTTTGAAAAGGAGGAGATTTTTCATGCTGACCGGAAAAGGGGGTGAAATAATGCCAAGGCTTGGGGGATTTGTGCTGATAGCGTTATTTGCCGTTTGCATAGCTCTATCCGGCTGCAACAAACCTGCCGCTGAGATTGAGATTACTTTAGATGTGGATGAATGTGCTGACGTGCTTCTGGAAACAATTGCTTTTCAGGACATTTTGACGGCAGTCAGCGACGAAATGGCGACAACGCTTTATCAAATCAGCGAACAGGATGCGGTCAAACAGAAAGTGTATGTCAGCAGCGGAGCAACGGCAGAGGAAATAGCAGTTTTTGAGGCCGCGGATGCTGTTGCCGCAAAAAGAATTGAAAAGGCTGTTTTACAGCGGGTCGCGGAACAGCAAGCAAGTTTTAAGGATTACCTGCCGGCAGAGCTGCCCAAACTTAACGACCCCTTTATTTTGGTCCGGGATAAATATGTCATCCTGTGCATTTCAGACGACAATGAAAAAGTAAAAACAAAATTAGACAGGCTTTTCAACTAAACGAGCAGTAAAAGCAAGCAGCAAAAAATTACGGGAAACAAAGGAAACACGCAATGGTCTTCAGCAGTCTTTTTTTCCTCTTTGTCTTTCTGCCCCTGGTGCTGGCGCTTTACTATCTGGTGCGGCGCTGCAGAAATCTCATCCTGTTTATCTCCAGTTTAATTTTCTACGCCTGGGGCGAACCCGTTTATATTTTGCTCATGCTTTTCTCCGCGGCAGTTAACTATACGCTCGGGCTGCTGATCAGCAGGGATAAAGAAAGGAAAAAGGACGCCCGGCCGGCCCTGTTCTTCTCCATCTTTATTAATGCGGGACTGCTGTGTTTTTTTAAGTACAGTGACTTCCTGCTGCAGATCCTAAACAGTGTTCTTGGGACATCGCTGGCTGGCCCCGGCTTGCCGCTGCCCCTTGGCATCTCCTTTTATACCTTTCAGGCGCTTTCTTACATCGTCGATGTTTACCGGGGAGAGACCCCTCCGCAGCGAAATTTCATCGCGTTCGGCACTTATCTGGCGCTCTTTCCCCAATTGATCGCAGGACCGATTATCCGCTACCAAACGGTATCCAAACAGCTACTGCAGAGAATGGAGGGATTTGACGCTTTCGGGGAAGGGGTAAGAAGGTTTGTGGCCGGGCTGGGTAAAAAAGTGCTGCTCGCTAATAATATCGGCCTTTTGTGGGAACAAATCCGGCAGGTGCCACCCTCTGAACTGCCGGTCCTAACAGCCTGGCTGGGGATTATTGCCTTTGCCCTGCAGATCTATTTTGATTTCAGCGGCTATTCGGATATGGCTATCGGCCTGGGCAAGATGTTCGGATTCACATTCCCGGAGAATTTTTGCCATCCCTATATCTCCCGCAGCATGACGGAATTTTGGCGGCGCTGGCACATCTCCCTGGGAACCTGGTTCAGGCAGTACGTTTATATTCCCCTGGGAGGAAACCGCTCCGGCAGGCTGGTACTCTACAGAAACCTGTTCGCGGTCTGGTTTCTGACGGGCTTATGGCACGGAGCAGCCTGGAATTTTGTCCTCTGGGGGCTATACAATGGCCTGATTATAGCCCTGGAGAAAACTTTCCTTTTAAAGCGGCTCTGCCGGGCTCCCCGCTTTATCGGCCATGCTTATGCAATTTTTTTGATACTGCTCGGCTGGGTGCTCTTTGCCTTTGACAATTTAACCGCAGGCACCCACTATCTGCAGGCTATGTTTGGACTGAGCGGCGGGGGAATTTTCGACAACCAGTCGCTTTACTACTGGTATACCCATGCCGCGTTAATCCTTATTGCTCTTCTCGCCTCTACCCCCCTCGGCGGAACTTTTAAACAAAGGCTGCTGGAAAGGTCGGCCCCGCTCTATTATACAGCGGCAGTGCTCTCCTGTCTGTTGGTGCTTCTGCTTTCCACTGCCTACCTTGTCGATGCCGCTTATAACCCGTTCTTATATTTTCGTTTTTAAAACAAAGCGCCGGGAGGGATATCGTGCATCTTTTCAACAGAATATTAACCATAACAATGCTCGCTTTTCTAACCGTCTTTTCCCTGCTTTTCGTGATAATGCCCGATCAGGATTTTTCAGAATCGGAAAACCGTATGCTGCAAAAAATGCCTCTCTTTTCGTGGGATCATCTCATATCCGGCAAATTCAGCCTTGCCGCTGAAAAGTACGTGGCCGACCAGTTCCCCTTCCGGGACTCATGGGTAGGCATTAAATGCGCTGCGGAGCTCCTGCTGCAAAAAAAAGATAACAATGGCGTTTATTTCGGCAAAGAAGGCTACCTGCTGCAGAAGCCGGAGCAAGCGGACACGGACGTATTAGAGGAAAATATCGCGGCTATCAACCGGTTTGCCGAAACCCTTCCGGCGCAAGTTTATTTCCTCCCGGCACCGTCTGCTGCGCAAATTTTGGAAGACAGGCTCCCGCGGTTTGCCGAATCGCGGCAACAGATAGAACTGCAACAGAAGATCAATAAACAACTCGCCCCGTACATTCAGCTAATCGACACCTGCAAAGCCCTGGCTGCGCACAGGGAGGAATACATCTATTATAAAACTGATCACCACTGGACCTCGACAGGGGCATATTATGCGTACAGGGAAGCAGGAACGGCGCTGGGTTACGCAGCCCTGGATCTGGATGACTTTACCGTTGAACAGGTCAGCGACAATTTTTACGGCACGCTCTATTCCAAAAGCGGCCACCGTTTTATTCAGCCCGATGCTATCCAGCTCTTCATGCCGAAAAGGGAACTTTCCTGCCGGGTGGAATACGTCCATGAAAAACGAACCGCAGACAGCCTTTATGAAAGGGAATATCTGCTGAAAAAAGACCAGTATGCCGTTTTCCTGGGCGGGAACCATGCGCTTGTGCGCATTGCCGCACAAAACGAAACAGGCAGGAAACTGCTCATCATCAAAGACTCTTACGCCAATTCCTTAGTGCCTTTTTTAGCCAATCACTATGATGAAATCCACATGATCGACCTTCGCCATTTCAACTCCGCGGTCAGGCCCTATATTGAGCAGCACGGTTTTAAACAAATACTGCTGGTCTACAACACCGTCTCCTTTGCCGAAGACCCTTCCATACGGAAAATAGGAGTAGTAAGCGATCATACGGTAAGGCAATAAACACATTTAAATATGTCAATTTAAGTTTTACTCTCCGGCATAAGCAACGGGATGCCTTAACACTGTTTTGAGTTTTTCAGGTGCTGTTCTGCGCGGATCTGACAAATAGATTTCGTGATGTTTTCTTGTACTGCCGGTCTGGTCAACCAGGCCGTTTTCAGCAATAAACCCGTCCATCAAGGCAATTGAGCGCGGCTCTTCGGCATAGGGGCCGGTATGCATTATCTGGACACACAAGCCCTCGGTGAAAATTTCAAGGCGGGCTTTAGACACATCAAGCCCCGGCTTCTTGCGCCGGCATTCCTCGCAGGCCCAGGCAAAAACTTCCGGAGTAACGAACTCGGGCTGGCGGATCATGGATGTCCACAGCCATTTGTCGCGTTCTTCAAAGGAAAAGGCTCCATCGGAAACCCACCACAATCCTTCAAGGGGAGGCACCACATACTCGTAGTACCCCTGCGGCTGTTTGCCGCTCGTTTTGCTCATCTTAATGGTAAATGCCAGTGCATAAAGGATTTCTATACTATTACGGTACTCCTCATGCTCAGGATCCCCGGCACCATCGATCATAATAAAGTTCATCGGCGGCACATCAATAAGGGCAGGCTTATTTTTGGGCAGATAGAGTTCCTTATACTCTTTTTTAAAATCAAATTTTTGAGCCGTTTTCCCACACCTTTTTTGAGTCATTTTTCCACACACCTTCTTTTGATATATTAGTTACTTGTTTAAGTATTGCCCTATCAGCCTGGATTCGCGTAGCAGTAGAGACAACCGCTTTTACAGGTCATCGCGTACCAGCCCAGATCAATTGAAGAGGTGCATCCGCACAATTCTCGCTGATTTTTGGCTTTAACAGCGGCACACTGTTCTCCCTGCGGGTGCAGCCTGCTGAGCAATTCTCCATCGATACACCTGCTCACCGGCGCACCAGGTATGCAGCAAGCATGAACAACTCCCTGTCCGGACGACTTTTTCAGCCTGCTTAAGATCTCCAGCTGCATTTCCGTTGAATATGGCAGCAGGGTAAATCCATGCCTGGCAAGCCTTTGGACAACTTTTAGGTAGGGAAAGCAGAAACTCGTTGAGAAATTGCGGATGCCGTAACTGCAAGCCGATTGCACGATCTCCAGAGCCCGTTCCAGATTTTCGATAACTTTGCCGTTTTTCCGAACCCTGATTAGAGGATCAGGACGAACGCGGATGCGATCAGGGGAACCGACAAAAGCGCTAAGGTCAGGGATGAGAGAAAGCGCATCTTTATAGTTCGGAACATTGGGCTCGATCTCGGTTCCTCCCAGACCGGTAATGGTAAGGTGAAAGTACAGCTGATCATACTCGGACAAAAGATCGCGGTAGGGCTGTTGCAAAAAAACTACAGGATGCTTTGTCCAGATGACGATGGTATGAACCCTCTCAGGCGAGTACTTCTCTTGCAGCACGCGGCAAAATTTTTCCGGAAACCAGGCCGGATCCGTTCTCCTGGACATGGAAAGGATCTTTTTGTCTGAAACCAACGAAAGCTGCATTCTTCTGCCGTTGCCCCCTTAACTTCAAACTGTCCCGTTTATCATAGGTTTCCTAAGTGTCCTTCTGCGCCGGCATGCAAATAACCTTCTTTGCTTAAAAAAAAACCGTTACACTGGGAAGCACTTAAGCAACTGTATATCCTGCTAAAATAACGACATACTAAAAAAAAGCCAAAAAGGAGGTTTTGTACTCTTAATGAACCCTTTTGAACAAAAACCAATCCCGCTCAACGACAGCTTTATGGACTGGGAAACCATGTACCCCAAACCATATTCTAAGCATGATGTGGACCCTTATACAAAAGTCCGTATCATTCTCATGAATGGCATTGAGACAGAAGCAGTCTTTTTCTCTCACCAGTTTCACCGCAACTGCGCCGACAATAACCTACGCCGCGAACTGGCCATGACCAGGCGCATTGAGCAGCAGCAGCAGAAACATGTTAACTGGCTGAAACCCATTGATGAAACTCAGTTGGAAAATACAATCGGCTATGAACATGTGGCCGTGGATCTAACGGCCTGGCTGGCCCAGAACGAACCCGACCCCTATGTCAAAGAAACACTGGACTTTGCCCTTTTGGAAGACTTTGATCACCTTTATCGTTACGCTAATTTAATGGACCTTGATCAAAACATTCCCGCACACCAGCTAGTTAAAAATTATGTGGAAATCACTCCGGGACGGCCAACCATTGCCGAACACCGCCACCCTCAAGAGGCGGTGAGGGGTTATACTGATTTCAAGACAGCCGATATTCGCACCAAGGTGAATACCCTTACCATTTTGGCGGCAGAACAACAGACGATGAATTTTTATATGAACATTGGCAACACATATTACAATGACCTTGGCCGTCAGCTCTACATGGAAATCGCCATGATTGAAGAACAGCATGTAAGCCAATACGGTTCGTTGCTCGACCCAAACGCCACCTGGCTGGAAAACCTTTTACTGCACGAGTATAACGAATGCTATCTCTACTACTCCTTCTACCAGGATGAAAAGGACCCACATGTAAAGGCGATCTGGGAAAAACACTTCCATCAGGAAATTGCCCACCTGCACAAGGCAGCCGAACTCCTGGCCAAATATGAAAACAAGCAGTGGCAGGAAGTTGTTCCCGGACCATTCCCCAAGCTGCTGCAATTCCACGATACCCGTGATTATTTGCGTAAGATTCTCGGCGAGCAGGTGGAACTGACCCTGGATAAAGAAAAGGTCAGAAACGTCCATGATTTGCCGGATAATCACCCATTCTTCATGTATCAGGATAAGATAAACCATGATGTCAATACTGTTGCCAGCCACCTGGTAATTGACCGGCACCAGAGGATGAAGGGTGAAGATTACCGGGCCGAGGTTCGGCCGCATCCGGTTGAGGCATTGAGAAACCGTAAAGAAGACAATACCACCATAGGGAGAACAAAATCCCCGGAACTATCCAGAGTCTAACGGGCGCATAGAAAGAGTTGCTCAATGTAATTCGAAATGAAAGGAGGGAAAGTGATGGCATATACACACGATCTGGCGGTTCACGAAAAGCTGGAATTGCACGAGTTGCTGACTTTTAAAACTGTCTGCGCCGCTAAAGCTTCAATGATGCAAAATCAAGTGCAGGATGCACAGCTAAAGGGCTTGCTTAATCAGGATATCAGCAATGCAAGAATACAGATTCAGGAATTACAGGGTTTATTGCAAGGCACAATGCAATAGAAAAAATTGACAAGGAGGCAGAATGATGAATATAAACCAGGACCAAATCATTGCCACTGATTTATTGATTGGTGCAAAGTCGGCGGTGAGAAACTACGCCTACGCATTAACCGAAACGACCTCAAATGAAGTCAAGAACGTCCTTCAAAGACATTTAAACAGCGCCATTGAGTTTCACGACGCAGTTTCTAAGTACATGATAAATAAGGGCTACTACATACCCAATGACATGAACCGGCAAATCGAAATGGATATTCAAAGTGCGCAGGCGGTAATCGGTTCGCAAGCCGGCATTCCCACCGGCGTAAGAGGCTAACCCTGCCTTAACCTCCCAAAATAAAAGGGTTGTGCTAATACAAATCTACCAGGCACAACCCTTTACTTATCCATTAAAATCTCTTTTTTCAAGGCTTGAGGTTGTCAATAACTCCGTCCCCTCGACAACCCTCTCCAAGCTATTTCCGGTATTCCACATAAAAGTTGGTGATCTCTGGATACGCAGGCTCACGCGGTGCCGGTATAACGGAATTGACTGTTACCTTGTATAAGCCTTCTCCTTTCTCCAACTTCAGCTCACACATAAATTGTCCGTTGGTTATGGGAATGCTTTTCTTAAGCATTATTTCGGTATCATCAACTTTTCTCACGAACAGGACAACTTCCCCGGGATCATAATCGTCAATATCAACTGAACCGCTGATAAGCACTTCGGGCTGAGCAACCTTTATGTATCCTTGGGTCGGACTGGTAAATTCGTAGGACGGATCGGCCACTACTAATTCCTTGGCTTCAATATCAGAAATAACATCAATATCCTTGGCGAAAATGATTCTTCCTCCCAAGTTCAGGCTAACCCGCAGCCGGTTGGTTTTTTCAAGCAGCCTGATACTACTGCTTATTTCATACCCTTGTATGGAATCTGTACCGGATTCTTTAATTCCAAGGAAACTCGTGTGGGAAGATATATCACTGTTAATATCCTTAATCTGCAGACTGGGTGTATTGTACTGGCCATCGTCAAAAAGCAAGCCCATAATAGTCAATAAATCATCATTAACGTGGGTCGGAAAACCAAGTTCCTGGTATGTATAATCCCTGTACAGAACATCCCAGGTTCTTGTGCTGTCATCCCAGCATGTCATTAAGCCGAGAAGGCCGCTGATGTCAAGGGAGTAGAGGTAAAGTATGTTATTCTTAAGTAAAGCGCTTACGGTGAGCCCATATTCATTAACCTTCTCCCCGGCCCAATATATATCAGCCGCATCGCCACCGGGTCTAATCCGGAAGCTATATTCACCATTGCTCACTGAAACTGTGCTGCTGCCGGCATCATAATCTACCCTGAATCCAAACCATTCCGAAAAATATCTCAGGGAAAGCATCGGTTTTCCATTAAGACCAAACCCCAAACATTTGTCGTCGTGATACATTTGGTTGCCCACAAACTGTACTCTCATTTTTTGATCGGGATTGCTTCTTATCACAAAGGCATAGGGACTAGATAGGTCCTCTTTACTATCCTCAGCTGATAAACCAATAGGGGTTTCAACTTCTTTTACAACCCCAAGCCTATTGCTACTCCCGGTCAAAGGCTTCAAAGCACCTGCAAAGGCTGTATCGTTTATTGTTATTATGAACAGTACAGCTGCAAGGGTAACAACAATTAATTTATTCTTCACTTTGACACCTCCTGGTAATAAATCGGTTCTGCCCCACAGGCCAATCTTAAACATCGTTGTTTCTTAAAGTGACGGCGACAATTTCCGGCCTGTTAAATACTCTTATTGGAATAACGCTACTGCCCAAACCTCTACTTACAAACATTGTCGTTGAATCTTTAGTATAACTGCCGCTTGTATATTTGGGAAACAGCCCCTGGTCAGGGGCAACCAATGCGCCAATAAAGGGAATTCTGACTTGTCCGCCATGGGCATGCCCTGTAAAAACCAGATCCATATTGTATTCACAATACAGGTCAAAAAGCTCGGGTCTGTGTGAGAGTAAAATTTTAAAATTTTCATCTGTTGACCACCGGTTTAATTGTTCTTTAATTTTACTAATATTTGTACCTTCAAAATAATTGGATGTCAGGAAATCAGGATCAGCCAGGCCCATGATCTGTGCAGAGCTTTTGCCTTTGGAGAGCCCAACTGCCGCATCATCAAGAATATGAACGCCGGCAGCAAGCAAACTCTCCTTTATTAAAGGGAATTTTCCCGACCATGCTTCATGATTCCCTGAAACATAATATACGGGAGCTATTTTTACGGCTCCTGAAATAAATGCCATAGCACTATCCAAATTATATTTTCGCCGATCGATCAGATCCCCTGTCACAACTATTATATCAGGGGAAAGGTTGGTGATTTTATTTAATAGTTCAGCCTGATCCTCTCCGAACATTTTATTGTGCAAATCCGAGATATGGGCTATGCAAAAGCGATCAAAATCAGCCGGTATTTTAGGATTATAATAACTCGATTTTGTAATAACGATGCTGTTGCTTTGATAAATACAGAATATGATAAAACCTAAAATGAGTATGACGAATAATAATGCTAGTCTGGTTTTTTTAGTCCATATTCTCATCAGGCTGCCCTCTTCCCAGAGGATCATTCCCCCTTTGTTTTATTCTTCCATAATACTGACTAATATTAATAGTTAAAGGTTTTCAACGTCGCGCGGCAGTTTTTGGTCCGGTTAATCCGACAGGGCGTTTTCCACAGCCTTTAAAAAAGCATTGCTGGACACTGTAGCACCGGAGACGGCATCAACTTTCAATGTCTGTTGCTCAATGATACGCCTGGCGAGTTCCTCATGAAGAGCCTGCTCGTTTGTCGTCTGTATGTCCACGATTTTGTGATTTTCAATGGTAACTTTTACTGTGTTGGACCACCTGTAGCGGTTAAACTCACCCGTATAGACCCCGTCTGGGACCTCCGTTAGGTCCACATCATTGATAGCCAGTTCCTGCATTTCAGAGAGCCCGCGCATTGCAAATATCATGCCCACAATCACAATAGTAGCCATAAAAGCAGCTACGATTCCTATTACCTTCAATATTTTCCTTTTTTTTAAAGCCATCTATCAAACCTCCGTTATCATTCTAGTAGACTCTACCAGTCCTCCAAATCAATACGCGAAAAGCCCCAGCCGTTCCATTTCCACAGGGTAACTATCCCCTCTGAAGGGTCGGAGTAACTGCCCTCCACAACTACCAACTCGTTTTCACCGTCCCCGTTAAGATCGACGAGATCGGCCCGGTAGTTGGGACGATCCAGGTTTGAGGACTGCCACACAGGCTTGAAAGTATCCCCTTCCAGCTTAAAGATGAAGAGATGGTTTTTAACGGCAGGATCGTCCTCTTCCACCCAAAAGGGCTTCCGGCTTCCGAAGCTTCCCTCTTTCCAGACCAGAAGGTTAAGCTCTATCTTGCCGTCGTTGTTGGCGTCGCCCACAAAAAAATAATCCACCCACCACTCATCCGGCGACTGCCAAATAATGCGGTTGTCTGCGCATACCGTTATCTTGCCGTTGCGCAAAGTATATTTTTCCGGCCGGCAGTCCCCATCCAAATCCGCTTCCCGGCTCTGCATCAGCCGGTATTTCTGCAGGGACTGCCTGGTCCGGGTTGCATACTGCTCTCCTGCAACAAAAATTTCTTTTTCGCTGTCCCACACCGGAAGCTCCCCCGGCTCCACAGGGAAAGATGCCTCGCTTTTTTCCGGGAGCCTCAGGCGGGCCTCCTGGAAGACGGCAATGTCATGAATTTCCCCGCTGCCGCTGTGCTGCCGCGGGGCCAGTGCACCGGGGCAGCACATCACCCCCGCGGCCAGCAAGAAGGTCACTACCAGCAGGGAGAGTTTCACGGGGCGATAAAAATTTCGGTCCACTTTGCCAGAGGCGGTGCCTCTTCCAAGTCCAGCATCTCGTGCCATTTTCTATCCGTTAAGCGATCCTCCATCGGCCAGAGAAACTCGTAGTGGGAATACACTCCGCCCCGGGCGATTCTAAGGCTTCCGTCAACAGGTACCACAGCGTAAATGTCAAAAATGTGCCCCGTGGCCTCTTCCAGGACAATACCTCCGGGATTTGTGGCCACATCAGCCACCAGAGCCGCCGGGTTATCACCGATCGCTGAGCGGTGGTCCACCCCCGTATCCCGCAGGGCCTCCAGCCAAAAATGCTCCAGTTGCCCTCCGTAGGAGCGGATCAGGTCATATTCTTCGTCTGTAAGGGGGATAGCGGAGAGTTCCTTCTCCGATATTGTTTTTAAAGAGAGGGCCAGCTGCTCCAACCGCTCCAGGCTCTCCCGGTCCCTTTGCTCCAAAAGATCCCGTGACGCAAGGCCCTCCCGCGTCATCTTCACCAGCGCGGCCAGACGGGCATAAAGATGCGGGTTTGGCTCCACGAAACCGCGGTCATCCACCCCTTCTGCGCCGCCGCCCATTTCCGCATAAACCTGTTTGGCATAAAGAATGGTATCGTGCTTAAGCTCGGTCCAGCTGGACAAATAAGTGTTTAAGTTTTTCCTGGTCCAGGCTTTGCTGCGCATAAAGGAGGGGTAACCTTCCCCCTTCTCGCCGAGCAAGGATTCCAGGGTATAAAGCCAGCCCCAGTACAGGTTCTGAGTCCAGTATTCTTTATCCAGGCCGGCGATATATTGCCGTAGCTTGTTCATGTTTTCCGGGTAGCCCTCGTAGTCAGTTTCCCCCTCTGCCTCCAGGATGGCATAAGCTTCTTCTGAGCCCATGGCAGCAGGGATATCCAGCCCTTTGGGCAACATCCTTCTCTCGCCCCGGCTGTTTTCTTTCACCTCCCGGTAAATCAGCCGCTGAAAGATGGAAGCGTCCAGAGTAAAGCGCTGCCCCATAAAGCGAAAGCCCAATATTTCTCTTTGGCGGTCGGGCTGTATCTCCTCCTCAAAGATAGGGATGGAGTTACTAAACGGGGGTTCTAACTCTGCCGCAGCCTTTATAAAGGCCCCCCATTTTTCTCCGCCGGAGGCAATCTCCTTTAGCTCCGCCCCTTCATGGTAGATTTCTTCCAGCAGTTCCTGGTACTGTAAAAAGGACAGATCGTCGCTCTTACCCACGAAAAAACAGGTGGGCTGGTATATTCTATCCCATTTTTGTCCGTTATCGCCTTCGGCAAGAGCCAGGGTAATTAAAACTGCGGATTTGGTTTCATCTTCGCTCTTAAGCCGGAAAGTCATTCTCCCGTACCACATCATGGCCTTAAAATAGGACTGCAGCAGTTCGTCGGTATCATAGTGGCCCCGGGCAGTGTACTGGGAATAATCCTCCTTAAAAGCCTCCGGCCCCGCTAAATCTTGCCCCATATTCATGAGGGGAGACTCCTGGATGCCGGCATGTTTTTCAATAAGAGCGAGCTCTTTTTTCACTTCGCTCTTCACCTGTTCGGGAACAGGCATTTTCGGGTCCAAAAGCCTTCCCGCCACAGCAAAAAAGCCCACGTTTCTTTTGGCAGCATTCTCCCAAGCAGTGCCCTTAAGCGCGGCGTATTGCCTTTCGCTGGCAGAAAGCATGGCCGCAGTGAGCTCTTTTAACTCCGGCGCCAGCTTTTCCTTTTCCGTAACCCGCAGCAGGTGGCTAAAAAAGAGGTGGTAATTATGCAGCATGGAATCAGTGGTGATAAAGCTGGGGACCGGCTCATAGCTGTTAATTTCGTAGAGCATAAAAAATTCCCTATTTTGGCCGGGAACCACAACAAATCCGTTTTCTACCAACATGCGCTCCGCTTCCGGGGATAATATGAACATATCCTTGTTGGTGACATTGGCGAGCCCGGGTTCCACCTCATAGGGCTTAACAACCGGGGTAAAATCAACCGGCACCTCAGTGTAAGCAGCGAAATCCAAGTCCAGGGGTACCGGCGAAAAGACCGCCCCTTCCCCTTGACCCTGTTCAACTTTTTCGTTTTCCCCACCGCAACCCGCCACAGCAACAAAAAGAAGCAGCATACAGACGGCCCAGATACAAAACTTTCCTTTCTTCTTTGACACCCGCTCTTCCCCCTTTGTCTTTCTGCTTTTCTGGCCAGAAATCTGTTCTATAAATATGGACTAATAAAAATGTAAAAAGTTCGCACTTATTTAAATGGGCACAGCAGATATTGGCAGTTTAATTAAGATACTTGTTAGATCGCTTGTTTGCGCAATTAAAAGCTTTTACATACAGATTCTTTTTATCGCTGGTATTGGTTGAGGAACTCGCCCAAACCGGCAATCATGGGGTCCTCTTTTGTTATGCCCGTTTCGGCGAGAAAGCAGAGAGCGCTCCCGGTAGAAAAATTACCCCAATAGATATTTCCATCGGGCCTGGACCAGAAAGGCCCGCCGTTCAATTCCTTACGAGCGAAAAGTAATTGGATCTCCTTGCTTTGGGGTATTTTCCCTTTTGCTTTTACTACCTGAGGGTCGCCCTCGTCTCTACCCAGCAGTTCTTTCAACGTCAGGTATTGAATTGACGGATTATTTTCCTCCAACAGCCAATCTGTCACGTCGATTTTCATCACGGATCTCCACCCTTCCATTAAAGGAAAACTGACAGTATCCATTTAGTTCTTGTTTTTCCCTTTTCTTATCTTCCAAACAATAGTTGCAACCGCAGCAATACATACAATAGCTATGGCAGCAATAGTGGTATATGAACTCAGGCTCGATGTTACAAAAATCTGTGTCGGTCCATCTGCTCCTCCAATAATACTGATGGACATGTATAATAACCCCTTTCTTAAAGAACGGTTAGCTGATCAGCAAACACAAAATCATGGCCAAAAGAAAAGTTTATTCTGCTTCATTTTATTCTCTTACTATCAGTGGATAATTGTTCTTTTCTTTTTTTATTATTAATAAATCATTACCAAAATGGATGACATTATGTCGTGGCCGCTTAAAGCCGGCAACCCGTGTGAAATCGGCAGTTGACCTTCTAATTGTTACATCGAGGACGATTCTCTCCCCTTGCACGAAGATCAGTTTATGAAAAATATCGTCATCCAAAGGGTGTTCTCTAAAATAGGTCTTTTCAAACAAGTAACCTGCATAAGTTTTGCGCGTGGTCCACTTTTTACCCACTATTTCCTGCATTTCGGTTTTAGTCGTATAGGGATGAATGATAAACACCTTTTCCCATTCAAAAGGTGTCAGATCTTTCAAACAGAAAGAGGTTTCCTCTTGGACGGCAGCGGTTAATTTCTCTTTGAATTCATCATGGTACAGGTTGTCAATCCTCAACAGCCTGAAATTTATGTAACTCCCTAAAATTAGTGCTGAAAAAGCTGACAGGATGATGAACAGCACAAGATTCCCTTTTTTTATTTTCAAATACCCCTTTAGAATTAAAATGTTATGCGGCAATTCAACATTTGAGCCAAGGTGTTGTTATTAATAATGACTGTTTAAAGCGCAAAAAGTTTTTCTTTTTGTTCGATAACTTGTGATTAGGTATTACTGGAACAGGCAACTTTTTTTACATAATATACTCCGGCAATATTACCATATACTAAAAAAAATACTGCCTTTTGCTGAAGGAAGGTTCAAATGTTTTTCTGGAGGCTGTTGCTTTGAAAGTTGCTATTATGGGCGCGGGACTTTCCGGCCTTACTTGTGCAATAATGTTGGAAAAATACGGCATATCTCCAACCATCTTTGAAAAGAGGAACAAAGTTGGGGATCGTTTTGTTAACGCAGAAGCTTTATTGCCCGTCTTAAACAGACCAATTAATGATGACATCGCTTACCTTGCCGATACCTACGGCATCTATTTGCAGCCGTTGAGCAATATACGCAAAATTAACATATTTTCAGAGAACAAAACTGCAAGTATTGAGGGACACTTAGGATTTATAAATATTCGCGGAAGAGAAAACGAATCATTTGAAAACCAGCTCTCAAGGCAGGTTAAGTCAAAAATCTTATTTAACTCGAAATATACTCATGAAGAATTATTGAAAGAATTTACCCATGTGATAATGGCAACCGGCGATGCCGCTTATACTACAAAAATACAGGATTATAAAGTTGATTTGACCGTTACCCTTAAAGGGGCTACCGTTGAAGGAAAATTTAATCGTTATACAGTTGGTATGTGGCTAAATAATAGCTTCGCACCCCAGGGGTACGGATATTTACTGCCTTACTCCGAAAAAGAGGCCTGTATTTCCATAGGTTATCCGGATTACATACATAATCAAAAACAAAACTTAGATGATTTATGGGAAAAATTTTTCCAACGTGTTTGCAAAGACTTTAACCAAGACCTTAAAATAACTGATCGTTTTGAAGTGACCAGATACATTATTGGTATGTGTCTTTACCCCAGATTAGGAAATACGTTTTTTGTGGGAAACTGTTTTGGCTCAATTATGCCTGCTTTTGGCTTTGGCCAATTGCCGGCTATTTTAACGGGCATATACGCAGCCGAAGATTTAGCCGGAAGGGCAAGTTATTTAAAATTGGTCAAACCCCTGCAAAAAAGCTATCAAAACGCTCTTATTCTGCGTAAAACCTTGGAACAGTTGGATAATAACCAATTAGATAAGGTTATAAGTTTATTAAATACGGAAATCGCTCAAAGAATACTAAACAGCAAAAGACACGACCCTTTAAAAATAATTACTTACCTCCTGCGGCCTTTGACAAAACTGAAGGTGTTATAATCTGATTAAATCAGCCCGGAATTGTTGCGAAGCCTTTTTATTGGATGATAATGCGCGGGTCAACCGCCAGGGCTCCCTGCGGGTAGGCAAAGACCGGGTTTAGTTCTATTTCTTTAATCCGCGGCTCATTCTCCGCGAGGCGGGAGACTCTAAGAATAATCTCCTTTAAGGCGGTTATATCAACGGGCGTAGCGCCGCGGAAACCTTTCAGAAGGACACTCCCCTTGATGGAATTAAGCATATCTATGGCATCTTTATCCAGCAACGGAACCAGGCGAAAGGTGATATCATCGAGCACTTCCACAAAGGTGCCGCCAAGACCGAAGGCAACCACCCGGCCAAAGTGGGGGTCAGTGGTCATACCCACCAACAACTCCAGGCCCGGCGGAGCCATGGGCTGGACCGTCACCCGCGCCTCCAGGTCAAGTATACGGAACTTCTCCATAATCTCCCGGTAAGCGAGCCGCACCGCCCTCTCATCCGTCAGCCCCAGGCGAACGCCCCCGGCATCGGTCTTATGTACGACGGCCTGCGAGCGCACCTTGAGCGCCACCGGAAAGCCCATCTCCTTTGCTGCCTGCACGGCTTCATCCTCAGTAGCCGCTGCCAGGCAAGGGATTACCGGAATACCGGCCGCCTTTAATAACGCTCCTGCTTCGTCGGCAAAGAGTAAATTCCGCCCGGAGCACAGGGCAAAGCTTATAATATCCGCATTAAGCATGTTTAACACCGCCTCTAAGCTTTTTCATTCCGTAATGCACCAACGCAGCAGCAGCCACCGCGGTTTTCTCCGGTGCGGTGAAGAGCGGTACGCCGGCGCTTTGCAGAAAATCCCGGTCTGCACGGCATCCCAACCAATTCCCGATAAAATTAACGATTAAAGGTTTCTTGTATTTTTTGTAAGCGTCAAGCAGCTCTGCCGCGGGGAGCTCCCAGGTTTCATGCATAGCATACACCGCCAGAAGAAGGTCCACATGGTCATCGGCCAGCATCGCCTCCGCCAGACCGCCATAGGTTGGCCGGCTGAAGGCCAGGCCGGCAGCATCCAGAGGGTTCTGCAGCACAACCGGAGGGTTATCGTCTCCGATAATCCCTTTTACCCGGTCGATAGTCCCTTCATGGAGCGATGGGATAACACATCCGGCCTGTGCCAGATGGTCGATCATAACGACTCCCGGCCCGGCTGTGTGCGTCAAAATGCCCACACGATTCCCTCCCGGCAGGGGCAGGAGCTCCAGGGCCTTGCAGGCAGCCACCAGCTCGGTAGGGCTCTCTGCCATGAAAACACCGTACTGGTGCAAAATATCCCTGTATAGTTTAAATGATCCCGCGGAGCTTCCCGTATGGGTCTGCGTGTAGTTGTCAGCTCCCGAAATCCGTCCCGCTTTATAGACCACCACTGGCTTCTTGCGGGCTACCCGGCCCGCGGTGCGGACAAACCGGCCGGCATCCCGTGTGCCTTCGATATAGACGCCGATCACGGCAGTTGAATCATCATTTTCCAAATAATCAAGGCAATCGGCAAAATCAAAATTAGAACAATTGCCGACCCCGATAAATTTGTTTATCCCTATCCCTTCGTCGAGAGCCAGGTTAATAATGGTTAATCCAACACCACCGCTCTGAGAAATAATGGATATTTTCCCCTGCGGTATTCTCATGGGATAAAAAGTGCAGTACAGATTGGCATCGTTATTGATTATCCCCAGAGTATTAGGGCCGATAATCGGCAGCCCGTATTTTCTCGCCGCGGCGATCAATTGTCTTTCGAGTTCATCTCCCTCCTCCCCTGTTTCCCGGTATCCGCCGGCATTGCAGACGACCCCTTTCACTCCGGCACGGCCGCAGCTCTCCACGGCCTCCACAGTCGCGTACTGATTCAGACAGATCACCGCCATATCGACCGGCTCCGGAAGCTCATCCAAACTTTTATAAACCTTGCACCCGAGCACCTGCTCATGGCGGGGGTGCAACGGATAAATTTTTCCGGCAAATCCCCCGTACAGAATGCTTTTCAAAATATTGTAACCTACCCGCTCAGGGGAATCGGTAACACCGATGACAGCCACCCGCTCCGGATAAAAAAGCGCATGCAGTGAGGCGAGGCTTATTTGAGCCATAATCTTCCTCCTTAAAAATATTTTTCGGGGCAGAGATGAGAAATAGGAAAAAGGCATTTGCTTTTTTTTGGAGCAATTATAACAATTTTCTGTCATAGAGGTCAACCGCAAATCCCTTCTCCCGGTCTAGGCAAGGTCACTAACGGATGCGTAAATAGGAGCATTAACTTTCATCCTAAAAACTGCGACATCCGGCAGTTTACCTCCGGGGAGAACTTTTCCTAATAATTAACTATGCCTGTTCCTTTTTTTAACAATTACAACCACCGTCTTTAGGGCAATATAAAAAAGCAAAATTATCGTCAGGGATTTTACAAATAACCCGCCATATCCATATTTAAAGACCTTCGTACCGGCGCCATCCCAAAAGCTTATTTCCTTTTTGGAATAAGTTGAAAAAACCAGATCTTCATCAGGCAAGCTGTCCAATGATAATACGTATATCCCTTTGCCGGACTCCTGAAGCGGCAAACTGCTTTCAATTATATATGGACTGTTCTCATTTAGTTCGATGCGAATATCCACTCCCCCGAAATCCATAAAATTCCGGGCGGGATTTAAAATGTAAGCAAAAGTGTTGATATAATCCCCGGTTTCTCTCCTGTCAATGGTGGCGCGCATGGGATATGTCAGGCGCAGCTCATTTTGGCTGTTTGCCTCAAAGGCAACTTCATATAACACTACGGAGATATTATTGCGGTTAAATAAGTTATCCATGGTCATGCTTGCGGAAAACACGGGCTGAAACTCAGAAAAACTTTGATCAATTTCTTTGATAAACGCAGCATAAAAATTGTCTCTGTTTCTTTTTTCCATATTCCAATACGCATAGTTATTGCTGAGAAAAGTACAAAGAAAATCTTTAACATTAACGCTTGACTTAACTAATTTGTCATTATAATCGACCCACAGGTCGGTAAGAGTATCTTCGCCCAGCACTAAAAGGTATGCCGTTTCTTCCAGGTCATCTTCTCTTACATAGGCGGAGACATGACACTCCCCATCTGCATTAACGCCGAATCCCGTGAACCCGAATGATATGGCCCTTGTTTTTTCCGAGTCCAAGGTGAAACTGATACGGCTCTGTCTTTCTACAGGCGGCTTGTAGGTTAGCTCATATAAAACGGCATCGCCCTTATCGTCAAAAAACTGCGGCTCATACGGGGGCTCATTGAGATTTTTAATGATGGTGTTAATGTCCACCTGCCTGTTGAAGGCTGCGGGATCCTCCAGATAATCTTTGACGTCAACATGTCCGGCCAGGTAAATTTCATAATCAACGGCTTTGCCGTTAAATTCTATTTGAGCGCCGCTATACCCCCGTCTGTATGACACAATCGGAAAAATCATGGGGACGATTATTTTTTCCGAGGCAGTGTTGCGGAGAGTGTAGTTCACCTCAACAGATGTGTTGCTTGCAGAGTACTCGTCAATAACAAAGGTCAGCTCTTCTCGCTCCACACGCACCGGACACTCTTCCATGGCCGCAATACCGAAACCGGGATATCCCTCCATGTAAACCGGTCCTGCATTGGCCAAGGCTGCTCTAGACACCGATAAACAGCATATAAACAATATTAATACAGCCTTTACCCTCATTTTATTTATTTTCATAATGATTCCACCCCTTAACGGATTCGACAAAACCCAAAATCTTTTGTTTTTTTACTTATCTGTAGGCCGGCCAAGTTGAACGTCTTCGTTGGAGCCGTGCACAGGCATCCTCTTCATAAACTTTTGGATGCTATTGGTGGTTGCTCATTTGGATTAATTGATCATGTACGTCAGGTGCCGTATTCTCATTGGTAAGTACCAGCAAATAATCCCCTGCCTGCATCACGGTGTTCCCTCTAGGGATTATTTCCTGTTCTCCCCGTTTTACTGCTACTAATAGGCAGTTTGCCGGCCATTTGATCGCTTTAATTTTTTGTCCATCCAAGACAGATCCCATACTGATCGGTAATTCTAATAAGACCTTGTAATGATTATTTTGGGTTGTCGTCCCTTGAGCCTGTTCATGAATAATATTTTCATATAAGGATTCATATATCGGTTTTGAGCGTAAAAGATTGGCAAATATATACGCTGTGATGGATACAACGGTAATTGACAAAAAATTACTGAAAGACCCCACCAGTTCAGTGATAAGGATAATTCCAGTCAGGGGAGCCCTGGCGATAGCGGTAAAATAACCGACCATTGCCAATATTACAAAATTGCCTAGATACATACTATCAAATTGGAAAAAATTAACCAGCACTGTTCCATATATACTTCCGATTAAGGCTCCGATCGTCAGTAAGGGGAAAAAGATCCCTCCAGGGGCTCCGGAGCCATAGCTTACCATTGTAAATAAAAACTTTACCAAAAGCAGCAGCAGGAGAGTTTTTAGTGCAAAATTTTTTGTCGTCAGAACCGAAACAATTAACGCATGTCCTCCCCTTAAAACCTGTGGTAAGAAGAATCCTAGAGCCACGGTTATAAGTAATGGTATGGTTACCCATAATTCTTGGGGAATCTGTTTTAGCCTTGAATAGATCCTTTGTGTCCCAAGAAGAGTTTTATTGAAAACAGCACCAAATACCCCAAGCATTGCTCCCAAAATGATGATATGCCCATAATAATTTAGAGGTAAGGAAGGCACATTATCTAAATTAAAAACAGGTGTTAACCCCAAAAATCCGCTTGATACAAAATCGGCGGCGATCGCTGCAGAAAAAGCAGAAAGGAGGACAAAAGGGGAAAAGCTTTTATGTACTTCTTCTAAAGCAAACATAACCCCGGCTAAAGGGGCATTAAAAGCAGCAGCAAGGCCGGCGCTTGCGCCGCTGGTCACAAGATATCTTTCTTCTATTTTCATACGCTTAAATATTTTACCAAATCCTTGTCCAACTGCTGCGCCTAATTGCACCGAAGGGCCTTCTCGGCCCAGTGAAAGCCCCGCCCCGATAACTAGGGCTCCGCCGATATATTTACCGATAATAACCTTTAACCAATCCATATTAATCCTGCCAATGAGCAATCCTTCCACCTGGGGAATGCCACTGCCCTTGATCATCGGCTCATATTTAATCAATCTCCCGACTATATAACCGATCACGAGCAATACCCCTACCCAAAGAGGAATAAGAAATGGCCTAGTCGATAAAGCCTTATAAATCCCCGTGACGACTAGCGCTGCCTGTTCAAGTGTCCAACGATAGAATACAATTAATAAGCCGGCAAGTATCCCTACCACAATTCCCTCAAACACAAGCTTTAATTTAAAATTATGCCAGTGTACTAAAATATTATAAGTACTATTGCGATTTGTTGTATCCATGTTCTTCCCTCCATACGAGTGTTTCTCCGCTTGTTAGTGTAAAATTGCCGTAGGTTTTTTCAGGGAGGATTTTCCGATCAATAGAAGAGGAACCTCACATTCGCCAAGAATGAATACCCCCTAGAAAGAGGCAGAGGTTCCTCATAGGTAGTTCGCTTAGTGGAAGTTAAAATCCTTTCGGTAGTGGAAAAGATTAATTAATTCCGTTTCAATCCACGCCCCCGTGCGGGGGGCGACGAAAGAACTATTTTATATTAAATTGTTTGTAATGAGTTTCAATCCACGCCCCCGTGCGGGGGGCGACGAGCTGTCGGATGATTTTATATGCGTGGCTTTTTGTTTCAATCCACGCCCCCGTGCGGGGGCGTGGATTCGGCTTGACCCCCTGTCATTGGAGATTATACACTTAAAACATTACCTTTACTAAAAATTACTCTGTTTTCGAGCAGCCGCCCTTGACATGGGGCCCCTGGTGTCCATGTTTCATAGGGCCAGCCAGGGCCAGCTGCAGC
>JAAYFF010000045.1 GCA_012728375.1 Bacillota bacterium | reverse complement strand
AAGTCCATACGATCCGCATAACCCTGCGCTGCTAAACAGTAGGTTATCGCGGATGTTAAAGTGGTTTTCCCGTGGTCAACATGCCCAATGGTGCCTACATTCACATGCGGCTTGGTACGCTCAAATTTCTTCTTGGCCATACTTACAATTCCCCCTTGTTAATTCTTGTTGTTTAAGCAAATGACTTACTTATAATTTTTTCCGCTAAATGGGCCGGAAGCTGATGATAATGGGAAAGCTCCATGGAGAATGTCCCCCGTCCCTGGGTATGGGAGCGCAAATCGGTGGCATACCCGAATAATTCCGCCAGAGGTGCAAAGCACCGGATAATCTGGCTTCCGCCTTTAGAATCAATCCTTTCAATTTTACCCCGGCGCGCGTTGACGTCGCCAATAACCTCGCCCATATATTCTTCGGGGACAACAATCTCCACTTTCATAATGGGCTCCAGCAGCACAGGCCGGGCCAGAGACATGGCTTTTTTAAAGGCCTGTGATCCAGCAATTTTAAAAGCCAGCTCCGAAGAATCCACCTCGTGAAAAGAACCGTCCAGCAGGACAGCCTTAACGTCAATAACCTGGTATCCTGCAAGAACACCGCTTGCAAGGGCTTCTTTAATCCCTTCCTGCACAGCCGGGATAAATTCTTTCGGTATCGTCCCGCCGGTTATGCGGTCCTCAAAAATAAAACCGCTTCCCCTTTCCAGGGGTTCCAGCTCCAGAACAACATGCCCGTACTGCCCGCGTCCACCCGTCTGCCGGATAAATTTACCCTCCGCGCGCGCTTTGCCTAAAATCGTCTCTTTATAGGATACCTGGGGCCGCCCCACATTGGCATTTACATGAAATTCGCGCATGAGGCGGTCTACAATAATTTCCAGGTGAAGTTCACCCATCCCGTTAATAATTGTCTGGCCGGTCTCTTCATTGATGCTGGCATAAAAAGTAGGGTCCTCTTCAGCAAGTTTTTGCAGCGAGATGGACATTTTATCCTGGTCAGCCCGCGTTTTTGGTTCGATAGCTACAGCAATAACAGGCTCGGGGAACTTGATATTTTCCAGGATAATGGGCGCGCTCTCCGAGCAAAGGGTATCCCCTGTGGTAGTCTTTTTGATCCCGACAATTGCTACAATATCCCCTGCGGAAGCAGAAGAAAGCTCCTCCCTGTGATTAGCGTGCATGCGCAGTATTCTCCCGATCCGTTCTTTTATTTTCTTATTGGAATTATAAATGTATGAGCCGCTGGTGATCGTACCGGAATAAATGCGCACAAAGGCTAATCTGCCCACATAAGGATCCGTCATAATTTTAAAAGCTATCGCCGCAAAGGGAGCTTTTTCATCTGCTTCGCGCTGTTCTTCCTCCCCGTCCGGGCTCAGGCCTGTGACAGGCGGTACTTCCTGAGGAGAAGGAAGGTAATGAACTACGGCATCCATCAGCGGCTGAACTCCCTTGTTCCGGTAAGAAGAACCGCAGAGAACAGGAATATAGTTATATTTAATCGTCGCTGTGCGAAGCGCCCCGCGTATTTCATCCTCCGGTATATGCTGCCCATCCAGATACTTTTCCATAATTCCTTCATCAATTTCCGCCAGTGTTTCCAGCATCTTCTCCCTGTAACGTTCCGCAAGTTCCACCATATCCGAAGGAATTTCAGTTTCATCGCTCCGGGTGCCTAAATCATCAAGATAAATAATAGATTTAAAACGAACCAGATCGACAACTCCTTGAAAGGTATCCTCCACACCAATGGGAAGCTGCACCGGAATAACTTTTGCCTTGAGCCTGGCGCGCATCATGCGTAAAACATTAAAAAAATCTGCGCCGGGAATATCCATCTTGTTAACATAGGCAATCCGCGGGACATTGTATTTGTCCGCCTGCCGCCAGACTGTCTCCGACTGGGGCTCAACCCCCTCCTTGGCAGAAAAAATACCAATCGCCCCGTCCAGAACCCTCAAGGAGCGTTCTACTTCTACAGTAAAGTCCACGTGTCCTGGTGTATCTATAATGTTAATAACTGCACCTTTCCAGTGACAGGTAGTAGCAGCAGAGCTAATCGTAATACCTCTTTCCTGTTCCTGTATCATCCAGTCCATTGTAGCCGCACCGTCGTGCACCTCACCAAGCTTGTGAACTTTTCCGGTATAGAAAAGCATTCGCTCGGTGGTCGTGGTCTTACCACCGTCGATATGGGCAATAATTCCTATATTTCTAAGCTGAGACAAATCCATGAGACGACCCTCCTTTGTCTAAGGTGCCCGGCGAATATCAGGCTCAAAGGACTACCAGCGGTAATGCGCAAAAGCTCTGTTGGATTCGGCCATTTTATGCGTATCCTCTTTTTTCTTGATCGTTGCTCCCGTATTATTTGCTGCGTCCAACAGTTCAGCGGCCAATCTCTGGGCCATAGTTTTTTCTCCGCGCTTTCTGGAATTCTCCACAAGCCAGCGAATAGCCAGGATCAGTTTCCGCTCGCTGCTGACTTCTACCGGGACCTGGTAAGTTGCTCCCCCGACCCGTCGCGGTTTAACCTCCAAAACGGGTGAAGCATTGCGAATAGCTGTTTCAAACACTTCCAGGGGATCCTTGCCCGATTTTTCCTTAAGAATATCAAAAGCATCATAGAGTATGGACCGGGCAATACCCTTATGCCCATCGAACATTAATTTGTTGATAAACCGCGATACAAGGACACTGTTATAAAGCGGATCCGGCAAGATCTCCCTTTTCGCTACAAAACCTTTTCTTGGCAAGCCATATCCCTCCTCTCACATCTTTGATAAACGTGGGATCACTTCTGCTGGTACTTACGATTTCGGCCTCTTTGTTCCATATTTGGAACGGCCCCGTTTCCTCTTGTCTACCCCTGCAGCATCAAGAGCTCCCCTGATGAGATGGTATCTTACTCCAGGCAGATCCTTGACGCGGCCTCCTCTCACTAAAACCACGGAGTGTTCTTGAAGATTATGGCCGATACCCGGGATATATGCGGTAACCTCAGTCCCGTTGGTTAAACGCACCCTGGCAATTTTCCGCAGCGCTGAATTGGGTTTTTTGGGAGTGGTAGTGGAAACCCTGGTGCAGACTCCTCTTTTTTGCGGGGATCCTTCCAGCGCCGGGGCATTAGATTTTTTAATCACCTTGCTTCTGTTTTTTCTGATAAGTTGATTTAGTGTGGGCATCGTTGCACCTCCCTTCCGTTGCTAATCAATGCTGAAAAATAAATATTCTTCTCGCTACAGCCCATTAATCTGAACCTTCCTCATTCTCTGTCAGGATAGCCGCCATCGAAGCCCCAACCTTAATATTACAGGCTTTCCCCAGCTCTGCCATTGTGTCCACATAAAAAAGGGGTATGCCTTTTTCCATACAATCGCGCACTGCAGGAGAAGTTACCTTTTCCTCCGCATCCCTGGCAATGTACACAGCCCGGGCAATATTGTTTTCAATAGCCTTCATGGTCTGCCGCATCCCGGCAATTTTTTTCTCCGCCTTTTTAAGCTCTTCCAGTGGCATTTTAAAGAGTCACCTGCTCCTTCTTTTATTCATCGCCGGTTTGTCTTAAAACAAGCACACTTTCCTATTTTAGCACCCTAGAAAAAAAATGTCAATTAAAGATTGAGTTTTTTCGTTTTTCACCCTTTTATCGGGAAAATCATCCTCATCTATTTTTAGGGCTTGACGCAAAAAAGCAGGCGGGGTATGATCGCCGCTAAAAGACCCCGCCTGCACCTTTTTCTTGCTTTTGTTAATTGCTGCCCGAGGCATCAAAGAGATTCCCCGGAGAGCTCTCCTTGGAAGCAGTTATTAATGTCTGGCTCTTCTTATCTTCTTGCTGTTCCATAACCGGTGCCGGCTCTTCATCCATCTCCAAGGCAGAAAGAAGCTCCCCGGCTTCATCCTCCCTCTTTGCTCCTGCAAGATCTTTTTTATCTGCCAAATCTACCTGTAAGGCTTCCTCACAGGAATGGTCTTTAACTTCTCCCTCGCTGTCATTAACAACAACTTTTATATTCCGGTAACGGGACATCCCCGTTCCTGCCGGGATTAATTTTCCGATAATAACGTTCTCTTTTAAACCCAGGAGGGGATCCACTTTCCCCTTAATGGAGGCCTCCGTTAAAACCCGGGTTGTTTCCTGGAAAGAAGCGGCGGAAAGGAACGAATCGGTTGCCAAGGAGGCCTTGGTTATACCGAGGAGGACCGGCCTTGCGACCGCGGGCTTACCTCCCATTTCAACAATTTTCCGGTTAACCTCTTCCACAACAAAGCGGTCTTCCATGCTCCCGGGCAACAGCTCGGTATCTCCCGCATCTTCAATCTTCACTTTTTTCATCATCTGGCGGATCATAACCTCAATGTGCTTGTCATTGATATCCACTCCCTGAAGCCGGTATACTTTTTGCACTTCCTGGAGGAGATAAAGCTGCACACCTCTAATCCCCTTAACCTTGAGAAGGTCATGGGGGTTAATGGAACCTTCCGTTATTTCCTCTCCCGCCTCCACAAAGTCCTTATCCCTGACTTTCAGCCGGGCTCCGTACGGAATCTGGTAGGTTTTGATCTCGCCATGAGGGGAATGGATTTTGATTTCCCTCTTGCTGCGGGCTTCTTTCAGCTCCACCTGGCCGGAAATTTCGCTGATAAGGGATTGCCCCTTGGGTTTGCGGGCTTCAAAAAGTTCTTCCACCCTGGGCAAACCCTGAGTAATATCATCGCCGGCAACTCCCCCGGTGTGGAAAGTACGCATCGTCAGCTGGGTTCCCGGCTCGCCGATTGACTGGGCGGCAATAATCCCCACAGCTTCTCCCACTTCCACCATGTTTCCGGTGGCCAGGTTCCGGCCGTAACATTTGATGCAGACTCCATAACGGGATTTACAGGTCAAAACGGAGCGGATATTAACTTCCTTGATCCCGGCGGCAATAATTTTCTGGGCAGCTTCTTCATCAATAAGCTCGTCTGCCCGGACCAGAATCTCACCGCTTTCCGGGTGCTTGATATCTTCCAGGGCAAAGCGGCCGATAATGCGCTCGCTTAAATGTTCAATGACATCCCCGCTTACGCTTTCGCTATCCCTCAGCTCAGTTACTGTGATACCCTGCATTGTCCCGCAATCCGCATCCCTGACAATCACATCCTGGGCCACATCAACCAGACGCCTGGTTAGATAACCTGAATCAGCCGTCTTCAGTGCTGTATCAGCCAAACCCTTGCGGGCACCGTGCGTGGAAATAAAATATTCCAGAACCGTCAGCCCCTCCCGGAAGTTGGCTTTGATGGGAAGGTCGATAATCCGCCCCGTAGGGTCTGCCATTAGACCCCTGAGGCCGGCCAGCTGCGTTATCTGGGATTCATTTCCCCGGGCACCTGATTGGGACATCATATAAATGGGATTAAACTTGTCAAATCCGCTCATCAGGTCGGCTGAAATCTTATCCTTAACCTTTTGCCAGATAGAGATAACGCGGTCGTAACGTTCATCAGCGGTAATAAACCCTTTACGGTACTGCTTTTCTATTTCTTCAACCTGTTTATCAGCTTCCGCCAGGGTAGCTTCTTTCGTTTCCGGAACGACAATATCATCAATGCCGATGGTTATTCCTGCCACGGTGGCGTAGGTAAAGCCGAGCTTCTTGATATCATCAAGTATTTCCGCTGTCTTTGTATTTCCGTACTTGCGATAGCAAAGAGCAATAAGCTGACCCATAAAATTTTTCTTCAGAGGTTTATTGAGGGGAAGGCTAGGCAGCCGGTTCCAAAGGCTGCCAGGGCCGCACTCCTGACGGAAAGCAAAATAGCCGTCCTGTAAAGGTACCTCCATATCCGCGTGATTGATATAAGGAAAATCATTCGGGAAAATATCGTTAAAAATAAGCTTGCCGGGAGTCGTAATGAGGTATTTTTTCTCATTTCTCTCCGGGTACAAGTTGCTCTTGGTGTAACCGGTAATATCCACTACTATCCTGGCCTGAAGTTCAATATGTCCCTCATGATAAGCCAGCATGGCTTCGTATGGATTTATATAAAAGTTTCCTTCTCCCCTGGCCTTCTCTTTTTCTGTCGTCAGGTAATAAATTCCAAGAACCATGTCCTGGGTAGGTGCGACCACAGGATTTCCGTCCTTGGGGTTCAGAAGATTATTGGCGGAGAGCATTAAAATGCGGGCCTCAGCCTGGGCTTCCGCGGAAAGGGGAACGTGTACCGCCATCTGGTCTCCGTCAAAGTCTGCATTATAGGCCGTACAGACCAGCGGGTGAATTTTAATGGCTTTCCCTTCCACAAGAACCGGCTCAAAAGCCTGAATACCAAGGCGGTGAAGGGTCGGAGCGCGGTTTAAAAGAACCGGATGATCTTTGATCACTTCTTCCACAACATCCCAGACCTCCGGACGCACTTTTTCCACCATCCGCTTTGCACTTTTAATATTGTGTGCATGGCCGTCCTTGACCAGTTTGCGCATCACAAAAGGCTTAAAAAGTTCCAGAGCCATCTCTTTGGGCAGGCCGCACTGGTACAACTTCAATTCAGGGCCCACCACAATAACGGAACGCCCCGAGTAATCAACCCTTTTACCAAGGAGGTTCTGGCGGAATCTTCCCTGCTTCCCTTTAAGCATATCGCTAAGGGATTTCAGCGGCCGGTTTCCGGGGCCCGTCACAGGCCTGCCCCTCCTGCCGTTATCGATGAGAGCATCAACTGCTTCCTGAAGCATGCGTTTTTCATTGCGGACAATAATATCGGGCGCTCCGAGATCGAGCAACCTTTTTAAACGATTGTTCCGGTTGATCACCCGGCGGTAGAGGTCATTTAAATCTGAAGTGGCAAAGCGCCCCCCGTCCAGCTGCACCATGGGGCGCAGATCCGGGGGTATAACCGGGATAACGTCCATGATCATCCACGATGGCGAATTCCCCGATTTCCGGAACGCTTCCACAACTTCCAGACGCCTGATGGCGCGCACTTTCTTCTGCCCGCTGCTTGCTTTTATTTCTGCCCGCAGGATTTCGACCTGTTCATCGAGGTCGATCTCATCCAAAAGTTTCTTAACCGCTTCAGCGCCCATTTCCGCTTTAAATCCTTTTCCCGCGGCAAAGAGCGCATCGTATTTTTCCCGGTAGTCTCTGTATTCTGCTTCAGTAAGAAGCTGTTTTTTGCTGAGGTATGTCTCTCCGGGGTCAATGACCACATAAGCAGCAAAATAAAGTATTTTTTCCAGGGCGCGGGGCGACATATCCAGCAACAATCCCATACGGCTGGGTATTCCCTTAAAATACCAAATATGGGAAACAGGCGCTGCAAGTTCAATATGCCCCATCCTTTCCCGGCGAACCTTGGCCCTTGTCACTTCAACTCCGCAGCGATCGCAAACAATCCCTTTATAGCGAACGCGCTTGTATTTCCCACAGTGACATTCCCAGTCTTTTTGAGGTCCGAAAATTTTTTCGCAAAAAAGACCCTCTCTTTCCGGTTTCAACGTGCGGTAATTAATGGTTTCGGGTTTTTTTACTTCCCCACGGGACCAGGCTCTAATCTGTTCCGGCGAAGCCAGGCTAATCTGCAGTGCATCAAAATTGTTGACATCCAACAAGGGCTATTTCCCCCTTCCAAATATTTGTTGGTGCCTACAGCAAATCGTCCTCTTCCACTTTTATGCCGCTGTACTCCAATGGCTGTTTGACCCTTTTTTCTTCTCCAAAGAGATCGTCATCTTCTTCAGGCATTTCTTCGCTCTCGTCAAAATCTTCAAGGGAGACCCTCTCCAGCTCATCATCTTCGGGAAAGGAATCATCTTCCGCAGAATCGTCGGCGTCGGCGTCAGCGTCAGCGTCAGCGTCGGCGTCGGCATCGGATGGTTTTATTTTTTCTCCGTGCTCTTCCCTGTCAATACCATCAATATTGACATCCAGCAAATAATCGCCCTCTTCTTCATCCTCACGGATGGTCACTTCACCTTCTTCTTCGTTTAAAACCTTCACATTAAGCCCCAGGCTTTGCAGTTCTTTTACGAGGACTTTAAATGATTCCGGGACGCCGGGCTCGGGTATATTGTCCCCCTTGACAATTGCCTCGTATGTCTTTACCCTGCCCACAACATCATCGGATTTAACTGTCAGGATCTCCTGCAGCATATACGCAGCTCCGTATGCTTCCAGGGCCCACACTTCCATCTCCCCAAATCTCTGGCCGCCAAATTGCGCCTTACCTCCCAAAGGCTGCTGGGTTACCAGAGAATAAGGTCCTGTCGAGCGGGCATGTATCTTATCATCCACAAGGTGGGCCAGTTTCAACATATAAATATAACCGACGGTGATTTCATTTTCAAAAGGCTCCCCGGTACGCCCGTCTCTGAGAATGGTTTTCCCGTTTTCCGGAAGATTTGCTTCTTTAAGGGCGCTGATAATATCTTCCTCCTCAGCCCCGTCAAATACAGAAGAGGCAATATGAACCCCTAAAGTTTTTGCCGCCCATCCCAGGTGGGTCTCCAGCACCTGTCCAATATTCATCCGGGAGGGAACGCCCAGAGGATTAAGAACAATTTCCACCGGGGTGCCGTCGAGCATAAAAGGCATATCTTCTTCAGGAAGAATGCGGGCGATAACACCTTTATTTCCATGACGTCCCGCCATTTTATCCCCTTCGGATATTTTCCTTTTTTGCGCCACGTAAACCCTGACCAACTGGTTGACTCCCGGTGAAAGCTCGTCACCTGCTTCCCGGGAAAAGACTTTTACATCCACGACCATACCCGATTCCCCATGGGGAACGCGCAGAGACGTATCTCTCACTTCCCTGGCTTTTTCACCAAATATTGCCCTGAGAAGTCTTTCCTCCGCGGTCAGCTCCGTCTCCCCCTTAGGGGTAACTTTGCCCACCAGAATATCTCCGGCCCTTACCTCTGCTCCGATACGGATAATTCCCCTTTCGTCCAAGTCCCTGAGGGCATCCTCGCCCACATTGGGGATATCCCTGGTTATCTCTTCCGGCCCGAGCTTTGTATCCCTGGCTTCCGACTCGTATTCTTCAATGTGGATGGAGGTAAAAATATCGTCTTTAACCAGTTTTTCACTAATCAAGATTGCATCCTCGTAGTTGTAACCTTCCCAGGGCATAAAAGCCACCAATATATTACGTCCCAGGGCAAGCTCTCCCATATCGGTAGACGGGCCATCGGCAATCACTTCGCCTTTTTCTACAAACTGGCCGTTCCGGACAATCGGCTTCTGGTTCATGCAGGTACCCTGGTTGGAGCGTTTAAAGGTCTGAAGCTTGTAGATATCGCATCCTTTAAAGGGGTAACTTTTTCCTTTTTCCGGGAATAATTCTCCCGTCCTTCCTTGGAAAACCATATTGGGACCATCGGGATCGTCCTGCCGTTTAATGCGAATTTCCGTACTGGAAACATAAATAACCTGTCCCGCATTTTCAGCAATAACCATTACTCCGGAATCGAGGGCTGTTTTGTACTCCATTCCGGTTCCCACCAGAGGGGCTTCCGTCTTCAAGAGAGGAACCGCCTGACGCTGCATGTTGGACCCCATTAACGCCCTGTTGGCATCGTCATTTTCCAAAAACGGGATCAAGGCTGTGGCCACACTGACCAATTGTTTGGGAGAAACGTCCATATAATCCACTTCCGAAGGAGGAACGAGAATAGTATCCTCCCAGAAGCGGCAGGTTACACGATTGCTTTGAAACATCCCGTTTTCATCCAGAGGGGCGTTGGCCTGGGCAACAATGTATTCGTCTTCATCATCAGCCGTAAGATAAACCACTTCTTCGGTAACCCTGTTGTCTTTTTTATCCACTTTGCGATAGGGTGTTTCAATAAAACCGTACTCATTAATACGGGCATACGTGCTTAACGATCCAATAAGACCGATATTCGGTCCCTCCGGCGTCTCAATGGGACACATGCGTCCATAGTGGGAATGGTGAACGTCCCGGACTTCAAAACCGGCCCGTTCACGGCTGAGCCCCCCCGGCCCCAAGGCGCTCAGACGGCGTTTATGAGTAAGTTCAGCCAGAGGGTTGGTCTGATCCATAAACTGGGAAAGCTGGCTGCTGCCAAAAAACTCCTTGATCGAAGCGATTACCGGCCTGATATTAATCAAAGCTTGCGGGGTAATTGCCTCAACATCCTGAATGGTCATTCTTTCCCTGACTACTCTTTCCATCCGGGAAAGCCCGATGCGAAACTGGTTCTGGAGAAGCTCTCCAACACAGCGCAGACGCCTGTTTCCTAGGTGATCAATGTCATCAATGTTTCCCAGTCCGTCCATTAAGTTTAATATATAACCAATTGTGGCAATAATATCATCCCTGGTAAGATGTTTTATCTGAGGCGCTACCTCGTTGTTGCTCATTACGGTACAGGGCTTTCCGTCCTTGTTTAAAACCTTTACCCTGCTGATACGGCACTCCTCTATACGCTTAAAAAGGTCGGCGTCGATTACTTCTCCCTTGGGGGCCAGCAACTCGCCGGTATCCGGGTTGATCAGGTCTTCGGCAAGGGTATTGTGCATTACCCTGCTCCTTAAAGACAGCTTTTTGTTAATCTTATAACGTCCGACCTTGGCAAAATCGTATCTTTTGGCATCGAAAAAAAGTGATTCAAAGAGAGTATGGGCATTATCCACGTTTAAAGGTTCGCCGGGCCGAAGGCGTTTATAAATCTCCAGCAAGGCATCATCCTGGGAGTCCGTATGATCTTTTTCCATTGTATTCAGTATACGGCTGTCTCCATCAAAAAGCTCCATTAATTCGTTGGTATAGCCGTATCCTATGGCCCGGAGAAGGACAGTGACAGGAATTTTCCGTGTCCGGTCCACTTTTACCCAGAGAACATCATTAACATCCGCTTCAAATTCCAGCCAAGCCCCCCTGTTGGGAATAATCGTTGCGTTAAAAAGTTCCTTGCCGTTATAAATCTGGCTGTTAAAGTATACACCCGGAGAGCGGACCAACTGGCTGACAATAACCCGTTCAGCTCCGTTAATGATAAAAGTGCCGTTTTTCGTCATCAGGGGGAAGTCACCCATAAATACTTCCTGCTCTTTTACCTCTCCGGTTTCCCGGTTTACCAACCGTACGCGCACCTTCATGGGAACGGCATAATTCGCATCCCGTTCCTTGCATTCTTCAACGGAATACTTCGGCTCGCCCAAGGTATAGTCGATAAACTCCAGTACCAGGTTTTGGGTGAAGTCTTTAATGGGGGAAATATCTTGAAAAACCTCCCTTAGTCCGTCTTCAAGAAACCACTTGTACGAACTTTTTTGCATCTCGATCAGATCAGGAATATCCAAGATCTCGTGAATACGGGAATAAGATCGCCTTTTCCTTTTCCCCGACTTCACTTCAAAATACATAAAAAAATCACTCCCCCGTTGATTTTTTCGTTACCAGGGAAAACAATCCGCAAATAAAAGTAACACTATAAAAACTCCTGGAATAAAAAAAAGTAAGAGCAAAGGCCATATTTGCTTATTTTTTCCTAATAATAAGCAAATATGCACATCCTTTTCCCCTCTTCGAAGCGAAAGTTCGGTCATTAAAAAATTTAGCTGGTTTCATTACGCATTTTGTAATAATATCACATTGAGCTGTTATAGTCAAGGCAAATTTTGTACAAAAATATTATGTAAATATTATGTAAATATAAAACTCCCCGTAAAGGGAGTTTTATTACCACTGCTCTTATGATCATGCCGGGTTATTTAATTTCCACTGAAGCTCCTGCTTCTTCAAGTTTGCCTTTAATTGCTTCCGCTTCTTCTTTGCTAATCTTTTCTTTAACAGGTTTGGGGGCTTCGTCAACAAGTGCCTTGGACTCCTTTAATCCGAGACCGGTGATTTCGCGCACTACCTTGACTACTTGAATCTTTTTCTCCCCGGCAGAGGTCAGGATAACGTCAAACTCGGTTTGTTCCTCCTGGGCTGCTTCCTCGGCTACTGCACCTGTCGGTACCGCGGCCATTGCTACGGGAGCCGCCGCGCTGACCCCAAATTCTTCCTCAAAGCTTTTAATCAACTCAGACAGTTCCAGAACGGTCATCCCTTTAACAATCTCCAGGACTTCCTGTACTTTGGACATTATTTTTCCTCCTAAAAATGTATTTTACAGATCTTTTACCGGCTTTTCGGCAAAAAACGGACCGGTTAACCGTTTACCGCTTCTTGTTTTTCTTTTACAGCCTGAAGGACATAGACCAGTTTGCGGAGATTCCCCTGTAAAACATTAAGCAATCCGGACAGGGGTGCCTGGAAACACCCTAGGGTTTTTGCCAGCAGAACTTCCTTGGACGGCAGCTCCGATAAACGCTTCAAGCCCGCTTCGTCCAGAATTTTATTTTCCAGCACGCCTCCCTTTAAGGAAAGGTTATCGTATTCTTTGGCAAATTTAACCAGAGTCTTAACCGGAGCCAGCGGATCATCAAAACCGTAGGCTATGCCGATAGGTCCTTCCAGATATTCTTCAATGTGTTCTAACCCGGTTTCTCTGGCCGCAATTTTGGTCAGGGTATTTTTAACGACTTTGTATTTGCCACCTTCCTGCTGCAAGGCACGGCGCAGTTTGTTCATTTGGGCAACAGACAGTCCCCTGTAATCCGTGAAAACGATAATATTTGCCTTGCTCAGATCTTCTTTGATTTCTGCTACCTTTTTTTCTTTTTCCAGACGTTTACCCAATTTTTCACCCCCTTTGCTGCCTCAAACTAAAAAGGCCTTCCCGCAAAGACAAGAAGGCTAAATTCATAAGGACGCGTTATTACCGTCCTTTTCTTTCACCTCGGCAGGCGGAACTAACCATTATGCAAATGCACCTGCTGTCTGCGGTACGGAATACTATTCAGTTAAATTTAAAAAATGTTCCTTACCCCACCTTGCCCAAGGCGGCTGCTTTCTGGGTATTAATTTTAATACCCGGACCCATTGTGGAACTTACGGTAATGCTCCTTAAGTACTGTCCTTTGGCTGCAGCCGGTTTGGCTTTGATCAAGGCCTCAATAACAGTATAGAAGTTTTCTAAAAGCTTTTCCGGTGAAAATGATACTTTTCCGATAAGAACATGGATATTCCCCGCTTTATCCGTACGGTACTCCACTTTCCCGGCTTTAATTTCCGCAATAGCGCGGCTTATATCAAAAGTTACCGTTCCTGTTTTCGGGTTTGGCATCAGCCCCCTGGGTCCGAGGATACGTCCCAGTTTCCCTACCACGCCCATAACATCGGGAGTAGCCACCGCCACATCAAACTCCAGCCATCCGCCCTGGATTTTCTCTGCCAGGTCTTCAACTCCGACTATATCAGCGCCGGCATCTTCAGCCTCCTTGGCTTTTTCACCCTTGGCAAAAACAATAACCTTGAGCTCTTTCCCGGTTCCATGGGGTAAAACAACCGCGCCCCTAATCTGCTGGTCGGCATGTTTGGGGTTCACGCCGAGCTTTACGGAGAGCTCAACCGTTTCATCAAAGGAAGCAAAGGCGATCTCCTTCAAAAGTGAAATTGCTTCTTCCGGCTCGTAATGATGGGTCCGGTCAACTTTGCTTTTGGCTTCCAGGTATTTCTTGGACTTTCTGGACATTTAAGTTTACCTCCTCGTGGTCCTAGCGAAAAAAATTTTCTCCCACTCAAGTTTAACCTTCTACTACAATCCCCATGCTGCGGGCAGTACCTTCGACAATTTTCACCGCGGCGTCCAGATCTACCGTATTCAAATCTTCCAGTTTTTGTCTGGCAATTTCCTTGACCTTATCCCGGGAAATCGTTGCCACTTTTACTTTATTGGGAGTTCCGGACCCCTTTTCAATATTTAATGATTTTTTTAAAAGCACCGCTGCAGGAGGGGTCTTAGTTATAAAGCTGAAAGAATGATCTTCATAAACAGTGAGTTCCACCGGAATAATCAGCCCTGCATCACCGGCAGTTTTATCATTAAATTCCTTACAAAAGGCCATGATGTTAACCCCGTGCTGCCCCAGGGCGGGTCCGACAGGGGGAGCGGGTGTTGCTTTCCCGGCGGGAATTTGTAGTTTGATCACACCGATTATTTTTTTTGCTTTGGCCAAAAGATACACCTCCCCTCTTCTAAACTAAACAATTATAGCTTTTCAACCTGGTCAAAAGTAAGCTCCACAGGGGTTTCCCTGCCGAACATGGAGACGCTTACCTTTAATCTTCCCCTCTCGGGGTTGATTTCTTCAATACCTCCGATAAAATTACTGAAAGGACCGCTGATAACCCTTACCTGTTCTTTGAGGACAAAAGGCACTTTCGTTTTAGAGCCGTCCATACCCATCTGTTTAAGAATATGGCTAACTTCCTCCTCGCTTAAATGAACAGGCTTGGAGCCCGGCCCGACAAAGCCCGTTACTCCGGGTGTATTGCGGACAACAAACCAGGAATCATCTTCCATGATCATCTCAACCAGCACGTATCCGGGAAAAACTTTGCGCATGACGGTCTTTCGCTGGCCGTTTTTGGTCTCGATCTCTTTCTCCACGGGGACCAGAACTCGAAAAATCTTATCCTGCATCTCCATGGATTCCACCCGCTTATCCAGGTTTGCCTTTACTTTATTTTCATAGCCTGCATAAGTGTGTATGACATACCACCGTTTTTCGCCCATAAATAAGGAGGAAGCTTGTGTCCGCTTCCCGCTTCTCCTCCTTACACTGTATGATCAGACAATCAATTTATCGAAGAATAAGCTTCAATGCCGCCGTAAAACCGGTATCAAGAACCCAAAAAAACGAGCCCACCACCAGGATAACGGCGATAACTATTCCGGTAAAAACCGTTAATTCACGCCTGCTGGGCCAGTTTACCTTTTTTAATTCGACCCTTAACTCGTGCAAAAAACGCTGAATTTTCTTGAAGTAAGCAGCCATTTTCCCCTCCTCCTTGCTTTATTTTGTTTCTTTGTGCAAGGTATGCGCACCGCAGCGGGGACAGTACTTTTTAATCTCCAATCTATCTGCTTTAGTTTTTTTATTTTTCGTAGTAGTATAATTCCTCTCTTTACAATCCGTACAGGCCATTGTAATTGTAACCCGCATTAAAAGCACCCCTTTTGCCTCTTAATTGCCGCAAGCTTCACTGTATCACAGTTTTTTGCCAATGTCAATATAGGGAAAAAGCTGCCTAAATTAAATATTTACTATACCCTTTTACTGATTTTTCATACGCCGCGCTGATTCATAAAAAGCCGGGGCACCTGGCACCGGCTTTTTATATCATTTAAATACAACAGTCTAAATTCGCATTTTCAATGTTTACTACTTTAATTTGTTACTCAATAATTTGGGTAACGACTCCGGCTCCCACGGTACGGCCGCCTTCCCGGATGGCGAAGCGCAGTCCCTCTTCCGTGGCAATGCTGGTAATCAGTTCTATTTCCATGTTGACGTTATCCCCCGGCATGACCATTTCTACCCCCTCAGGAAGGGTAATGTTGCCCGTT
>JAAYFF010000044.1 GCA_012728375.1 Bacillota bacterium | reverse complement strand
CCATAAGTTACTTTGAGAGACAAAGTTTGCTCGCGGGTTGCCTTTACTGAGAAAATATAAAAAAAGATATAAAAAATGAGAAAATGACAAGCGAGTTTGCTCGTGAGCAGTGAAGAATGACAAAGTTTGCTCGTGGAAGGTAATGAGTATTCATACGCAGGGTATAACCTACGGGAGGAAATATCGAAACCACCTACACATACGAATTATACAGGCTTACGAGGGATTAAAACTGCGTCCGTTTAGCATATTTTTATTTATTTCTATATTTAGTTCTACACACAAAAAAACCGCCAAAGGGAATGTACCCCATGACGGTTGGCGATTGCGATAAGCAAACTTTGTAATTGTAAACAAACTCGAGTGTAAATAAACAATTTTTTAACGTTTGGAGAATTGGGGAGCACGACGGGCTTTTTTCAAACCGTATTTCTTGCGCTCTTTCATGCGCGGATCCCTGGTCAGAAATCCTTCTTTTTTTAAAAGCGGGCGATATTCCTGGTCCGCTTCCAGCAACGCCCTGGCAATTCCGTGCCTGATCGCGCCGGCCTGGCCACTTAATCCTCCGCCTTCAACTTTAGCAATAACATCAAACTTGCTGTTTGTTGCGGTAACTTCCAGAGGACGCTGAACCTCAACCTTTAATGCATCCTGCCTAAAATAATCGTCCAGGTCTCTTTCATTAATAATAATACGTCCTTCACCGGGCAAAAGACGGACTCTGGCAATAGATTTTTTCCGGCGTCCGGTACCGCAATATTGTACTTGGCCCAATCTTTGCTTTTCCTCCTTTCATTCTTTTATTTTTCCGTTCTGGAAATTTTTCTAGCTCTCTGCAACCCTCTTCGGTTTAAAATGCCACTGCACAGGTTTTTGAGCTTCATGGGGATGCTGAGAACCGGCATAAATTTTCAGTTTCCTCAGCATGGCTCTTCCCAGGCGGCTGGATGGAAGCATTCTTTTTACCGCGAGGTAAAATGCTCTTTCCGGCCACCTTGCAAGAAAGTCGTCATAACGCATCTTTTTAAGTCCACCAGGGTACCCGGAGTGTCGATAGTAAAATTTTTGTTTTGCCTTTTTTCCGGTCAAGACAACCTTGGATGCATTGGTCACCACAATGTAATCGCCCATGTCCAGATGGGGGGTATAAGTGGGTTTGTGCTTGCCTTTAAGCAGTCTGGCTACTTCGCTGGCCACTCTTCCAAGGGGTAGCCCTGCAGCATCAATGAGATACCACTGCTTTTCAATATTTTCTTTTTTTGCCATATATGTCTTGTGCATCTTTCACAAAGCCTGCCCGGACGAAAAAGAGATATTCCGCCAAATACAGGCCTAATACACCTCCTTCCGTTTGGAACTACCCTCTTTTCTTGACCGTGTATGACACAAAAGTTATTTTATTATAATAATCAACCTTCGTCAAGTTAAGATCGCAATTATCTGCAAGAATACATAAAGATCCGCAAGTACGGTGGTAAGTAAAGGCAAAAAAACCAATCAGTATAAAACTTTTTCCAGACAAAGGCCCTTGGCCGGAGCTGTCGGTCCGGCGTAGCGGCGCACACCGTTTCTTAAAGCCTCCAGCACCTCACCGGGGCTTCTTTTCCCCTGCCCCACTTTCACCAGTGTTCCGGTAATGGTTCGCACCATCTTATAAAGGAACCCGTTGCCTTCAAAGCGCAGGACAATAAGGTGGTTGTTCTTTGTAATGGTAAGGGAATAAATGGTACGTACCGTCGTCTTTACCGGGCTTCCTGCCGCCTGAAAAGCCTTAAAATCATGTTCTCCCACGAAGTAGGCCGCTGTTTCCCTCATCCTTGCCAAATCCAGCCGGCAGGGAAGATACCAGGAATAGTTTCTCAAAAAGACATCGGGATAAGGACCGTTGTCAATGGAGTACGTATACACTTTTCCTTTGGCATCTCTCCTGGAACGAAAATCTTCAGCAACCTCGCCGGCCTCAACAATAACAATATCCCTGGGCAAAATTCCGTTTAAGGCCTGCTTGAGCCTATCACCCGGAATTCTATCGGAGGCGCGAAAGCTGACCACCTGTCCCCTGGCATGGACGCCAGCATCGGTCCTGCCGGCAGCGCCGACCCTGATCTTTTCTCCATATAGTTTCAAGAGAGCTTTTTCCAGGGCTTCCTGAACGGTATAGGCATTTTCCTGGTATTGAAAACCGTGATATCCGGTCCCGTCATAAGAAATAACCAGTTTAAAAGTCGGCACCGTATTCCTCCTAAATGCCCGTAAGAAGTATTGCCAGGCAGATGCCGCCTGCTGTAAGAATACCCACATAGTCCAGCGGCTTGGTCTGCAGTTCCCTCATTTTGGTCCTTTTTTCCCCGCCCCGGTAGCAGCGGGCTTCCATGGCCACGGCCAGTTCGTCGGCCCGCCGGAACGCACTGACAAAAAGGGGGACCAGCAAAGGGATCAGATTGCGTGCTCTGCGAAAAATATTGCCCGATTCAAAATCAGCCCCCCTTGCCATCTGGGCTTTGCGGATTTTATCGCTTTCCTCCATCAGCGTGGGAATAAAACGGAGGGCAATGGTCATCATCATGGCAATCTCATATCCCGGCACGCCCAGAGGGCGCAAGGGACGCAGTAAATACTCAATCCCGTCGGCAAAAGCAACGGGTGAAGTCGTCAGAGTGACCAGCAGTGTTGTAATAACGAGTAAAATCAGCCGCAGGGTCATAAATGTTCCCAGGAAAACCCCTGCTTCTTCCACGGTCAAAGCGCCAAGGCGCCAGTAAACCTCCCCGCCCTTGGTGAAAAAAAAATGAAGAATAAGAGTAAAAAGCACAATATAAAAGATGGGTTTTAAACCCCGGAAAAAATATTTTTTGGGAAGCCGGGAACTTATAAAAACGGCAACAATAAAAAAGGTAAAAAGAATAAGGCCGCAAAATGTTTTTATAAAAAAAAGAGCTGCAATCAGGATAAACAGGCTGATCAATTTTACCCGGGGATCGAGTTGATGTAAGGGAGAATTGCCAGGAATATAGTGCCCGAGGGTAATGCTTCTCATACTCACAGCCTATCCTCCCCGCGCAGCAGGCAAAGTATCTCTGCGGCAACGTCTTCGGCGGTAAAATGATCTGTGCAGATATTTTTCCCTCTCCTTCTTAATTCCTGCAAAAGCTGGGTCAACGGAGGCACATCGAGGCCTATTTGCCTGAGCTGCTCTGCTGAAGCAAAAACATCCCCTGGAGTCCCTTGGAGAACGATTTCTCCCCTAAAAAAGACCAGTAACCTGTCGGCCAAGCGTGCGATTTCCTCCATGTTATGGGTAACCAAAATTATGGTCAGGTTTTCTTCCCGGTGAAGCCTTTCGATAAGTTGCAAAAGGTTGCGGCGTCCCAAAGGATCCATTCCCGCTGTAGGTTCGTCCAGAATAATTGCCTCCGGCTGCATGGCTAGGATTCCTGCCAGGGCAACCCTTCTTTTTTCACCTCCGCTGAGAGTAAAAGGGGATCTGTTCCGGTATGCTTCATAGTTAAGTCCCATCAGTTCCAGCCCCATGCGGACCCGAAGGGCCAGCTCCTCCCCCTCCAGGCCCAAATTGCGCGGCCCGAAAGCAACATCTTTAAAAACGGTTTCTTCAAAGAGCTGGTGTTCGGGAAACTGGAATAAAAGGGCAATTCTAGAGCGCAAAGCCCTTAGGTCGTAATTTTGCGACCATATGTTTTTACCGTCAACCAGCACTTCTCCGGAAGTTGGTTTCAGCAAACCGTTAAAATGCTGGACCAGGGTAGATTTACCTGAACCGGTTTCACCGATAATTCCAACAAATGATCCCTTTTCAATGCCAATGGTTATATCTTTGAGCGCTTCTACCTGAAAAGGTGTACCCGGCATGTATACATAAGATAAATTCCTGGTTTCAATTAACATAGATAGTTCACCAACTGCTTAACATCTAACACACCGGGCGGTATCTTCAGACCACCTGCACGCAAAATTTGTGCTACCTTGGGAATTGAGGGCATCTCCAGCCCCAGGCTTTCCAGATCAACTTCTCCTCCGAAAATGTCCGGCGGTTGCCCTTCAAGGATCACCCTTCCTTTATCCATGATGATAATCCTGTCAGCATCAAAAGTTTCCTCCATGAAATGGGTAATATGCACTATGGTAATCTTTTCGCTGCGGTTTAATCTTTTCACCGTTTCCAACACTTCACGGCGTCCCCGGGGATCCAGCATGGCAGTAGGTTCATCCAGCACCAGACAGCGCGGCTGCATGGCAAAAACACCGGCAATGGCCAGCCTTTGTTTTTGACCTCCGGATAAAAGGTGGGGGGCATGTTGTGAAAAAGAAGTAAGCCCCACCATTTCCAAAGCCTCGGCAACCCTGCGGCGAATTACATCCGGGGGAAGAGCTAAATTTTCCAGGCCGAAGGCAACGTCTTCTTCTACTGTTGTCGCCACAATCTGGTTATCCGGATTTTGGAAAACCATACCCACATACCGTCGGATTTCATAGCGGTACTCTTCCCGGGAGGTAGAAAGCCCATCTACCAAAACATCTCCTTCGCCGGGAAGAAGCAGAGCATTTAAATGCCTCGCCAGAGTTGACTTCCCGGAACCGTTGGGGCCGATAAGGGCAAGGTATTCCCCTTCGGCAATTTGCAAGGAAAGATCGTCGAGGGCTTTAACCGACCCTCCGCCTTCTAAAGGATAGTGGTAAGTAAGACTCTTAATCTCGATTATATTGCTCACTTATACACCACCCCGGTCTGCGTCCAAAATATATTACCAAACAGGACGGCGGATTTAGACCAATTCGATAATGACCATAGGTGCGCCGTCCCCCCGCCTGTAACCTTTCTTCATGATACGGGTATAGCCTCCGTCGCGGCCTTCAAATTTAGGGCTGATTTTTTCAAATAATTTTGTCACTGCTGTTTCATCCAGCATATAAGCGAGGGCCTGCCGCCGGGCATGGAGATCGCCCCGTTTTCCCAAAGTAATCATTTTGTTGGCAATGCTGGCAATCTCTTTTGCTTTCGCCTCGGTCGTCTCAATACGTCCGGTAATAAACAGGGAGGTGACCAGATTGCGCAAAAGAGCCTGCCTTGGGCCTGTTTTACGGCTAAATTTGCGATGGGCCATAATAATCGCTAATCCTGCAGCAAACTACAATGCGGGATCAGCCCGATACCCCCTTTCACGTAAAAAGTACTTTCTTGAACTAAAAGCATTTCTATTCCGTATCTTTCCTCAGCGATAATCCAAGCTCGGCAATTTTATTTGTTACTTCTTCCAGGGATTTTTTACCCAGATTGCGCACTTTCATCATTTCCTCTTCGCTCCTGCGGATCAATTCTTCAACCGTATTGATTCCCGCTCTCTTCAGACAATTGTAAGAGCGCACCGAAAGATCCAGTTCCTCTATAGTCATCTCCAGGACTTTTTCGGTCTTGTTCTCTTCTTCTTCGGCTGCAATTTCCACTTCATCAACCTTTTCAGTCAAATTAATAAAGAGGTTTAAAAGCTTGCTGAGAATCTTCGCTCCCATGCTCAGGGATTCGTCCGGTTCAATGCTGCCGTCTGTCCAGAGGTCCAGGGTTAATTTATCATAATCCGTATGCTGACCAACCCTGGTATTTTCTACAAAAAAGTTTACTTTTTTAATGGGAGTGAAGATGGAATCTACAGGAATAACACCGATTGGTTGGTTGGGTAGTTTATTGCGTTCAGCGGGAACATAGCCCCGTCCCTTACTGGCCGTGATCTCCATATAAAGCTTTCCGCCTTCCTCAAGGGTGGCAATAAGCAAATCGGGATTGAGGATCTCCACCTCTGCAGGGGCCTGAATATCCTTTGCTCTTACTTCTCCCTTTCCCTCCGCATCAATAATAAGCAGTTGCGGTTCATTGGCGTGGATTTTCAGCCGCAGTGCTTTTAAGTTCATTATAATCTCGGGGGTTTCCTCCAGAACATGGGGAATTGTTGAAAATTCGTGAAGGACACCGTCAATCTTTACACTGACAACTGCTGCTCCCTCCAGGGAAGAGAGAAGTATCCTGCGCAGCGAATTTCCCAGAGTTGTACCGTAACCCCTCTCCAGGGGTTCAATAACAAAACGCCCGTATTCTTTCCCTTTTCTTTCTACCCATTCAATCCTCGGCTTTTCAATTTCAATCACTTGTTAATTTCCCCTCCTACCTTACTTAGAGTTATTAACGTGAATAAAGCTCTACAATAAGGTGTTCAGAAATAGGAACATCCAGCTCTTCCCGTAAAGGAAGGCGAAGTACTTTTCCTGATAATTTTTCACGATCAACCTCCAGCCAGGCAGCGATTCCCTGAGCAGTACCCCACTCGGCTATTTCTTTAAAGAAGGAACGGCTCTTACTCCCTTCCCTGACGGAAATCTCGTCTCCCGGCTTAGTCAGGTAAGAAGGAATATCAACCTTGCGGTTATTTACTGCAAAATGGCCGTGCCGGATTAACTGCCTGGCTTCGGCGCGGGAGCGCGCCAGTCCCATGCGAAAAACAATGTTATCCAGCCTGCTCTCCAAAATTTGCAGCAGTGTTTCGCCGGTTACACCTTTACGCCTGTCTGCCTCTTTAAAATAACGCCGAAACTGTTTTTCTAAAACACCATAAATACGGCGGGTTTTTTGTTTTTCCCTTAGTTGCAGCCCATATTCCGAAACTTTCTGGCGCCTGCTTCGCCCGTGCAATCCGGGAGGATATCCTTTACGGGCAAAAGCACATTTTTCGCTGTAGCACCTGTCCCCTTTCAGGTACAGCTTTGTCCCCTCCCGCCGGCAAAGTCTGCAGGAAGCCTCTGTATATTTTGCCATTATTTCTTTGTTCACCTCCTGAAATAGTTGCTGCTAGACACGGCGCCGTTTTGGCGGCCGGCAGCCGTTATGCGGTATCGGAGTCACATCTTTAATCAGATTAACCTCAAGCCCGGCAGCCTGAAGGGAGCGAATTGCTGCCTCGCGGCCTGAGCCGGGTCCTTTGACCAGCACCTCCACCTGTCTCATGCCGTGTTCCATTGCCGTCTTTGCTGCAGCTTCCGCAGCCAGCTGGGCAGCAAAGGGTGTAGACTTTCTGGAACCTTTAAATCCTACCATCCCGGCGCTGGCCCATGCCACATTATTACCCTGGAGATCCGTAATTGAGATAATAGTATTATTAAAACTGGACTTGATATGGGCAACCCCGTGCTCAACATTTTTACGCTCCCTGCGCTTTGGCCGGGTACTTGTTTTTTTCTTGGCCACCTTCTTTCTCACCCTTTCTTATTTTTTCCTGCGGACACCGACTGTCCTCTTGGGACCTTTGCGGGTGCGGGCATTATTTTTTGTCGTCTGTCCTCTTACCGGAAGGCCGCGGCGGTGACGAATGCCGCGATAGCATCCGATCTCCATGAGACGCTTAATGTTCATCGCCACGTCCCGACGCAAGTCTCCCTCTACCTTATAATTTTTATCGATATACTCCCTTAACCGGCTGACTTCCTCCTCGGTCAGGTCCCTAACTCTGGTATCCGGGTTGACATTGGTATATTGCAAAGCTTTCTGAGCTCTTTTCAATCCTAATCCATAAATATAAGTCAAAGCAATCTCGACGCGCTTATCGCGGGGCAAATCCACTCCTGCAATCCTGGCCACGCTTCTTGCACCTCCTTTTCCTGAAAAAGGTTAAACGTAAATATTATACCCCAAAAATTTGCAACTATCCTTGCCTTTGCTTGTGTTTGGGGTTCTCGCAGATAACCATAACTTTACCCTTTCGGCGAATCACTTTACATTTTTCGCAGATGGGTTTCACCGATGGGCGCACTTTCATTTCCTTCAAGCCCCCTTGAAAAAATTTATTTGTAACGGTAAGTGATCCGTCCTCTTGTCAGATCATAAGGAGAGAGCTCGACTAAAACCCGATCCCCGGCTAAAATGCGGATAAAATTCATTCGTATCTTGCCGGAAACATGGGCCAGCACCTTGACCCCATTTTTTAGCTCCACCCTGAACATTGCGTTGGGCAGGGGTTCAATAACTTTTCCCTCTACCTCGATCACATCTTTTTTTTGGGACATACCCTGGGCATACCTCCTTTCCCTTAACTTTTATTCTCGGACGAGTTCCGGAGGTATTGGGAACAGTGACTCTCACTACTTGTTAAAAAAGAATTCAGGATGTTTCTCACCTCGGTATCTTTTAAGGTACCCTCCCGGATTCTCTCCTTTACTCCAGGAAAGATGCAGCGGTAAGCTTGCAGGTGTTTGGGATTTTTTTTCTTAGGTTTGCTGATTGAGCGGATGCGCCCATCTGCCAGCAGTACCCTGCCGCCTTCAAAACCGATAATCAGATAATGTTTCCCTTTATCTCTTCCCGCCAGCGATTTTACCAACTGCCCTGGCTCAACATCCACTTTACTCCCACCTTCCCGTCTTAAGCTATCCTATCCTTCTTGTACGGCAAACAAAGTTACAGGGTAGTGAGAATTTCGGGGCCATCCTTTAATATGGCCACCGTATGCTCAAAGTGTGCCGAAAGGCCGTTATCTCCGGTAACCACCGTCCATTGATCCTCCAAAGTCCTAACCTTCCAGGTGCCTGTATTGACCATCGGCTCAATAGCCAGCACCATCCCTTCCCCGAGAAGCGGCCCCTTTCCGGGGGGAACAAAATTGGGGACCTGCGGTTCCTCGTGCATGGCACTTCCGATTCCGTGCCCCACATAGTTGCGCACAACTGAAAAGCCGTGTTTTTCGACATAGGTTTGGATCGCACTTGAAATATCATACAGATGGTTTCCGGGAACAGCTTTTTTAATACCTCTCAACAAGGACCCCCTGGTCACATCAATTAGTTTTTGAGCCAGAGGAGAAATTTTCCCGACAGGAAATGTACAGGCCGCATCACTAAAGTATCCCTTGTAGGATACTCCTACATCAATACTGATAATATCCCCTTCGGCTAACCGGCGTAAACCGGGAATTCCATGCACAACCTCATTATTAAGAGAAGTGCAGATACTGGCGGGAAAACCATGGTACCCGAGAAAAGCCGCCTTTGCTTGATGGGATTTTATAAGACGCCGGGCCAGATTGTCAAGGTATGCGGTAGTAATCCCCGGTCTAATCGCTCTGGAAAGGTCAAGCAGCACTTGTGCTGCAATGCGGCCGGCCTGGCGCATCAGTTCGATTTCCTGTGCCGATTTAATAATAATCAATCCGTCTTCGACTCCTTATTTCATAAAGCCCTGGTAATTGCGCATCAGCATCTGGCTTTCAATTTGTCGCATCGTCTCCAACGCCACACCGACAACAATAATTAAGGAAGTACCTTGAAAGATAAGGTTCAGCCTGGAGATATTCTGCATGATAATCGGCAAAATACAGATAAAAGCCAGCGCAAACGCTCCGACAAAAGTGAGCCGGCTTGATATCTTGCGCAGATAATCTGCTGTTGACTTGCCGGGCCTCAGGCCGGGGATAAAACCTCCGTATTTCTTAATATCACCGGCAACCTTTACGGGATCAAATTGAATTGCCGTATAAAAAAAGGTAAAGAGAACAATAAAGGCAGCATACAGAACAGTATTCAGTACTGTTCCAAATTTTAATGCTTCAGCAATGCCCTGTGTAAAGGGATGGTTGATAAACATGGCAATGGTTGCCGGAAACATTAAAATTGCCGAAGCAAAAATTACAGGAATAACGCCCGCCTGGTTTACTTTCAAGGGAATATGAGTGCTTTGCCCCCCGTAAATACGCCTTCCGACCACTCGTTTGGCGTACTGGACAGGTATCCGCCTTCTGCCTACTTCCAGGGCAATTATCCAGACAATTAACCCTATCATCACCAGGATAATGGGAATAAGCGTATAAAAACGCAATTCACCCAGCCGCAAAAGCTCTATTGTTGTTCCTGCACCTGAAGGAAAACCGGCAATAATTCCGGCAAAAATAATCAGAGAAATACCGTTGCCGATTCCTCTTTCCGTAATTAGCTCCCCCAGCCACATAAGAAAAGCGGTTCCAGCTGTCAGGGAGATAATAATAACGAGGTAAGAGGTCCAGCTGCGATCAGTAATTGCCGGCTGCATCAGGCTAAACGTCATCCCTGTGGCTTGCAGGAACGCCAGAATAACAGTGCCGTAGCGGATGATCTGGATCATCTTTTTCCGCCCCTCAACTCCTTCTTCGCTCCATTCCTTAAATTTCGGGATGACGACAGTTAACAGCTGCATAATAATTGAAGCGTTGATATACGGCATAATACCCATGGCAAAGACGGTAAAATTGCTCAGGGCTCCGCCGGCGATAACATTGTAAAAGCCGAAAAGTGTATCTTCTTGAAAGAAATCTGCCAGGACTTCCGGATTAATACCCGGAACGGGAACGTGAGAGCCGATTCGGTGAACAACCAGCATCAGCATTGTAAAAATAAGCCTTTGCCGCAGCTCTTTAATTGCCAGGGCATTGCGAATTGTTTCCAGCATTTTATATCACCTCGGCCTTACCGCCGGCCGATGAAATTTTCTCTTCGGCCTGCCTGCTAAAACTATTGGCCCTGACGGTTAATTCTTTTTCCAGTTCTCCCTGTCCGAGAATCTTGATCCCGTTTTTAAGGGATTTAACGATCCCCTTCTCTTTTAAAAGTTCCGGGGTTACGACCGTACCCGCGTCGAACCGGTTCAGAGTTCCCACATTGACAACCGCCGGTTCCCGGCGAAATATATTCGTAAATCCCCGCTTGGGCAGACGCTGAATAAGGGGCATTTGCCCGCCTTCGAAACCGCGCCTGACACCTCCGCCGGACCTGGACTTCTGGCCTTTTTGTCCGCGTCCGGAGGTTTTCCCAAATCCGGAACCAATCCCCCGCCCAACCCTTTTGGGAGTATGGCGAGAACCGGGAGCAGGCTTCAATTCATGCAACGGCATTTTTCACGACACCTCCTTTTGTTAGGGACCTGTTGCCGGATTTTCTTTACCGGCTACTCCACGGAAACCAGATGTTTGACATGAAAAATCATCCCCCTGATTTGGGGAGTATCCACATGTTCTACCGTATGATTTAAGCGGCGCAAGCCCAAAGCTTTGACAGTCTTCCGGTGAGACGGCTTGCTTCCGGAAGGGCTTTTGACAAGTTTAATTCTAATTTTTTTCTCGCTCAAATCGTATCACCCCTAAACATTCAGTTCTTCAAGTTCTTTACCGCGCTTTTTGGCTACTTCCTTGGGTGTATTTAATAGCTTTAAACCTTCAATTGTTGCATTGACCATGTTCAGTGCATTGGCAGAACCCAAATTTTTTGTGAGTATATCTTTAATCCCGGCCAGCTCAAGTACCGCCCTGACCGGTCCGCCGGCAATAACACCGGTACCTTCGGAGGCAGGTTTTAAAAGAACCCTCCCCGCTCCAAAATGTCCGATAACTTCATGGGTAATCGTTGTGCCCGACATAGGCACTCTAATCATATTTTTCTTGGCATCGTCAACGCCTTTGCGAATCGCATCAGGCACCTGGCCCGCCTTTCCCAGACCGGCACCAACGACTCCGTTTCCGTCACCGACAACAACAAGGGCGCTGAAACTAAACCGGCGGCCGCCTTTAACTACTTTTGCCACCCTGTTTATGCGGACAACCCTCTCTAACAGTTCACCTTGGGGTTCAACTTTCGGCAAACTTAAAACCCTCCTTTCCGGTTCTTAAAATTTCAATCCCTGTTCCCTTGCCCCTTCAGCCAGAGCTTTCACTCTTCCGTGATAAAGATATCCGCCGCGGTCAAAAACTACAGTTTCAATACCTTTTTCCAGCGCCCTCTTGGCCAGGATTTCACCTACCCGGTGCGCTGCTTCCTTGTTCATCGTCGCCGGATACTGCTCCCTGAAAGAAGGCTCCTGGGTAGAAGCGGAAACCAGGGTGTGACCGTCAATATCATCAATAAGTTGAGCATAAATATGCTTTAGGCTGCGATAAACGCTCAGCCGGGGACGCTGCGCAGTACCCTCTATTTTTTTTCTGACCCGCAAGTGGCGCCGCTTCCTGGCCCATCTCTTTTCCTTAATCCTTGCCACTTTTTTCACCCCTTTAACTTTATCCGCTCAGGCTATTTCCCTGCCTTGCCGACTTTGCGCCGGATATGTTCACCTTCGTATTTAATGCCTTTTCCCTTATAAGGTTCAGGAGGCCTAATCCGTCTGATTCTCGCTGCGGTATCACCGACAACCTCCTTGTCAATACCCGTAATTGTAATTTTTGTTGGAGCCGGAACCTCAATTGTAATACCCTCTGCGGGTACAAAATTGACGGGTTGGGAATAACCCACATTCAGCACTAAATTTTCTCCCTGTTTTGTCGCCCGGTAGCCGACACCGACCAGTTCCAGTTTTTTACTGAATCCCTGCGAAACCCCTTCAACCATATTGGCCAGCAATGTCCTCCCCAGGCCGTGAAGCGAACGGTGTTCCTTTTTATCCGAGGGGCGCAGCACAAGGAGTTGCCCGTCCTCTTTCTTAATCTCCAGGCAGGAGGGAATCTTTTTAACGAGCGTCCCTTTGGGTCCTTTCACTGTAACCTTGTTCTCTTCTTCAATGGTAATCTCTACCCCATCCGGTATGGTAATGGGTTTCTTTCCAATTCGCGACACCTTTTCCACCTCCTACCATACATAACATATTACTTCGCCGCCCAGGCCTTCCAAGCGCGCTTTTTTATCGGTCATTATCCCCCGCGAAGTCGAGATAATTGCCACGCCAAGGCCGTTTAAGACCTTCGGCAGCTCATCTTTACCCGCGTAGACCCTCAGCCCCGGTTTGCTGATCCTTTTAAGACCTGAAATAACTCCGCGGGCATTTTGCCCGTACTTCAAATAAAGCTTTAGATTCCCCTGTTTTTTATCGGGTATAACTTCAAAATCTTTGATATAGCCTTCACTTTTTAAGACATCCGCGATAGCCTCTTTTATTTTTGAGGAAGGCATCTGTACATTTTCGTGTCCGGCCATATTCGCGTTGCGAATCCTGGTTAACATATCGGCGATAGGATCGGTCATCATTTTTAAAACTTAAACCTCCTTTCTACCCTTAGGCTACCAACTGGCTTTTTTTACACCGGGGATAAGCCCCTGGTGAGCAAGCTTCCGGAAGCACAGGCGGCACATTCCAAACTTGCGCAGATATGCTCTCGGACGTCCGCACAGTTGGCAGCGGTTATAGCGACGAACCTTAAACCTGGGTTCCCTTTTTGCCTTGGCGATCATCGACTTTTTAGCCACTAATCATCCTGGTCATTGCTTTATAACCAGGCCGCACCTCCTTTCTGCAAAAATTCTTCCGCCGTATCAAGCAGCTCTAAAGGGCATACCTAAAAGCCTGAGCAGTTCTCTTGCTTCTTCATCATTTTTTGCCGTTGTCACAATGGCAATATCCATTCCCTGTATTTTTTCTACTTTGTCGTAATTAATCTCGGGGAAAATAATCTGCTCTCTTATTCCCAGGGAATAATTGCCCCGTCCGTCAAACGATTTCGGAGATACTCCGCGGAAATCCCTCACGCGAGGAAGCGCCACATTGATCAGTTTGGTTAAAAAATCATACATCGCCTCTCCCCGCAATGTTACTTTACAACCGATGGACATACCATCCCTCAGCTTAAAACTGGCAATGGATTTTTTTGCTTTGGTAATAACAGGTTTCTGTCCGGTAATAAGAGCCAAGTCTGCCGCAGCAGCCTCAAGCAGTTTCGGATTATCTTTTCCCTCTCCGATCCCCATATTTACCACAACTTTTTCCAGGCGGGGAACCTGCATAACATTTTTATAGGAAAAGCGTTCAATAAGTGCCGGGCGAACTTCTTCCTCATACTTTTTTCTCAAACTAGACATACTAAACCTCCTTCCCCTGCCCTACTTCTTAATATCATAATGAAGCGTAAAACTTCTTTACTTGTCAATTATTTCTCCGCATTTTTTGCAGGCCCTGACCTTTTTCCCACCGCTAAGCTCCCGCCTGGCAAGACGCGTGGGTTTCTGGCAGGAGGGGCATATGACCATGACCTTGCAGGCATAGATAGGGGCTTCTGTTTCTCTGATGCCCCCCTGGGGAACCTTCTGTGTCGGTCGGGCATGCTTTTTAACCATATTTACGCCTTCTACCAGCACCTTATTTTTTCGTGGATAAGCAGTAATAACCTTTGCCTTGCGGCCTTTGTCCTTTCCGGAAAGAACCAGGACGCGATCTCCTTTACGCACATGCAGCTTATTCGCTGACATACCGGCCACACCTCCTTGCCCTAAACAATTCGCTAAGCTAAAGCACCTCCGGTGCCAGGGAAATAATGCGCATAAAATCTTTTTCCCGCAGTTCCCTGGCCACGGGGCCAAAAATACGTGTTCCCCGGGGCGCTTTCTGCTCATTAATAATTACTGCTGCATTTTCATCAAAACGGATAAAAGTACCGTCCTTTCTCCGGTATCCCTTTTTGGTCCTAACAATGACTGCCCGGACCACATCTCCCTTTTTAACAACTCCCCCGGGAATAGCTTCTTTAACCGAAGCCACCACTATATCGCCAATACCCGCATATTGCCGCCTTGATCCACCCAAAACGCGAATACACATAATTCTCCGGGCCCCTGTGTTATCGGCAACTTTGAGCACGGACTGTTGTTGAATCATCAAGGCCCCTCCTTTCACCGCAACTACAGCTGAGATTTTTCAATAATTTCCACAAGCCGCCAGTTTTTTTCCTTGCTCAGCGGTCTGGTTTCCATAATCCTGACTTTATCCCCAATACGGCACTGGTTGTCGGCATCGTGAACCTTATATTTAGTTGTTTTACGGATTGTTTTTCCGTACAGTGGATGGTGGGTATTTCTCTCCACAGCGACCACAATAGTCTTATCCATTTTATCGCTTACTACTCTTCCAACCCTTGTTTTACGTCTGCCTCTTTCCAAGCCGATGCCTCCTTTCTGGGAGCAGCAAACTCTAACGAGCCGACAGCTCTCTTTCCCGTAAAACGGTTTTTATTCTGGCAATGCTTTTGCGGACATGCCCTAACCTCATTGTATTTTCCTGCTGGCCCGTGGCCATCTGAAAGCGCAAGTTAAAAAGCTCCTCTTTCAGCTCCCGGATTTTATCCTGAAGCTCCTGATTGGAAAGCTCACGAATTTCGCTCACCTTCACGGGCTTCACCACCTATTTCTTCTCTTTTCACAAACTTACATTTGATCGGCAACTTATTGGCAGCAAGGCGCATTGCTTCCCTGGCGACTTCCTCCGGAACACCGGCCAATTCAAACATGATCCGTCCCGGTTTTACTACGGCAACCCAGTATTCCGGAGACCCTTTGCCCTTGCCCATACGGGTCTCCGCCGGTTTAGACGTAACAGGCTTATGGGGAAAAATTTTAATCCAGATTTTTCCTCCTCTTTTAACGTGCCTGGTCATGGCAATACGTGCTGCCTCAATCTGCTGGCTGGTAATCCAGGCCGACTCTACTGCCTGTAAACCATACTGCCCGAAATCAATTTCCGTTCCGCCTTTAGAATACCCTTTCATCCGGCCTCTCTGATGCCGGCGAAATTTTACCCTCTTAGGAATTAGCATTGTTTACTTCGCCCTCCTTCGGCTGCTCCGCTGCCTGCTCCTTGGATTTCGGGAGGACTTCTCCTTTGTAAATCCACACTTTGACACCGATGCGGCCATAAGTTGTATGGGCTTCAACAAAACCATAATCTATATCCGCCCTTAATGTTTGCAGAGGAACCGTTCCCTCATGAAATTTTTCCGTCCGGGCCATTTCTGCTCCGGCAAGACGCCCTTTACACATAACCTTTATCCCTTTGGCGCCTGCCCGCATCGTCCGAAAAATTGCCTGTTTCATGGCCCTGCGGAAGGCAACTCTTCTGGCAAGCTGCTGGGCAATGCTTTCGGCGACGAGATATGCATCCAGCTCCGGCACCTTAATCTCTACGATATTAATATGAACTTTTTTTCCGGTCACTTTTTCCAGGTCGCGCCTTAATTTATCAACCCCGGTGCCGCCTTTGCCGATAACCATCCCCGGCTTGGCGGTATGGATCGTCACCCGGAGATTGCTTGCCGCCCGCCCGATTTCAATGTTGGATATTCCGGCCCCTTCCAGCTCTTTTTTAATAAAATCCCTGACCTTTAAATCTTCGTGCAACAGCTGTTGATAGTCCTTTTCAGCATACCAGCGGGAATTCCAATCCCGGATAACACCGATACGAAAACCGATCGGACTAATTTTTTGACCCAACGATTATCCCTCCTCTCTTTCCCGCAGCATGACAGTAATATGACTGGTTCTCTTGCGAATCCGCGTCGCCCTACCCCGTGCCCTCGGCTTATAGCGCTTGAGAGTCGGGCCTTCGTCCACATACGCTTTTGAGATTACCAGTGCATCCCGGCTCATGTTGTTATTGTTTTCCGCATTGGCAACAGCGGACTTGAGAACTTTTTCAATAATTCTAGCGCCTTTCTTGGGAGTATAGCGCAAGATTCCCAGAGCTTCGTTTACGCTTTTGCCTCTGATGAGGTCTATTACGATCCTGGCTTTGCGGGGAGCTATCCTGATAAACCTCGCCTGTGCTTTACTTTCCATAGATCTGCAAAACCCCCTTTACTTCATCCCCTTTGCCGTCAACTCTTTAAAATAAACGTTTTTAATGCTTACTTTAAAGCTGTTGACCTCTCGGTATGGTGCCCGTGCCCGCGAAAGGTTCGCGTGGGAGCAAACTCCCCTAGTTTGTGGCCGACCATATCTTCCGTAATGAAAATGGGAACGTGTTTTCTCCCGTCATGGACCGCTATGGTATGTCCCACCATCTCGGGAAATATGGTGGATCGCCGGGACCATGTCTTAATAACCCGTTTATCTCCTGTTGCGTTCATGCGCTGGATTTTTGCCAGCAGCTTGGCATCCGCAAATGGTCCTTTCTTTAAAGAACGTCCCACTAAATCACCCCTTTATTCTTTAGCAGAAATTTATGAACGTTTACTCACAATGTACTGATCCGACTTTTTCTTTTTAGCCCGCGTTTTGTAACCCAATGTCGGCTTTCCCCAGGGTGTCACGGGACTTTTGCGTCCAATGGGAGCTTTCCCCTCGCCCCCACCATGGGGATGGTCCACCGGGTTCATAACAGAACCCCTTACCGCCGGCCGTATTCCCAGCCAGCGGGAACGGCCTGCTTTTCCAATAGTAATGTTTTCATGTTCTACGTTCCCTACCTGTCCCACAGTCGCTTTGCAGTCTACGGGAACAAGCCTCGTTTCTCCTGAGGGCAACCTGATATTGGCATATTTGCCCTCTTTGGCCATCAACTGGGCAACCCCTCCGGCAGAACGCACGAGCTGCCCCCCTTTTCCCGGAATCATTTCAATGTTGTGGACCAAAGTGCCGACAGGAATATTTTTTAGGGGAAGTGCATTCCCGGGCTTAATTTCAGCTTCCGGCCCTGAACTGATCGTCATCCCCACATTTAATCCCACAGGGGCTAGAATATAACGTTTTTCCCCGTCAGCATAATGCAGAAGGGCAATGCGCGCCGAACGATTGGGGTCATACTCAATAGCGGCAACCTTGGCCGGAATGCCGTCTTTATCCCTCTTAAAGTCAATTATTCTGTATTTGCGTTTGTGTCCCCCGCCCCGGTGTCGGATGGTGATCCTGCCTTGCGCGTTACGCCCGGCATTTTTTTTCAGCGGCTCAAGAAGAGATTTTTCGGGTTCCCTTTTCGTGATCTCCTCGAAGCCGGAAACGGTCATAAAGCGCCTTCCGGGCGAAGTGGGGACAAATTTCTTAATCGCCACTTTCTTTGACCTCCTTCCTCCAAACATTCACAAGCACGGACAACCTTTTGCTGGAAACTATTCAAAGAGCTCGATGGGCTTGCTTCCCTCTTTTAACGTCACAATTGCTTTTTTTCGACTTGGCGTATAGCCCCTGTGAATCCCTACCCTTTTGGGCTTTCCTCTGACATTGATCGTGTTCACAGCCTCGACCTTTACACCGAAAAGCTCTTCCACTGCTTTTCTAATCTCAATTTTATTAGCCCTTTTGTCAACGACAAAGGCGTACTTGTTTTTTTCCATTAAACCGGTCGTTTTTTCCGTCACCAGAGGCCTTAAAATTATATCACGGGGATCTTTCATGAAGCAAACACCTCCTCAACGACGGCAACAGCATCCTTTGTCATAATTAACCGGTCGTAATGAACGAGATCCAGAACATTAATCTGGTTGGCCAAAACAGATTTGACACCGGGAATATTCCGGCTGGAGCGGTAAACATTCATATCGGGACCGGCAGTAACCAGCAGCGCCTTTCCCCCGACTTTAAGATTATTCATCAGCCGGACTACTTCACGGGTTTTGGGTTCCGCCAGCTGCAAGCTGTCCAAAACTGTAAGCTGTTCCTGTTTTACTTTGGAGGTAAGTGCAGAATATAAGGCCGCGCGCCGCATTTTTTTAGGAAGCTTATAGCTGTAATCACGGGGTTTGGGTCCAAAAACAACCCCGCCTCCCCGCCAGATGGGTGAGCGAATACTCCCGTGACGGGCCCTTCCTGTCCCCTTTTGTCGCCAGGGTTTTTTCCCCCCGCCCCGCACTTCTCCCCTGTCCTTTGTGCCGACGGTACCCCGGCGGCGGTTTGCCAGGTGCATTTTCACTACATCAAAAAGCAGGTGTTCATTTATTTGAGCATCAAAAATAATCGGGTTGAGTTCCAGTTCACCGACCCGTTCTCCGTTCATATTGAAGACATCCACTGTGGGCATGCTCTTTTGCCCCCTTTCTTAACTAACCTTAACGGAATTTTTTACTATTAAAAGGCCGCCGCGAGGGCCTGGGACCGCTCCTTTTACCATTAAAATGTTCTGCGCGGGATCTGCTTTAATGACCTGCAGTTTCTGAACGGTTACTTTATCGCCGCCCATCCTTCCCGGAAGAGTTTGCCCCTTAAAAACCCGGGCAGCAGCAATACCTCCCAGGGACCCCGGCCCCCTGTGATAATGAGAACCGTGGCTCATAGCTCCCCTGGACTGGCCGTGCCTCTTAATAGTTCCCGCAAACCCCTTGCCCCTGGAAACTCCTGTTATGTCAACAAACTCGCCCGGTTCAAAGATGTCTGCCTTAATTTCCTGTCCCACTTCATAATCACCGATGTTTTCGAAGCGCAATTCCTTGACATATTTTAGCGGCTGAACCCCGGCTTTTTTAAAATGGCCGCGCTGCGGCTTGTTCAAGCGATTTTCTTTGGTCGGCTTGAAACCCACCTGCAGGGCTTGATAGCCGTCCTTTTCAGAAACCCGCTTGCTGATAACGGTACAGGGACCGGCTTCCAGCACAGTTACCGGGATCGAACGGCCTGCTTCGTCAAATACCTGGGTCATGCCGATTTTTTTTGCTAAAATGCCTTTCTTCATCTTTTACCCCCCTTCCACGGAAAATCTTTAAAGTTTAATCTCAATGTCCACACCGGCAGGCAAATCCAGCCTCATCAAAGCATCCACAGTAGCCGGGGTTGGATCAATAATATCAATAAGCCTTTTGTGCGTGCGCATCTCAAACTGTTCCCGTGAATCCTTGTATTTGTGGGGAGCCCTGATCACGGTATAAACAGTTTTCTCCGTGGGGAGCGGTACCGGACCTGAAACGGAAGCTCCTGTCCGGCTGGCAGTATCTACAATCTTACCGGCAGATTGATCCAGAAGTTCGTGATCAAATGCTTTCAAGCGAATACGGATTTTCTGATTTTGCATTGTTCTCCTCCTCAGCGTCTGCTGCTCCACAGAAATTACCCGCCCTAAAGGCGGCAACCTTCTCCTTCATCGCTGGCGGTAACTTTACTATTCAATAATGGAGGTAACGACTCCGGCCCCCACGGTACGGCCGCCTTCCCGGATGGCGAAGCGCAGTCCCTCTTCCGTGGCAATGCTGGTAATCAGTTCTATTTCCATGTTGACGTTATCCCCCGGCATGACCATTTCTACCCCCTCAGGAAGGGTAATGTTGCCCGTT
>JAAYFF010000043.1 GCA_012728375.1 Bacillota bacterium | reverse complement strand
CTTATCCTTTTCATTGTGTAGCTTTAACATGCTTTCAATACCTCCTCCTAAGTCTATTCTAGCACAAATTGTTCTTCAGGAGGAGAGGGAAATTCGATTTTTTGGGCATTTTTTTAAGGTGTTTTTCAGGATTAACTAATTAAATTTCTTAACTGTAACATAAAATTAACTGCTCAGGTCTTAAGAGATAATCTGTTTTCTCAAAGCCAAACTGTAATGTTACAAGTAATGTTGCAAAGGACCCGCCTTTTAAGGCGGGTCCTTTGCGTTTGCAGGGCTCATCCCCGGTTGCACCTTTGGTATATATCCCGGGTAGCAAAGCCTGGAAGCCGTGAATAGAATACTAAAAGGAAATACGGAAAGGAGGATATCCAGTGCAGAAGATTAAGCGCTTTTTTACTGAACTCTGGCTGGATGAAAGAGGGCAGGGATTGGCAGAATACGGTCTTGTTATGGCTTTCATCGCGGCTGTGATTTTAGGAGTTTACAGCCTTCTAGGGTAACCGTAGACAACCTGTGATGCAGGACCACAGGGCCTGTTCCCTGAAATGAGGTGAAAAGCTTGAATGGTTGTTTTTTTATTACCCTTCCCTTGGCAGCTTATATCGCCGCGGCTTGTTATTGTGATATCCGCTACAAGGCAATTTTTAACAGGTTAAATATAATATTTTTCATTATCGCGCTGGCTGTTCAATATTTTACCGGTGGACTGTACGGGCTTTCGACGGCTATTGCAGGAATGCTTGCGGGTTTTATCGTACTTATTATACCTTACCGCAAGGAATGGGCCTGCGGGGGAGATGTAAAATTTATTCTTACTGTCGGTGCTTTTGTAGGCCCTTCCCGAATCTTCTTTTCAACCCTTTACGGCCTTGTTATTTTGGGTATCACGACAATTATTTATCTCTTAATTCGCAAGAAACTGGGACAGCTGTTTGCATCAGCCGTTATTTGCACCTATGGCTGTAAAAACGTTGATGCAAAAAAAAGACAGGAAATTGCTGAGCGGCTTCCCCTGAGCGTTTTTTTTGGGTTGGGAGCGCTGCTTTATTGGTTATATACAGCTTTAATACTTTCTTAAAAGACATTAAAAAAGCTCAGATTGCGACCCCGGATATTACTTAGCCGGGGTCGATATTTTTTTTTTATTAATTGCTGCTGTCCTTTTCCAGCGGAGCAAATTGCCCCTTCCAAAACGGGGGCTCGCATTAATTTGTTTCTTCCGCCTTCCGGACGAAAGAAAATGCTCGCCTCCGGTTTTGTGGATGGAATTTTGTTCCATTCTTTTTTACTGCTACAATGGGAACTGTAGATAAGATTTCTAAGGGAAAGGGGGTGAACAATATGGCCGTCATAGCTATTCCTTCGGGTGACAGGTTGCAGCTTAGAGTGCAGGTGGGAATAAATCCCCAGAACGGTAATCCGGTTTACAGCACCAGATCCTGGTCAAGGGTTAAACCCGGAGCATCGGACGAGCATCTCTACGAGTTTGCTGCCAAGCTGGGCGAACTGGGCGCGGATGCACTGGAGAGCATTTCCAGAGTTAAAACCGTGACGCTGGTGGATGATGGAAACTAAACGTTTGGTAAAAAAACGGGGAAGGAGGTGAGGCGAGCAGATGAGTACAAGGGTACTTAAAATGAATTTCCGCACTGAAGAGGGAAGGGCTGTATCCATTAATCTGCAAAATCCTGTTGAAAATCCCCCGGCTGCAGATGTAAATGCTGCTATGGATGCGGTCGTCAACTATGATCTTTTCGATACCTCTTCAGGAGCGATTACGGAAAAAGTAGGCGCGGTAATTGTAACCACCGATGTGGAAGAGATCATCAGTTTTGAAGAGTAATGCCGGCAAAAAGGAAGCGGCGAAAGAAGGGGGCAGCCTGGAAAAGGCTGCCCCTCACAATCAGCCGCTGTTTGTGCATAAAGAACGATGATTATTATAAGGAGGAATTCCTGTGGAAGAAGTAATGGCTCTGGTTGCGAATTTTGGCTTTCCCGTTGTCGTAAGTTTTTACCTGCTTATTCGCATTGAGGGAAAACTGGAGGCGCTGACTGCGAGCATGAAAGACTTGAGCAAAGTCATTGCCAAGTTGTTATAATCTCTCTCAGGATAGAATTATTGCAGCGCAATTATCCTTTAAAAGGAGGGGTTTTGCCATGAACAACATTAAAATTTCTGCAAACTTTTTCTTACGGGAATTTGAATGCAAGGACGGGGAGCATCAGGTTAGAATTGACAGCAGGTTGCTGCAAAAACTGCAAGCGCTGCGCGACAAAGTTGGCCGCCCGGTGATCATCCTTTCGGGTTACAGGAACCCTTCCTACAACAGAAAAGTAGGCGGCTCACCAGGAAGCCGGCACCTTTTGGGAAAAGCAGCGGATATTGTCGTCCCGGGATATTCTGTTGAAGAACTTGCTCGAATTTCCCGGGAAATAGGTTTTACTGGAATCGGTTTGTATAATTCATTTGTACATGTGGATGTGCGTGAAAAAGAAGCAACATGGAAAAAAACGTGAGGTAAAAGGTAACTGGCAAGGGTAAAAGGATTGGGAAAGATATTTTCGTGATTTATAAAATTAGACGATGTACTCTACTTTTCCTCCGGGGAAAAGATCGGACACCGCGGGTATAAAAAGTTCTTCCAACTTTTTGTAAATATCAGGGGTATAGAGATACTTCCCGTATCCAAATTGCCCGTATTTAAACCTTCTTTTTTTTTCTTCCAGAGGTAGAGAGGAGCCGGGGAAAAGGGAAAGAATGTTTTTTTTGCCTCTTGCCGTAAAGCGGTGGGCAATAATTTCAAAGGTAATGAGATCATTATTTTTCTCCGGTGAAGGGACGGTCTTCCATAGAGAAGCAATCTCCCGTAAAAGATCCATGTATTCTTTTTCCCATCCCTTATAGATAAAAACCGGTGCCAAAAGAAACCCTACCGGGTAGCCCGCGCTTTTCATTTCCAGGGCTGCCCGGATTCTTTTCCCCGGAGCAGGGACTCCCCTTTCATATTCAGCGACAATTTTGGGAGTATTAATGCTGAAGCGCACCTTGGTTTTCCCGTTGTGCTTAATTTTCAGCAGGCTTTCAACATTTGTCTGCTTTGTGGCAAATCGAAAAAAACCTTTCTCCCTGCGCGAAAAAAATTCTATGGTTCTGGCCAAGGAGCCGCTATACTGTTCTATGGCCAGGGGATCGGAGGTGGCACTGCCCTCAAAAACCGTTTCTTCGGGAAGCCTGTTTGAGATATACCGGTCGGCTCTTTCCAAGATTTCCTCGATATTTACATACAAGCGCAGGTAGGGACGAGGCCCCAAAGTGGTATGCAGGTAGCAGTATTGGCATTGGCCGGGGCAACCGGTAGCCAGAGGCAGCTGGTAATGAGCCGACGGCTTGCAACCGGCAAAATTAAGTGTCCGGCGAACTCCCACAACCAGCGTTCTTTTTGCCTCCACAAACTTTTGGGCAGGCGTATCTCCCGGCAAGGCAGTTACCCTGTTGTGGGAGGAGGTGTATTTTACCGCTTTTCCTTCCCGGCGAAACCGTTCAAGAAGTTTTTTCCCCAGAGGAAAATTCAGGGCTTCTTTTTCAAAAAAAATTCTGTCCGGAGTGTACATTTGCTGACTTCCCTGCTAAAACTACTAAAACTAGATCAGTTGACCTTACTTTTCCCTTTGGGGAGAAAAATATGTTGAAGTTATTCCGCAAAAATATTTTGCGAGGAGTTTGCCGGTGAAGACTTGTTGTCTTGAAGATAAATATTTTGACAATATGTTTCCTTGATGAACAAAGTGCAAAAAAGACAGACAGCGAGGAATGCCAGGCAGGCAGCAAAGAGGCCGCGGTAAGCGGCCAGCGGGTAGATCTTGGTTCCCTCCACCACCACGCCGTTCCAGCGAAGGTCCAGTATATAACCCAGCAAGGGCTGCATAATGGACATTCCTAAAAAAGCTCCTGTATTGGCCACGCTGAGCGCGGTGCCGGAGAAAGAAGGGTCGTTAATTTCTTTAGCTATCGCGATAACGAGGGCTGAAGCGCCGGCAGTAATCCCCATGATGAAAAAAAGGATATAAAGGGCGTTTTCAGGAGGTTTGCCTCCGTTCCACAGGAAAAATAAGCACCAGATAACTGCCTGCAGCAGGAAAAGAAGCAGTAAGGGCTGTTTGCGCCGGCGCAGTTTGTCTGAAATAAAACCGATCAGGGGAAAACCGATGCACATTCCTATTGTGGCCATAAGTATAAAATTGGCCGCAACGCTCCTGGAAAACCCATAAATCTGCATCAGGTAAGTAATGCTCCATGTGCCGGTGAAGGCGATTAAGATGCCGTAAATTCCGAAAGTGCCGGCTATGAGTAAAAAATTGCGGTAGTTTTTTAAGACATTCTTCAAGGCTTCCCAAAGTTGACGGAAATTAACAGTCTGTGTTGCAGATAAGCGTTCTCCTTTTTGTATCTCTTCAGGCGAGTCGCGTACCACAAGCCAGCAAGCCAATGCCGTAATGAAGGTGACGGCAGCGATGATAAGAAATGAATTCCGCCAGCCGGAGCTGACGACAAGGAGGGACAAAGGAGTTGTACCCAGCACCACGCCCAGGTTGCTGATAAGCCCGGTCAAACCTGTGATGGTTGCAAATTGAGCCGGTTTAAACCAGTTCAGTTGAAACTTTAAAATGCAAACAAAAACAACGGAGACGCCGAGCGCTACCAGCCCTCTTCCCAGGAAAGCATAAAATATATTCGGTGCCAGGGCAAAAATAAAAGATCCGCCGCTGGCGACCAGCATACCCGCTGTTACTGTCTTGCGCGTTCCCCACGAATCAGCCAGGAGTCCTGTGGGAATCTGCATGATCATGTATACCAGAGCATAAATTGCTGCCAGGGAACCCGCTACTGCTGCGTCTTCAATTTTGAAGTCAAGGATGAGGTAATCCATGACAACTGCCAGAGAAAGCCTGTGGAAATAACCGATCAGAAAGGCCAGTGCCAATATGCTCCACATTATCCAGGCCAGGGTATGACTATTTTGTTTTTGTCCGGAATGTTTCGGCATATTGTCTTTTCCCCCAAAGTGTGCCTTCATCTATTATAGCTGTTTTTCGGGATTGCGTCCATGCAATTGACATCTAAAAGAACAGTATAATACTATATGTATGTAATTGTAATAAAACAAGGGTATAGGAAAGAGATGGCGGAAAAATTAAATGTTGGCTTAGTCCAGGTTTATACAGGTACGGGAAAGGGGAAGACAACCGCTGCTCTGGGGCTGGCATACCGGGCTATGGGCCATGATTTTAAGGTGTGTATGATCCAGTTTTTGAAGGGGAACAGCTATTGCGGTGAACTTTTTACTTCTCAGCGCCTGAAGCCCTTTATTGATTTTTACCAGTTTGGCCGGGACTGCCCCTATTCATCCCTGATCCGTCAGGGCTTTAAAGTATGTCAAGGCTGCCATGAAAACTGCTTTGAAATTTCGTTGGATGACGCAGAGAGTAAAGAGCTGGTCCAAATGGCGTATGACTTTGCCAAAAAAGCTGTTAACAGCGGGGAATATGATCTTGTAATCCTCGATGAGATCAATAATGCCCTGCACGCAGGCTTTCTTACCGTGGAGAAAGTCCTGGCCCTTATGAAGAATAAACCCGGTTTTGTGGAGCTCGTGCTTACGGGCAGGGGCATGCCGCCGGAAATTTTGGAAGCAGCAGACCTGGTTTCGGAAATAAAAATGGTAAAACATCCTTACAAAAAAGGGATCAAAGGCCGCCGGGGAATTGAGTATTGAAAGCCCCTAGTAAAATTTTTGCAATAAAAAACGGTTTGCAAAGTTCCATGCCTTGGTGTATAATTCCCATAAAATGAATAGTGTGTCGGGGTGCTTCCAGGATGCGGAGGCTGAGAGGGGAACGCAATGAAGTTCCTAAACCCTTTGAACCTGTTGTGCGGACCTGAAGCATTAGGTCCGTCTGGGTAATGCCAGCGGAGGGAAAAATATCAAGAGACTGTTTGCATTGTGCAGCAGGCCCGCGGCGGCCTGTTTTTTATTGCCCTGGGGAACCGGTTAAAAAAATGCCGGAAAAAGTTTTTACTCATAAAAGCCAGAAATAAAGAAAGAGGGAGATAATATGGAAAAATCATTAGTTAGAGTTTTGCCTCTGCGCAAGATCGTGTCTGTAGGTTTGCTGGTCGCGCTAGGAACGGTTGCAGCACCTTTTTCCATTCCTGTCGGCGTGGCCAAAGTATATCCGGTGCAGCATGCCATCAATGTCCTGGCAGGAGCACTACTCGGGCCGGGAGCTGCTGTTTTAGCCGCGGCTCTTACTTCAACCCTCCGCAACCTCATCGGCACCGGCACTCTTCTGGCTTTTCCGGGAAGCATTTTCGGCGCGCTGCTGGCAGGGCTGGCGTTCCGGCTGCTGAAACGGGATTATTTTGCCGCGCTGGGCGAAGTGCTCGGCACAGGGCTAATCGGCGCATTGGCGGCCTTCCCTTTGGCTAAATGGCTCCTGGGTTTTACCGGTTTGGCCTATGCGTTTATCATTCCCTTTGCCCTGAGCAGCCTGGCGGGTTCGATCATCGGGCTGATCCTGCTGCGGCTTTTTAAAAACAATGCGCGGTACGGTTAATTCGGCATCGGGCAGGGTAAAAGATGCGGGTAAGGTACTTAATGTTGTGAATGGATTTGAAGTGAAGGGATGATTTATAATGAAGAAACGAAATAAGCTTCCCTGCGTTGTAAGTATAGCAGGTTCCGATTCCGGAGCGGGTGCGGGAGTGCAGGCCGACCTTAAGACGATGGCCGCACAGGGTGTTTATGGTTTAACTGTTGTTACCGCGGTAACAGCCCAGAATACCAAGGGAGTAGACCGCTTTGAAGTGTTGTCCGCGGAAATGGTAGCCGCACAGATGGACGCAGTCTTTACTGATTTTCCCGTTGCCGCCGTCAAAACCGGGATGCTGGGAAATGGGGAGGTCGTGGAAGCAGTTGCTTCCGGGTTGCGGAAATACCGTGCACGAAACATTGTGGTGGATCCGGTTATGGTAGCAAAAAGCGGGGATTCCCTTCTGGAAAAGGATACCCAGCAGGCTCTCGAAAAAGAGCTCTTTCCCCTTTCTGCGGTTATTACACCCAACATTCCCGAGGCAGAAATCCTATGCGGGGAAAAGATTGCGGGGATCCGCGAGATGAAAGAAGCGGCGCGGGTCCTGCATGCTGCGGGACCTTCTTATGTGCTGATAAAAGGCGGCCATTTGCAAAGCGGTGAGCTGATGACCGATCTGCTCTATGATGGAGAACAGTTCTTTTATTACCGGGCGGGCCGCGTCTTTTCCAATGATACGCACGGCACCGGCTGCACTTATGCTTCGGCCATTGCCGCGCAGCTCGCGCTCGGCCTGTCTGTCCCCCTTGCTGTCCTCGCGGCGCGCTGCTATCTGCAGTCAATCCTTCCCTGCAGCCCGGGTCTTGGCGGGGGATGCGGGCCCATGGACCATTTTGCCTGCCGGAGATAATAAAAAATCCCTCTTTACTGAGGGGGAGACGCGGGAGATACTTTATGTTTCAGGGAGCGGACATATTACGGGATGTCAGGCGGAAGAAACCCCTTATTCATCATCTTACCAATTATGTAACCATGAACGATTGCGCCGCGGTAACGGCCAATACCGGCGCGCTGCCGGTTATGGCCGAGGCGGAGGAAGAGGTGGAAGAAATGGTGGCCTCAGCCGGAGCCGCGGTGATTAATACCGGCACTCTTACCCCCTCCCGGGCCCGGGCTGCACGAGCGATGGGCAGGAAAGCCCGTGAGAAGGGGATTCCTGTGATCCTCGATCCCGTGGGCGCGGGATCGACGGCCTACCGCACCCGGGAAATCGAGGGCATCCTCGCGGAAACTCGGCCCGCGGTGATCAAGGGCAATGCCGCTGAGATCGGGCTTCTGGCAGGGGTTGAAGGAGCTGTCATCAGCGGCATTCAGTCGTTGGGCTTTGCCGGCGATCCTCTGGAGGCAGCCCGCGGGTTGCGGAACCATCTGGATTATGATGCGGTGATTGCTGTTACCGGGCCTGAGGATGTGATAACGGACGGAAAGCGGGCGGCGCGTGTTTTTAACGGTCATTCCCTGCTGCCGCTGGTGGTGGGCAGCGGCTGCATGTCTGCCTCCGTCATTGCCTGTTTTGCAGCTGTGGAAGAAGACCGTTTCCTTGCCGCCGCGGCCGCGCTGGCATACCTGGGTCTGGCTGCGGAGCGGGCTGCAGAAGCGCTGCAAGGCACCGCTTTTGGCCCGCTTTTGTTTAAGGCCCGGTTAATTGATGAGCTTTTTCTTATTACTCCCGAATCCTTCGCCGCAGGGGCAAAAGTGGAAATTACCGCGCTGTAACCGCGACACAATTAAGGAAAAGGTGAAGCTGCCATGCATTCAAGAGTACCCAACTATAGCGTTTATGTTATTACGGACGGAAAGCTCTCCCGGGGAAGAGGACATCTCCAGGTATTGTCCGAAGCGATCAGGGGGGGAGCGACCTGTGTTCAGCTGCGGGAAAAAGATCTTTCTGCGCGGGAGCTTTATGCCCTGGCCAAAGAAATCCGGGAGCTGACGCGAAAAAATGGAGTTGCCTTTATCGTTAATGACCGATTGGATGTGGCTCTGGCCGTCGAAGCGGACGGCGTCCATCTGGGGCAGTCCGATTTGCCGGCAGCAGCGGCCCGCCACATTATGCCGCCGGGGATGCTCCTGGGAGTCACCGTCCGAAACGAGAAGCAGGCGGTGCAGGCCCAGTCTGACGGGGCTTCCTACCTGGGAGCAGGAGCTGTTTTTGCCACCGGCACCAAGACGGATACCGGAAAACCGATGGGCCTTGCCAATTTGTCCAAAATTTGCCGCCGTGTCACAGTGCCGGTAGTGGGTATCGGCGGGATTAATGCCTCTAACGCGGGGTCGGTGATCGGTGCCGGGGCAGACGGAGTGGCGGTGATTAGCAGCGTGGTTTCTGCTGATGATATTGCCGGGGCAACCCGGGAAATTGCCTGTGCCGTAGCCGCGGCGCGGTGCAGCCGGCCGATTTGGTGAAGCTGCAAATTTTACGGCTTTTATTTCTCCCGCGAAGTGAGTTTGCGGGGAGATGTTTAACGGAACGGGAGATACTTATTTATGAAAATAAAGGAAACTAGCGAGTTTTCCCTGATTCATTCCCTGACAAAAAAGATCAGGGCAGCGGGCAGCGGTTCCGTTCTGGTGGGTATCGGCGATGATGCTGCCGCGTTCCGCATGGGTAACGGGAAGAACCTTCTTATAACCTGTGACATGCTCGTTGAAGGGCGTCACTTTTTGAGGGATAAAATAACACCCAGGCAGCTCGGCTGCAAGGCTCTGGCGGTCAGCCTGAGCGATATTGCCGCCATGGGGGGAGTACCCAGGTTTGCTGTTGTTTCGGCAGGTTGGACGCCGGAGCTGGAAGTGGAATATGCTCAGGAGGTTTACCGGGGGATGGGAGAGCTGGCAGATGAGTTTCAGGTGTCTATTATCGGCGGCGATACGGTCAGTGCCCCCCAGGTAATCCTCGATGTTGCCGTTATCGGCGAAATGGACGGGGCCCCCGTAACGAGGGCCGGGGCAAAGCCGGGTGACGCTATTGCCGTGACAGGTTCCCTGGGAGCTTCGGCTGCGGGGCTGGCACTGCTGCGGGAAGAGGAGGCTGCCGCAAACTTGAGCGAAAAGGCAAGACAGGCTCTGCTTCGCGCCCACCTTGAGCCCTATCCCCGTGTCAAGGAAGCGGGGATGCTGTTGAAATACGGGCCTCCTTCGGCCATGATAGACATCAGCGACGGGCTGGCCGGCGATTTATACCATATTTGTGAAAGCAGCGGGGTGGGTGCTTTGCTCGAAGTATCCCGCCTGCCTGTCAGCGAGAGCGTTAAACAGGCCGCGGCAACCCTTGGCAGTAGTTTTCTGGATTGGGTATTATACGGCGGCGAGGACTACGAACTTTTAATGACCATCCCTCCGGGTTGTGTCGCCGGCGTAAAAAAGGCCGTGGAGATGCTGGGAACGAATCTTTCCGTAATCGGTAAAGTGCTCCATAAAAGGGAGGGGATAAAAATACTGTCTAAAAAGGGCGCTGCCTTTGAGCTGGAGCCCCGCGGCTTTGATCACTTTGCCGCTTTCAAATAATTCATTGCTTCGGCAGCGGAAGAAAAACCATCTTTACGGCTGAGAAGTTTTTGCAGGAAATTTGTAAATGGCTCTGAGAGGGGAAGTACTTCCTGCCATGGCCTGTTAAACAGCGATTCATCTTCAACCCAGTTGGAAAAAAGATCTACTGCCACTACCCCGGTGCCGAAAAGATCGCTGCTCGGGGAAATTTCTGGGCGCAAGAGCCGGTATGTTTCAGGGCCCGGTATTTTTTTTGCGAATTTTAGCCTGTTTAACGGCTTACTTAATAATGCGCCGCTGCTGCGGCAAAACTTTTTTTTCAGGGGGTCGGGAAAGAAACCGTTTTGAGAAGGGTCCAGGAATCTGGCAAATCCAAAATCGATTAAAAATACTTTCTCCCCTTTTAATAACAGGTTGGAAAGGCGCAGGTCCCGGTGAATAACCGCGTCTTTTTTCCGCGGCGGGCAGTGCAGATCATTAAGGATGCCCAGGAGCTGCAGGACGATTTCTTTAATTTCCTCCTCGCTGAAACGGTGGCCGGCGTCCAGCAGATAACTTAACGGCAGGCCATCGATGAACTCCTGAACAATGTAATGGATACCTTCATGGGTAAAAGCCTCCACAAATCCCGGTACTTGCGGGTTGTCAAGCCTCCTTAAAATTTCGGCTTCCAGCGAAAAAGACGATAAGCCCGGCCCTTGCAGTTCCATTTCGTTTATTAAGGCTTTAACGGCGTAAAAGCGTCCCCCACGCGCGGCCTTTATTACTAATCCATAGCTTCCCTCGCCGAGAAATTCTTCAATTTTGTAATCCTTGATCCAAGGGTGTTCCCTTCACGAAGAAAAGATGCGGCCCAGAAAACCTTTTTTGCGACGCTTGCGGTAACTGCTGCTATAGTAACGGCCATGCGCGAAGTGGGGCAGGTGAGGGTCCTGCGGATAATACTGCGGGGGCGGTTGAGGCGGTTGTACCGTAATATTTGGATTTACCCCGGTTTTTGCTTTTAAAGCTGTACCGCAATAGGGACATGCCAGCCATGACGGCTCGACCTTTTTCCCGCAAGAAGGACAGTTATTTATTATTTGCGTGCCGCAATAGGGGCAGAACTTAAAATCTTCCTGCAGCGTTTTCCGGCAGCTCGGGCAATTCATTTAAAAGCCTCCCTGATTTTCTTTTTCCTTAAATTTATTATATCATTTTTTTTCACTTTCAAAAGGTGAACAAAAAAAGTAAAGGAGAAGTCTTTTAATAAAGTACATTGGTCTTTAATTTTGTTTTTAATCGTGTTTTTCGGAATACCTTATACAACGGTGTTAGCCAATTCAGAAAAAATTAGTATAGAACGAAAAGAAGTTCAGGGGAAAATTGTCAATATCGTTACTGTTGATTTTAATATTCCTGATATTACTTTTGATGTTGTTAAAGGAAATGATCAACTAGTTGGCTGGGAAGAATTTAAAAGCATTATAGAACGCACGAAACCGGCTGCTGCAATTAACGGAAACTTTTTTAATGCATATGCAACGGAAGAAAATGAAATCGTTCCCTGGGGATACATATACAAAAATGGGAAATAAACAGTGGCGCCACACTTAACCGTGGATCTTTTGCTGTTACTTTCGATCGGCGAGTGATTATAAACAATGGCGAGCTTATTTCAAAAGACGATATCGAAACTATGGTTGAGGCAGGGCCACTTCTAATATTAAACGGTGTCATCGTTTTTGACCCTGATAACAAACAATTTACAGAAGATAAGATTAACCTCAGCCCTGCTCAACGGTCTGCTATAGGAATTAATTCAAAAGGGCATGTATTGATGGTCACCGGCTCTAATCTCAAAATGATAGAATTGGCAAAAATTATGCATGAACTGGGATGTGTCGCAGCTACGAATCTTGACGGCGGCGCATCCTCTGCGCTATATGCTAATGGTAAATATATTACTTATCCAGGTAGAAAGCTCAATACTGTTTTAGTTGTTTACGATAGTGAAGATACTATGAGCTTGCCGGTTCAAAGCGGTGAAATTCAAGTTCTTCTGGATGGTTATAAGGTAACATTCGATGTGCCACCGATGTCCATGAACGGCTATACACTGGTGCCATTACGCGGCATCTTTGAAGCGATGGGAGTCGACATTGTATGGGAAGAAAAAAGCCGTACTATTACAGCTCAAACAGATGAAACAACAGTTGTGCTCCCAATTGGCAGTCGAACAGCGAAGGTGAATAACAGAATTGTTCAATTGGATGTTCCGGGTGTTATTGTGGGTGGTCGGACTATGGTTCCAATCAGATTTATTGCAGAAAGCCTGGGAAAAGAAGTAAAATGGGACCAAAAATCAAAAACTGTTATGATCATCAGTGATACTCTTGAAAGGTCTAAAAAAAATAATTGAAACCAAAGACAATGAAGAAAATAGCTGTTAAATTAGCATTTATTATTTTTAACTTAGAAAATTTGTTTGCGCGAAATATCATATAAAACTGAACATCTTGTCTAAAGTATGATACAATATTTATAAGCCGGTGGTAATAAACCCTTTGTCCTGGTGTTTCTTTAGGCCAGGAAAGGGGGAGATGCCGTAGTTGTGAATACACCAGATTTAATATCACTTTTACTACTAGTAGTCGCTCTAATCAAGCTAAAAAATAGAGCTGAAACAGTTCTATGCTTGATAGTTAAAATAATATAAATAGCACACAACCCACTAAGGCCAAACCAGAACATTTGATCCGCTGGCCCAAGTCTCCGGTGTTAGCAGCACCGGGGACTTTAATATTTAGTCTAATTTCTAATCATAAAAAAGTGGCATCTTTACCCGGGAAATGTTTTGCAAAATAGAGGAGGCTGCTCGTAAAGAAAAAAACTACATCAGAAATAATATGGAGAACAGTTGATGCTGCCATATTTTTAAGAGGAGCTGTTAAAGACAGTTGAAAAAAGGCCGCGTTTTTGTTATATACATAGATAGGTAATGCATGTAGAAGTTATTTACTGCACGGAGCTAATCCAATGTACGAAGTATATTTAGAAAAGTCCCACATAGGTTTGTAGTCCATTGACAATGGAGATATCAGTTGTGATTGCCCATAATAATAATCTTTTAGAACCGGGGATTATCTAAAGGAGGCTATCTATTCCAGCCTAAGGTTTTAGCCAAGGCTCCGGCAAAAACGGGGGGAATATAATGGAAAACAATCATCAGAGCGAGTTTGTATCCACGAGCGCCTCAGAAAAAATTGAGCAGATCACCGCCGATATGCAAGGATATCTGACCGGTATCCGTCAAAAATCGGAGAAAAAATTTGTTGGGGTCATGCATGCAGTGGTGCCCCAGGAATTGTTGTATGCCGCAGGTCTGCATCCTTTTCGGCTTTTCCCTTTTCCCGGAGAACCGATTACTGCCGCGCATGCCCATCTGCACACTGCAACTTCATCTGTATTTCGTGCAATCTGGGATCAGGTTTTAAAAAAACGGTATCCTTTTATGGATGGCGTTGTTTTACCCGAATCCTGTGAAATAGTAACTTTTTTTGCACGGGGCTGGAGATACAACCGCCCCCATGATTTTGTAGCTACGATTGCTGGAGTACGGTTCAGCAAAACCGATAATGCCCTCAACTTTTTTTGCAGGGAACTGGAAACCCTTGCCAAAACCTTCGAGAAATTTTCGGGAACAAATATTTCAGGGGATTCACTGGCGCAGGCAATCGAGATCTATAATAAAAATCGTGAACTGATCAGGAATATCTACGATCTAAGAAAAAGCGAATCTCCGCCTCTTTCCGGATTAGAGATGCTTAAAGCGATCATGACAAGCCATATTATGGATAAGGAAGAGAACAATCGGCTCCTGGAAACTTATTTAGAGGAACTTAAAAACAGAGAAAAGCGCCCTGCACCAAAAGTTAGGCTGATGGTGTCGGGCCCCTGTATTACGGATTTTCGTCTGTTGGAAACATTAGAGGCTGCGGGAGCGCTTGTAGTTATCGATGATACCAACATTGGCTCGCGTTCCTTTTTCTTTAACGTGGATGATGATCCCAATCAATTTATGGCCCTTGCAAGGGCTTATAACAAAATACCCTGTCCCTTTTGCCTTTCTGCTGAAAACCGGCTGACCCATCTTCTCAACATGGTAAAGGAATATAGAGTTGACGGCTTGGTTTTCGCCCTTGAAAAGGGGTGCGAAGGGGAAAAAATGGATTTTCCTTATCTCGAAAAAGAGATAACGGCAAAGACCAAACTTCCTGTGCTCTTTATCGATACCGAATATCTCTGCGATATGGCGCCTATTCGCACCCGAATAGATGCCTTCATCGAGTCCTTGATATAATTAATAAACCAAGGGGAGAATATAATGGCCGAAATGAAAATAAGGAGACTCCAATCCGCAAAAGCTCTTGGTGCAACCATCCGCAAATTTTATGAAGATGCCTGGGCAGAAAAGCCCATCGCCTGGTCGGTGGCAACTGCAAACCCGCTTGCCGATATCTGCACAGCCCTCGGAATCCGCGTCGTTTACCCGGGGAATTACGCCTGCATCTGTGCAGCACAACATCTGTCCGAAAAATACTGCTCCATAGCCGAGGGCTATAACTATAAACGCGAGTTGTGCTCTTATATTCGGAACGTTTTTGGCTACATTCTGGCCGGGGAAGGGAAACACCCCATGGGAGGGATCCCCGAACCGGATGTGATCGTCTCTATCTCAAATTCTTGCCTAAATTATTTAAAATGGTTTGATGCGATGCGCCTGCACTTCGACAAGCCCTTTGTGTTTCTGAACACTCCTCATCGCCTCTTTGAGCATGACATACCCGATTACTATCTGGATTACGTCCTGGAAGAGCTTAAAATGTGCATTGAACAATTGGAAAAAATTAGCGGTAAAAAATTGACGGAACAAAAAATAAAAGAGGTAGCCCATTATTCCCGGGAACAGGGCAAATATTGGAGAGAACTGCTGGAACTAAACAAATCAGTCCCGGCCCCTGTAAATCTTTCGGATCTGGCCAACCTCATCTTTATCCCAACTTCACTGTCCGGAACAGCGCACGGGCTGGAACTTCTAAAAGAGGCTGTGGCTGAGGTGCGAGAGAGAGTCCGGAACAAAGTAGGGGTCATCCCCGAAGAAAAGCGCCGGCTGGTTATGTTTAACATTCCTCCCTGGTACCGGCTTGGCTTTGTCGATTACTTTGCCGCGAGAGGCTGTGTTTTTCCCTTTGGCAACTACAACCGTTACCTATGGAATACGCAAGATATCGATGATACAGATCCTTTAGAGTATCTGGTCCGGAAAGGGCTAAGTTTTGGTTATGACGGCGGATACGGTTCTACCCTTGCAGAAACCCTATATAGCTGCATGGGCGACAGGCTTGCCCAAGATATTAAAGATTACAAAATTGATGGAGCGGTGATTTTGATCAATAAGAGTTGCAAAATCATGTCGGTCGGAGAGCTGGATTTGGCTACTCTGCTCCGGGAGAAATATAAGCTGCCCGTCCTTGTTATCGATGTCGATCAAGCCGAGGAAAGAACTTATTCCGATGCGGAGATAAAACAGAGGGTCGATGCTTTCCTGGAGATGATAGAGGTATAGAGGAGAGTTTTAAGATGGTTTTATTTGCTGGGCTGGATTTAGGTTCGACATCAACAAAAGCTGTCTTTCTTGATGAACATGGGACGCTAATCGGCGCAAAGATCGTGCCTACCGGAGGCAATTTCCGGAAAAGTGCAGAGAGAACTTTGCATGCCCTTTTAGATAAAACTTGTTTTACGCTGGATGATCTGGGTGCTATCGTATCAACCGGTTATGGAAGATTCATTAGCGGATTTAATACCAAGGCCATGAGCGAAATTACTTGTTGCGCTCGTGGGGCCTACCATCTGCTTCCAACTGTCAGAACAGTAATAGATATCGGGGGTCAGGATAGCAAAGTCATTAAACTCGATAGTAGGGGGCGGGTTATCCAGTTTGCTTTGAATGATAAGTGTGCTGCCGGCGCAGGCAAATTTTTAGAGAGGATCGCCGCCTCCCTCGAACTGGACCTGGAAAAAATGGCGGAACTTTCGATGCAATCGTCAAAAAAATTGCCAATTTCGACACAGTGTACTGTCTTTGCAGAGGCAGAAGTAATTTCAAGGATTTCAAATGGGGAGCCCTTAGAGGGCATCGTCAAAGGGATCCATAGCGCTCTCGCCGACAGGATTTTCACTCTAATGACGGGTTTGAATATAGAAAAGGATATCATGATCTGTGGCGGTGGCGCTAAAAATGGTGGCCTGGTCAAAGAACTTGAAGGGCTCCTTGGTGAAATCGTGCTGCCCCAAGAAATTGATCCACGGTTTGTAACCGCTATTGGCGCAGCCCTTCTGGCGCGCGACTTGAAGCGCAGGGACGGTTCTCCTGCTCCACAATAGCCCGAAAGGCCCGTGAAGAAAGATAAATCTTCCGGGCCTTTCATTACAATTCACATTTTATACATTAACCTCTGAGTAATTACTATTATTTTTCGCCTGCCATTTTTTCAGCACCCTGAAGACTCCATGCCATCGGGCGACTGCTGAGCCTGGCTGCCAAGATGTGACTGACTAACCCCTGATCCGTGCACTTTTGTCGGAAGATCCTCCCGGGGGAAGGAAAATTTGGAACAAGGCAGAAATATTCCGTATGATTGCAATTTTTTGTAAGGGGTAGATTCGTGGGCAGGCTTTTGGTTTTTATTACCTTTGCCTATGTTCTGGGGATTATTCTGGGGCGCTATTTTTTATCCGTCCGGGAAACCGCCTTTCTTCTCCTTCCGGCCCTGGCCTGGGCTTTGTTCAACCTCGCCCGCAGGGCGGAAAAGCCGGCAGTTGTCATCCCCCTTTTATTGCTTTTTGTCGCCGGTGGAAGCCTGGCCTGCAACCTTTCCCTGCAGAAAGCCGGCGGCAATATCCGCCAGTTTGCCGGAGAACAATGCACCCTCACCGGCATGGTGGAGGATGAGCCGGTCTGGCGTGATGGGGAGGTAGTCTTTCCGCTGCGCGCGGAGCGGATCGTCACAGGGGGAAAAGAGTATCCCGTCCGCGGCTTGGTGCGGATTACGCTTCGCGTTGATACCGGGGGTGCGGCAGGAAGCCGGGGCGGCGGGGAAGAGGGTATTGCCAAGGAGATTTCTTTTCCGCTCTCCTACGGCAGAAAAATATCTTTACAGGGGGTCCTGAATAATCCGGAAGTGCGGCGAAATCCGGGAGGGTTTGACTACCGGGCTTTTCTGGAAACTCAGGGCGTTGCCGCGGTTTTTTACGGTGCGGCACAGGATGCCGCTGACCTGGGGATATCCGGAAATTTGTCGTTTTTGCGGCAGGCAGCATTGCAGGTTAAAGAAAGAATGTCTTCCGTGCTGGAAGCGTTTCTTCCCCGGCGGGAAGGCAGCCTTTTGACGGGCATGCTCTTCGGGGAGCGAAGGGGGCTCGATGCGGCTACTGAACTGTACTTTCGCCGCAGCGGTGTCTCCCATCTGCTGGCTGTTTCCGGTTTGCATACGGGTTTGGTCGCTGCTTTTGTCCTTTTTATCTTGACGAGAATGGGGCTTGGCAACAGGAAGTGGCCTTTTTTTCTTTTAGCCGCTGTTTTCCTTTTTGCTTATGTTTTTCTCACCGGAGTAAAACCTCCGGCACTGCGCGCTTTTTTTATGATCCTTATAGGCCTTCTGGCCTATTGCCTGGACCGGGAAAAGGACCTTCCAACCGCACTGGCCGCGGCCGGTCTTTTTACCCTCTTGTATAATCCGCTCTTACTGTTCAGCGCGGGATTCCAGTTATCCTACGCGGCAACAGCCTCCATCATTACCCTGGCTTCTCCTTGGCAAAAGGGTTTGTTGAGCCTTCTTCAGGCTCCCATGTTTTCATTTTTTCCCTGGCCGCGGCAATTTGCCTCCCTGGCCGCAGTTACCCTCGCCGCACAGCTTGGTGTTTTGCCCCTTGGCGCCTGTTATTTCGGAGAGGTTTCTCTGGTAGCATTTGTGGTCAATATCGCTCTTTTGCCGCTGATGTCCCTGGTGCTGGGCATCGGGCTTTTTGCCGCGCTGCTCGGCCTGCTGCTTCCCGTTGCCGGTTCTTTTCTTGTCCTGGCTGCTTACCCCCTCCTGGCCTTTATGGTTTGGACAACGGAGTTATTGGGGGGATTAAGCTTTGCTGTTCTGGAACTTTTTCCGCCCCGCAACTGGGAGATTACTGCCTATTATGTCCTGCTCTTCAGCCCGGCTGCAAGGGGGTGTTTCATTTCACGGGAGCTTCCCCTGAAGGGTTTATTTAATTCCCGTCCGGCGGTTGTGCTGCTGCTGTTGGCCCTTCTGTTCGTCTGGTGGGGCGGGACGGTCAGCATCCCGGGAAAATTGGAGGTTGTTTTTCTTGATGTGGGACAGGGTGATGCCATCTATATCCGAACACCCCGGGGAAGGCATTTGCTTTTAGATGCAGGGGGAAGGCCGGCCTATGCTGCAGGCAAGTTTGACCCCGGCTCGCGGGTTGTTATTCCTTTTTTACAGCACAGGCGCGTGCGCAAACTGGACGCTGTCATCATTTCTCATCCCCACGAGGACCACTTTGGCGGAGCCGCGGCAGTGCTGGAGAAATTTCCTGCCGGCTTGTTGCTGACCAATTTAACAGTAACGGATTCCGAACAGTATAACGAATTGTTGGAAATGGTCCGGGAAAAAAATATTCCCCGGCAAACGCTTCAGGCCGGGGACAGGATAACTCTGGAGCCCTCCCTTGAGCTCAAGATCTTAAACCCTCCCGAAAAATTATTTTCCGGAAGGGAAAGCGATCTGAACGATAATTCTCTTGTGATGCAGCTTTGTTATCGGGAGGTAAATTTCCTTTTTACCGGAGACGTGGAAGATCGGGCCGTGGAAAAGATGCTGGGCAGCAATGCGGCTCTGCAAAGCCAGATTTTAAAAATGCCCCATCACGGGGGGCACCTGGAAAGCATGCCTTTATTATTAAATAGAGTCAACCCTGCCATGGCCGTAATTTCATCCGGTAAAAATTCTTTCGGGCATCCTCATCCTGCAACGCTCCAGGAGTTAACAAAAAGAGGAACAGAGATCTACAGGACGGATCTGCACGGCGCGGTAATTGTCCGCAGCAACGGATACGGGTGGACCGTTAATACTATGATTCCCGCGGCCATTCCGCCCCCTTCGTCTTCAAAGGCCGAAGGCAAAAGCTTACTGAATATCGATCCTTCTTCCTCTTATTCTTTCGGGCTGAGCTTTGGGAAGGGTAATGGATAGGATCCCGTCTCTGTACTGGGCCTTTGCTTCTTCGGGATTCACTTCCGCGGGAAGCGGGACGGATCGTGAAAAGCTTCCGTAGTACCTTTCCGAGCGGAAGATGTTTTCATCCTTAAATTCGTGGTCTCTCCTAATCTGTCCGGACAGACGGACCAGAGTGTCATCAACGTAGATGTTTAAATCCTCTTTGGCAACGCCTGGGATTTCTGCCTTTAAGACAACATCTTTATCTGTCTGGTAGATATTTACTCTGGGAAGAGTTCCGCCTCCGAATCCTCTCCAGGGCGAACGTTCAAAAAAAAGGCTCATATCCCTGTCCAGTTCCCTAAAAGGGTTCCATTCCATAAGTCCCATTTTGTTTTCACTCCTTGGCAAATAGGTTTTATAACTTTTAAGATCATTTTTTCCTCCAAATAAAAAAATATTCGTAACATCCGGAGAGGTTAATGTCTAAGTGAAGCAGCGGAACCGTCCCCTTGCTTCACCCTTGCTTCACTGGAAAAAAGGATACCCCCCTGCGAAAAAAAAGAAGGAAATTGGCCTGAAAGAGAGAATCTTACATTGTCACCAAGATTAGAAAGATTTGCCTCCTAGATTTCATGGGAGGCTTATAAATTAATGGAGGAAAGTTAAGATGATTATTCCGGAAAAAATAATTAAACGGGATGGCCGGGTCAGACCGTTTGATCAGGAGAGAATTACCAACGCCATATTTAAAGCAGCTCAAGCCGTTGGAGGGGCCGACAGGAAGTTGGCCGAAAAGCTTTCCGATGAAGTTTTGAGCGTAATTTGCGAGCTGTTTCAAGAGACGCTGCCCAGCGTGGAGGAAGTTCAGGACATCGTTGAAAAAGTTCTCATTGAAAATGGACACGCCAAAACTGCCAAAGCATATATCCTGTACCGCAAGCAGCGCGAGGAGCTGAGAAATTTCCAGAATATACTGTTAAACACGGAGAAAATGTTTCAGGAATACTTGGAGGGAGAGGACTGGCGCATTAATGAAAACAGCAATATGAATTATTCCCTTCAGGGGCTGAACAACCACATCATTTCCGCGGTAACATCCCGCTACTGGCTGGAAAAAGTATATCCCGAGGGGATTAAGGAGGCCCATAAACGGGGGGATTTTCATTTGCACGATCTCAGCCTTCTGGCTCCCTATTGCTGTGGCTGGGATGTGGCTGATCTGCTGGAAAACGGTTTTGCCGGTGTTGCCCAGAAAGTTGAGAGCGCTCCCCCCAAGCATTTTCGCACCGCCTTGGGACAGATTGTAAATTTTTTCTATACGCTGCAGGGCGAGGCGGCCGGCGCTCAGGCTATGGCAAATTTTGACACTTATCTGGCCCCTTTTATTCGCTATGATGGCATGACTTACCGCGAGGTAAAGCAGGCTATCCAGGAATTTATCTTTAATCTTAATGTACCGACCCGTGTAGGCTTTCAGACACCCTTTGTCAATATCACCCTGGATGTGACGGTTTCACCCGTTCTGGCTTCCCAGCCGGTTATTATTGGCGGCAGGTTTCAGAGAGAAACTTACGGCGAGTTTCAGCATGAGATGGATATGCTGAACCTGGCCTTTTGCGAGGTTATGATGGAAGGGGATGCCCGGGGAAGAATTTTTACCTTTCCCATTCCAACTTACAATATCACGCCGGATTTTGACTGGGACGGGGAAGTTGCCCGTAAAATTCTGGAAATGACGGCCCGCTACGGCATTCCTTATTTTGCTAATTTTATTAATTCCGAGCTTTCTCCGGAGGATGTCCGCAGCATGTGCTGCCGGCTGCGCCTGGACAACCGGGTGCTGAGGAAAAGGGGGGGCGGTCTTTTCGGCGCCAATCCCCTGACCGGATCCATCGGCGTGGTTACCATAAACCTGCCCCGCCTCGGCTATCTGGCCAAAACGGAAGAAGATTTTTTTGCCCGGCTGAAAAAGCTGATGCAGCTGGCCAGAGACAGCCTGCTAATTAAGAGGGATGTCCTTGAAAAGATGACTGACCTGGGGTTGTATCCTTATTCCCGCTATTACCTGCGCCTGGTCAAAGAGCGTTTCGGCTATTACTGGCACAATCATTTCAATACCATTGGACTTGTAGGCATGAACGAAGCGCTTCTCAATTTTAAAGGAAAGGGAATCTATTCCCGTGAGGGGCAGGATTTTGCCGTGAAAGTTCTGGACTTTATGCGGGATACCCTGCTGGAGTTTCAGGAAGAATCCGGGCAGCTTTTTAATCTGGAGGCAACCCCTGCGGAAGGCACAGCCTACAGACTTGCCAGCATGGATAAAGATTTGTACCCGGAGATTATTACCGCAGGTAAGGATGATCCGTATTATACCAACTCCACACAGCTGCCGGCCGGCTTTACCGACGATATTTTTTATGCTCTCGAATTGCAGGAGGAGCTGCAGGCCCGTTATACCGGGGGAACGGTATTCCACGGGTTTTTAGGGGAGAAAATTGAGGATATCGAAACATGCAAAAAACTGCTGCAGGGCATGCTGGGCAAATATCGTCTTCCTTACGTGACCATTACCCCGACTTTCAGCGTTTGTTCAGATCACGGCTATCTTTCCGGGGAACAGTATAGATGTCCTTCCTGCGGAAAAGATACGGAGGTATGGAGCAGGGTAGTCGGTTTTTACCGCCCGGTCCAGAACTGGAACAAGGGAAAGAAGAGCGAATTTAAAGAGCGCAAGGTTTTCCGGATTTTAGCTGAAGTATAAGGCCGGCTTTCACAGTTCTTTTCAAAATTCCTGTGAGGAGATGAAATTTCCGGTTATCTGCCAAACCGGATCTTTGCCATGGTTTTTGATGTCCATGTCCACCTTTTTCCGCCGGATGTAACCAGAAATATTGAAAAATATACCTGCCGGGATCCCTTCCTGGCTGAGATTTGTTCCAGCAAAGGCCATAAATTCGCTACGGTTGAAGACTTGCTTGCGGAAATGGATAAATGCGGCGTGGAAAAAACGGCTGTCAGTGGATTTGCTTCTTCTGACCCCGGCCTTTGCCGGGAGATGAACGACTACATCCTGGAGGCCGCCCGGGCTTATCCCCGGAGGCTGATTGCCATGGCTGTCGTTTCACCTCTGGACAGAATGATGGAGCGGGAGCTGGACCGGGCCCTTAAGCGCGGAGCCCGCGGCGTTGGAGAGCTATTTCCCTGGGGGCAGGCCTTTGCCCTGGAGGGAGATGCGGCGAAGAGACTTGCTTTTTATTGCCAGGAAAGAAATTTGCCTCTGCTGCTCCATCTCAACGAAAAAGTCGGCCATCATTATGCCGGCAAAGGCGATATTTCCATCGAAGAAGGGGCTGCTTTTGCTGCAAAATTTCCTTCGTTGCCCCTCATCTTTGCGCACTGGGGGGGCGGGCTTTGTTTTTATGAATTGATGCCCGAGCTGAAAAAACAGCTTCGCAATGTTTATTACGATATTGCCGCAAGCCCGTTCTTATACAGCAGAAATATATACAGGGTTGTCCGGGAAATCGGAATTCTGGATAAAATTCTTCTGGGGAGTGATTATCCCTTAATTTCTCCGGCGCGTTACCTGCGCGAACTGGATGAATCGGGCCTTGCACCCAATGAAATTAGCCGGATCAAGGGAGAAAATGCCGCCCGGCTCTTTTCTTTAAACGATGAATAATTGCACACAAAGTGCGCTAGGTCCAGGAGTTGACTTGTGTCTGCAATTGTCAATTGTCAGGTTTTTTCAGCTTCCTTTATAAGGGAGCTTTTTTTGAGCGTTTTTTTCATACCATCCGCCTACATGGGAATACTAAAAAACGGGAAGATAAGTCTAGCGATTAGGAAAGGGTGAAAACTGTTGCGCATTTTAATGCTTAGCTGGGAATTTCCGCCCAGAATGGTAGGCGGTCTTGCCCATCATGTTTATGAATTGTCTAGGGCACTGGTCAATGCCGAAGGTTGCCGGGTGGATGTTATCACCGCAGGGGAGGACGGGTACCCCGCAAGGGAAGTAATGGAAGGGATAAACGTGCACAGGGTCCTTCCCTATCATGGAGGTGAAGGAAGGGATTTTATCGATTGGGTGCAGAGATTTAATTTTGCCCTCCTGGAGAGAGGGGCTTTTCTTTTTAACGAAAACCGCGGTTATGATTTGATCCATGCGCATGATTGGCTGGTAGCTTACGGTGCCCGCGCCTTGAAACATATTTATACGACTCCCCTTCTGGCAACAATCCATGCCACGGAATATGGCCGAAACAACGGGTTGCATAATCTCGGACAGAGGAACATCAGCGATATTGAATGGTGGTTGATCTATGAAGCATGGAAGGTCATCTGTTGCAGCAAGTACATGAGAGAGGAACTTAGGAATGTCTTTCAGGCCCCGGAGGACAAACTGGCGGTGATTCCCAATGGAATACGGCCTGATGCTTACAAGGCCGGAGGCGAAGTTGTCCTGGATAAAAGTTTTTATGATCCCCGGGAGAAAAGGATTTTTTATATAGGACGCCTTGTTCCGGAAAAAGGTGTCCAGATTTTACTGGACGCTGCCCCGATTATTCTGGAAAGATTTCCTGAGGTTAAAATACTCATTGCCGGAACGGGTCCCTATGAAGAATACCTTAAGCATAAAACCAGGGAAATGGGGTTGGAAAACAAGGTTGTTTTTTTAGGTTACATCAACGATGCTGCACGCAATGAACTGTACAATTGTGCCTCCGTTGCCGTTTTCCCGAGTTTGTATGAACCCTTCGGGATTGTGGCCCTTGAGGCAATGGTATCAGGGACCCCGGTTGTCGTATCTTCGGTGGGCGGGATGGATGAGATCGTCGAGCATGAAGTTGACGGGCTCAAGTTTTACCCCGGAAACCCCCGCTCCCTGTCCGACCAGATTTGCCGCGTTCTTGAAGACGAGGAATTGGCTGAATCGCTGGCGGATAAAGCTTACCGGAAGGCAATTTTGCAGTATTCCTGGGATAGTATTGCCCGGCAGACTTCAGACCTGTACAAGGAGATCATTAATTCGAACGAAAACCTGAGGTGGCAGCAGAGTACAAAAAAACAAATGGCCGCGACGGCGGAGAGAAAAATGGAGGGCGAGAGGATTCCGTTTCTTATTTAAAATTTAAAGCTGATAAGGGGCGTAAATCCCGGAGCTGCAGGATAAAAGCCCGGGATTTACGCCTAAAAAAGCTTCCGGAAACATCCTTCCGTTTTTCTTCCAAAGAGAGAACTTATCTGATATAATATGATTGTTAATTATATAATCATAAAAGTTTTTTCGATATTTAATTTCTATCCAGCTAACAAGTCATTTTACGAAGTACTTTTTACTTGCCAGCGGGGACAGAGATGAAAAAAATTCCTATAGCCGGACCCGGTTATAAGTATCTTATACCGGTTGCTTTGATGACCTTTCTTGCTTATTATTATAAATGTTTGCCCCTATTTGTTTTCTTTCTTGGATTGACATTATTTATTGCCTTTTTTTTTCGCGATCCGATCAGAAAACCGCCTGACGGAAGCAATTTTATTCTTGCTCCGGCCGACGGGCGGATCGTTAAAATAGAGAAGGTGCATGAAGACCAATTCATAAAAGGTGAAGCAATAAGAATTAGGATTTTTTTGTCCCTTTGGGATGTGCATATCAACCGTTCCCCCTATGGCGGAATAGTTCCTTTTCAGCGGTATATTCCGGGCGGCTATTTGTCCGCTTTTAAAGAGGATGCCCCCTTGCAGAACGAGCGAAATCTCATCGGACTTTTAACGGGAAACGGAAAAATACTCGTTGTTCAAATAGCCGGCAAGGTGGCCAGGAGAATTGTTACCTGGATTAAAACCGGGGATCTGGTTGAGCCGGGGATGCCCATCGGCATGATTAAATTCGGGTCCGGTACTGAACTTTACCTGCCGACGGATGTTATTATTAATGTAAAAGAGGGTGATCGGGTTCGTGGAGGAGAAACTGTTTTGGGGGAATTTCAAAGGGATAAAAAGATTTATTCCTGATTTATTTACTCTGGGAAATCTGGCCCTGGGAGTAGTGGCTTTATTTTATCTGTTGGAGAGCAATTATGATTTATGTATTTCCCTTGTCTTTCTGGCTATGGTCCTCGACGGTTTGGACGGCAAGCTGGCCGTAAGACTAAAAGTCGACAGTGAACGGGGAAAACAGCTCGATTCGTTATGCGACCTGGTTTCTTTCGGAGTAGTTCCTGCAGCAGTATTCTATGCCGTCTTGCTGAAAGATTTTGGAATTTTAGGAATGTCCACAGCGTTTTTATTTCCCCTGGCCGGAGCCTGGCGGCTGGCCAGGTTTAATCTTTTGCCTTCCTCTGAAAAGGGGGATTTTACAGGTCTACCCATTACCATAGCCGGCGGCGCGCTGGTTGCCATAATACTCCAGGGTTTTTTCACCGGCAGCTGGCTTGCCCTTCCTTACTCCTTTTTTCTCTCTTTTTTAATGGTGAGCAAGATCCGCTATCCGGCGATGAAAAGAAAATATAAGGAAGATAGAGAAGGGGGATCTTCTTCGTTTCTTTTATTTTATTTGAGCATCGCGGTTTTTATCATTCTGTTCTTGTTCCGGAGGGAATGGATATTTTTTCTGTTGTCGGCATATATCGGCATTGGTTTTATTTGTGGGCTTTACGGGATGCTCAGGGGTTTAAAAAAGGAGAAAGCGTATTTATTCGCCCCTTGGGGCAGCCGGGGAGATTTTTAAATGACAGGCCGGAAGAATCTTGACAAACATTTTGATTGGTGCTACAATTACTCTGGTTCGATGATAATTAAGAAATGTGCCGTCTTTGAGCGCGTAAATACGTTTTTACAACGCGGGGTGGAGCAGTCAGGTAGCTCGTCGGGCTCATAACCCGGAGGTCACAGGTTCAAATCCTGTCCCCGCAACCAGAAGACATAGGGTTTATCCCTTTAGATATAAAAGATATATATATAAATGATAAATGAATTTTTTTAAATTGTATTTGCCCAAATGTGCCGGGAAGTTGTGAGGAATTATGGCGGCATCGCTCACGTAGCTCAGGAGGCAGAGCGTATCCTTGGTAAGGATAAGGCCACCGGTTCGAATCCGGTCGTGAGCTCCATGGCGGCGTAGCTCAGTTGGTTAGAGCATGCGGTTCATACCCGTAGTGTCCGGGGTTCGAGTCCCTGCGCCGCCACCACATTTACTTCGGGGTTATTTTTTTTTAATATAATCTTTTTTGCAAAAAACGGATGTTTGTATAGCGGTAATTTGGAAAAGGAGGATCTTAAACAATATGGCCAAGAAGAAATTTGAGCGTACCAAGCCGCATGTGAATGTAGGCACCATTGGGCATGTTGACCACGGGAAAACCACTTTAACATCCGCGATAACCTACTGTTTAGCAGCGCAGGGTTATGCGGATCGTATGGACTT
>JAAYFF010000042.1 GCA_012728375.1 Bacillota bacterium | reverse complement strand
GCTAACGATGCCCGCGCTCTCTTTAAGTTGTTTTACGCTAATGAGAAATCCTAAAGAATTCGCCGTGGCCTGACTTTCTTTAGCCCCGGCGACATTCACGATCCCGGTAGATCTAATAAAATAATTGTTGTCATCCCTCTCAATTTCAATTTTTATATTATAGTCACCGGTATCAGTCCTCGAAAATGCCGTATCAGACAGTCTTCCGTAAAAAGTTACCGGATCGTCTTCAGGCGATAGGTAGTCAGGGTTGTCCTGCAGTAAACCGACAGCCAGTTCTACACCCGATTTGGCATAAAAATATGCCTGAGTACTGCTTCCGTCTCCTTCCACCTGGATTGTACCGCTTGTACTGGCCTGCCAAAGCGTAATACCGGTTATTGTAATAACCAAACCAATAATAATTGCCATTGCCATGGCAATACCTTTATCATTTTTTAACAACATTTTAACCCCACCCGTTAAGGTTTTCTATGTTTATTATATCGCATAAAGGAATAGTTTGGAAGAAAAACATTAAATTTGTAACTACAAATTTTAGAGCGGAAGTAATGATAAGTTGCTCTGAGGACAAGTAAACCCTGTATTTGCGTTTGTAATAGCCGGCACTATTGCTCAGGCTGCGAGTATATTCAATATTTTAATAGCTTTTTCCGGTTCTTCAAACAACGGACTATGGGCAGAGTTATCAAAGGTATAAAAGCTTTTTTGTGGTGCTTTAAGGTACAGAACTTATGCAGTTCCAGGATAATAATTCCAGTTCCATAACTTTAGTTCCAAAAATTTTGGCCAAAATTTTTTTATTAAGCTTGCAAAACGCCTGGTTGTTATGTCAAAATAGACTTGGATTTGCTGTTTACCACAGTAAATCCGGCAACCGGCGTTGAAAAAGTACCCGACCACTTCGCAAGGGGGCAAGGCTTCTTCAACGCCTTCTTCTTTACAATGCCAGGTGGCATAACAAAGAAGAGTATTTGCGGTGAAGAGCAGCTCCACATGTGCGAAATGGGCTGTTTCAGAACGGGCATAGCAAGATGTTAAGCCGAGATTCTGCTTAGCCATACGGTAAAAAACTTCAATACGCCATCGTTTGGCATAAGCAATAGCTACATCTTTTGGTTTGTCAACACGGTTACTCAGCAACAGATATGCATCCTTAAAGGTAGCTGGCGATTCTGCTTCCGGCAAAAAGATGTCTGATGCCTGCTTTGTGTAGGTTGCAGCAATAGCGGCAACGGGAACCATTTCTTGACGTGTGATAGGCTTTTCCTTCTTGGTAACCGTTTCATAAGGGATCTTGATGTAAATATCAGCAATACTCATTGCCGAGCCGTCTTTCCGCAGCTTTGGGTATGCTTCCCGCAGCAGCGTTTGGGGATTTAGCTTAACAAATATTTTCTTTCCAAGCCTGTGGTCATATGTTTTCCGGAACAGGACCGTATTGCGTTTGGCTTTAGTAACCCAATCAAAATCATTATCCATAAGCCACCGCAGGAACTTTTTACACAAGAACCAACGGTCCATAGCCACCCAAACCCTTGCATCATTAAGCGAACGAAACGCCGTAAGCATTTTTTTAGCCAGTTCAAGCTTTGTTTGTTTCTCTTTGATATTTTCTGTTTTCACCCAAAAACGCCATAACAAAGGATATTCCAGTCCGTTATTCAAAACAGCAAAAGTTGATACGAGGTTCATACACCAAAGGTGGCGTTTATCCGAACTATCAAAAAGCCAACACAAAAAGGGGATTTTTTTCCCATGTCGGTGCTCAATTTTGGTATCATCCAGGGCAATCACATCACCCTCGATTAGTCGGCTTTCTTCCTTCTCCTGCAATCTGGCAACTCTGCCAAGGGAGAACTGGAGCCACGCAAATGGTTTAGCAAGAAACCGGCTGAGAGCACTCTGGGAAACCTTTTGCCCCAACAAATGCCTTAAAAATGGAGCATCTGCAGAAAAACTTGCATTTTTATTGGCCGATTTTACATTATTGATCAAACCGCAGATATAGGCGAAAGCCATTAACCATGCAGGTAGTCCGGAATGTTTGCTGATTCCGGTTTGGGAAAACAAAAGCGCCATGTCAAAAAAATCCCAAATTGTTTTGAGCACTGGAATGCCGGCTCCTGGGCCGTGATCCTTACTTCGAAAAATAGGTTTACCCAGCTGTTTCAATTGTATCACCCAAATCGTCAGTAGTAATGGTAAAAAATACCATCCTACTCGATTATGGGCGCTTTTCTGAAATGTCAAGTGTTTTTGGAAATATATGGATCTAATTTGAAAATATTTTTTGGAGTGTGTGCTGTCATATATTTACATCAACTGCATAACTCCTGTAAGGTATTCAAAAATCTTTCAATTCAACCTTATATTTTTGAATATTACCGCTTACCTGGTATGTTCCCGTATAGCCGGGAGGCGGGTCAGGCCATTCCTGCAGGTATGGCATCAAGGCATTCTGCCAACCGCTGGCGGGTTCGCCCTCCGGCACGCCATGGTCGGCGATGTACATCTGTACGGCGCTGTGTATGATGGCCATATTGGCTTCATTTGCCTTGTATGCGGCATTTGCCTTTACTTCTTCGTAAATGGGGATCGCCATTGCCACCAAAATAGCGATAATGACCACCACGACCATCAGTTCAGCCAGAGTGAAGCCCGAGCTGTTCAGGAGGGAGTTATTATGACGATAGGAAAAAGAAGCACTTTCCTGTGTCGACTTCATAGTATCCCCCTCCTGTCACCACGTTTTAAGTTAAATCAGCCATACTTTAAGCTACGCTTTTGTGCAAAAATATCAGATCCCTGGTCCCCCTCTATTGAGTTGGGAAAGCGATTAGAAAGTAACAAGACCATATTTTGCAGCAAAAGAACCGTCCCCATGCTTCTCCCCAACCACGTTTCAAGTTAAATCAGCCATATTTATTCTTTAGTGAGCGCAGTTTCAAGAATACCACCAGCATTAAGGTAATCTGCTTCTGTTCTGTCGCCAGAAGCACCTGCTGGAACAGTTGGCCATTCAGCTATATAACTAGGTACGAGATCATCAACTTTAGTCGGAAGAGCATTAGTTGCTGCTCGATACATTTCAACAGCACCTTGGATAATTTTAATGTTTGCGTCATGAGCAGCATTTGCTGCATTTTCCGTCACATTGTTATACACCGGTACCGCAATCGCCGTCAGGATCCCAATAATCACCACCACGACCATCAGTTCAACCAGAGTGAAACCTTTTTGGTTCTTGCGCGCTTTGCGCATAAGAACTTTAAACATAATTTTTGACCTCCTTGCAGATCTTTGGTATTGGAGGATTTACCTTACTAAAAAGGTATTTCCTTCTATTATTGTTATACCGGGGATTTTCTTTTTTAGACACTGATTGGAAATTTTTTTTTAATATATTTTAGGGGGTATCTCCGTCGCGGTAGCCTCCCCAGTCGCCCACAGGCCAGGCACGCAGGGGTTTGCCCTTTAGCTTATACTCCGACCATTCTCCTTCTTCCTCCTTCAATCCGACCGGAATCTGCGGATTGCTTTCCAGGTACCCTTCACCGACCAGGGTGCCGGGCTCACCTGCTTCTCCGATTCCTTTGGGATCCTTTCCCTCTACCAGTCGAAAGAGATCAACGGCCTGATCGATGGTTTTCAGGTTTTGGTCATGGACGACCCGGGGTGTGGTGCCGAGAAGATCTTGCAGAGCCTCCCGGAATTCAGCTAAGATAGTTTTTATCTCCTGAAGAACCCCTTCCTTTTGCAGTGCATCAAGGGGTACATCATCCGTGCTGAGCTGTTCATCCTGACAACCGGCTGCTATGCTGAACAGGATTAGAAGCAAAATTAGAAGCAGTGGGCGGGTTATTGCTTTTTTCAAAAGTTTTACCCCCATTCTTGAATATACCCATTTTACAAAAATACGGTATCTATTCTTACATTAACAAGTCTTTTAAATTAGACGATCACGCGAATCACTTCTTCCAGGGAGGTAAGACCCCGTTTGACCTTGTTAAGACCGTCACGGCGCAGGGTAACCATTCCTTCTTGTACCGCGGCCTCTTGAATCTCCTGGGCAGAACGCCGCTCCAGGGTCAGGCGGCGGATATTTTCGCTGAAAATGAGCAGCTCATAAACGCCGGTGCGTCCCTTGTACCCGGTGTTGTTGCAGCGGATACATCCTTTCGGTCGGTAGAGGGTTACTGTCTTTTCCCCTTTTTCCAAAGGAAAGTCCGGAACGTTTGCCAGCAGATCGTCAATAGGTATTGTTTCTTTTTCACGACAATAAGGGCAAAGGAGGCGTACCAGGCGCTGGGCTACGACGCCGACTACTGACGAAGCGGTTAGGTACGGTTCAACGCCCATGTCGCTCAGCCGCGTGATGGCACCTGCCGCATCGCTGGTGTGCAGCGTGGCAAGAACCAGATGGCCGGTAAGGGCTGATTCAACAGCTATTCGGGCTGATTCATGGTCCCTGATTTCTCCCACCATGATCACGTCCGGATCGTTGCGTACAATGGCGCGCAGGCCGGAAGCAAAGGTGAGCCCTGCCTTCAAGTTGATCTGGATCTGGTTAATGCCGTCCATCCGCCGTTCGACAGGGTCTTCCAGGGTAATAATGTGCTTGTCGATGGAATTAAGAACTGCCAGAGTTGCGTATAGGGTAGTGCTCTTTCCGCTGCCTGTGGGGCCTGTAACCAGGATGAACCCATAGGGAAGGTGCATAATCTGCCTGTACTTTGCCAGCTGATCCTGAGGAAAGCCTATCTCCTCCAGGGTGAGAAGGCGGGCATCCCGGTCAAGGATGCGCAAAGAAATCTTTTCGCCATACGCTGAAGGCAATGTGGCAGCACGAATATCTACTGTACGGTTATCTATTTTCATGGTCATGCGCCCGTCCTGGGGAAGACGCCGCTCCGCGATATCCATACCGGCCATTACTTTTAGGCGGGTTATAAGGGGCGGATGCATGCGGCGGTGCTGCTGCATTACTTCATGAAGCACGCCGTCAATGCGCATCCGCACGCGCATGCCCTTTTCCAGGGGCTCAATATGGACATCGCTGGCTGAGGAACGCACCGCCTGGTGCAGAATTTGATTGGCAAGCTGTACGGCAGGCCTTATTTCTGCCCCTTCCGTTACCGTCAGTTCTTCCGGAATCTCTTCTTCCTCCTGTTCTACCTCCATAGTAGACCGGACAAACTGTTCTATTGCTGCTGTTAATTCACTGTCAGGGACGATAACAGGCTTGATTTCATAGCCGGTAATGATCCGCAGGTCATCGACCGCGATGATATCAGATGGATGTTTGAGGGCAACAAGAAGTTTATTATTTTCAAAACCAATAGGAAGGGCATTGTAGCGCAGTGCCAATTCCGGTTCAATGAGATTGGCCGCGGCGCTGTTTATTTGATGCTGTTGCAGGCTCATAAAAGGAATGCCGGCCTTGTGGGCCAGTGCCCTGGTAATAATTTCTTCGGTACAAAAGCCAAGCTCAAAAAGAGCCTGACCTAAGAGAATGCGGGAGCCCTCCCTGCTTTTATCCTTTTGATAGCGCAGGGCTTCTTGAAGTTGCTCCGCTGAAATATATTTTAATTCTACAAGAAGATCACCGAGCTGTTGCTGAGCAAATCCTTTCAAAAGAGACACCACCCGTAATTATGTGCTTGAAACGCCAACCAAGCCTAGCGGCTGAAAAACATGCTGACTTTGATGACAATGCTGAGCATGGTATTTTCTTGCATTGTATAGATCTCAATATTGTCGACGCGAAATGCCCTTTCGCCTTCCCGCATTGTGCGCAGCAACTTAAGCAATGCCTGGAATGATCCCTCAAGTGATAGTTCCAGAGGTATCTCCACGTAGGCGTCAGTTGGTTTCTCATCATTAAAAGACACCTGAAGCAAACGAATTCCGTTTAAAGTTGCAATCTTTTGCAGATGCTGCATTAACTGATACCTTGTAGTTTCCTCAGGTATAAGATTTTCAAAAAGCTCCAGCCGCTCTGTAAAGTGTGGGCCCTCTTTCTCCAATTTTCGCAGGAGAAGCAGGTATTCCTGTTCCTCCGCCAGGGCTTGTTCTTGAAGCTGAAGGTCTTCCCGCAAAGTATTTAAGTAATTCAGGCGGTACAAAGAAAGAAGCAGGAAAAGAAGCAGCATGATTATCAATATAAAGAAGGGAAAATTTTGGCGCATAGTAAACTTCTGCTTCACAAAATTAAGGTATCTCCTTCCTGCTGCCGCCGGCTTCTCCAGGCAAAACAGCGGCTGTTATTTCAAACTGGACCCCAAGGCGTTCCTGGCTTTCCGTTTCTGCAGAAAAATTAAAGCGAACATTCTCCAGTTCATGAAGCGTATTCAGCCGCTCCATTACGGAGGCCACAGCATAATGGCCGGGTGCAATACCCTGCAGGGAGAGTTCGCCCTTATCGCCTTCGTAAGAAACAGAAAGTGTTATAAGCTGCGCTTCAGGGGATACTGCAAAAGCAAGGGCCGTCAGCAATGCGTTCCAGTCAGGTTCTGTACCAATGCTTTCTTCCAGCATTTTTTCTACTGTTTCCACTCGTTCCTGCATCTTTGCATATTCCTGCAATGAATTAATTTTTTCCTGCAGCAGGGACCTCTGTTGTTCAATTATCAGTGCTTGATTATTGATATCCTGTGCTGCGAACGCGATAAAAACATTGAGTAGAAAAAAAAGCAGCATAAGGACAGACCCTGCCAAAAGAAGGGTTATTTTTATTCTGGCTGTGCGCAGAGCAAGTTTTTGCTCCGGAGGCAAAAGGCTGATCGTTTTCAGTTTTTATTCCCCCAATCCGCCGCGGGCCAGGGCGAAACTGACGCCATAATCAGCGCTTTCGTGAACAAAGCCCGCGATATTGTTGGGTGCTTTCTTGATCAGTTTAAGGGGGTCGATAAAAGAAACGGGAAGGCCGAATATTTCTTCAAGCTGACCGGGAAAACCGTTGATGCGGGCTCCCCGTCCCAACAAGATAAACTGCTCCACAGCAGCTGCCCCCGACTGAGCCTGATAATACTGAATTGAAGAGCGTATATCTCCCAGCAATGTTTCAGCCCAATCAATAAAAGCTTCGGGGAAGGGTTCTCCGGGAGCAGCTCCGGCCTGTTCCACGACTTCTTCCAGGGAACAGGGCAAATGTTCCGCCACCTCCTGTAAACCGGAAGAAAGGTGTCTCGCCAGGCGCGGCATTTCCCCCATAGTGATCAATAAATTGCTCGACCCATTGTTAAGGGAGAGGAGCGCGGTGGCACCTTCAAGCCGTAAAGAAGGCAGCAGTTGAATGAAGGAAAGAGAAATTACATGGATATCCCGGACTGTTAACCCTGCCCGGTTGCCTGCTTGTAGAAAATTGTTGATCATCTCTTTGGGTGCTACCACAAGGAGCACTTCCAGCAACTTATCCTTGCCCTCGCCGGAAGTTCCGGTTACAGCAAAATCCATAATAGAATGTTCCAGGGATATGGGGAGGAAGTCCCGGGCTTGGTAGCGAATCATCTTTTCCAGTTTTTCTTCAGGCACCGGGGGAAAGTTGGCAAAGCGAACAATAACTTCCTGATTGGAGACACCAAAAATAACATTGCGACTTTTTATTTTTTTTTCTTTCCAGAATTGCTCCAGAGCTTCTCCCACTACCTGAGGCTGCAGGATGAAGCCGTCTTTTACCGCTTCTGCAGGGAGAGGAGCACGTCCCCAATTCAGCAATTCAGGAGCACTTCGCCTGCCCTTCAGCTCAACGACGCGGAGCTCACCGTAATCAATTTCCACCCCGGCCAGGCGGTTCGGAAAAAAAATACCCATTAGTCTACTCCTATTTGTACATTTTTACCTGGAAATAAAGCGTGCCAGGGAATCGAGGCCTTTATGCAGGAGGCGGGATACCTGACGCTGATTGGTGCCTAGTTCTTGAGCTACCTCCCTTTGCGTCAAGCCATGGTAAAAGAGAAGACAGATTACCCGCCGCTGCAGAACGCTCAAGTGCTGCAAGGCCTGGCGAAGCAGGATCCGGTCTTCAATAGGCAACTGAAAGCTCACATAATGCATGCTCCGTATCTGTGCGATGTCCAATTCATCGAAGGGGACACGCCCGGCCTTCAGGGCCTCCCGGACTCCTTCTTCACGAATATTGACTGCCGCGGCGATCTCTTGCAAAAGGGGAGGGCGGCCTTTTTCCTGCAGGAGTTTATCAGCGGCAGCCAAAATGCTTTTTTGCAGTTCTGCTATCCACTTGGGACGGTCAAAAGATTTTTTCCGGCGCAGCTCATGCCTGATTTCGCCGGCGATATAAGAGGAAGCATAGGTTGCAAAACGGATGCCGCGGGAAGGATCGAAGCGCTGCACAGCCTTGAGCAGGCCTTCGTAACCGGATTGCAGCAGGTCCTCGTCTTTCCCCTCCCCGGAGTAAAGGCGGGCAAAATGGTGTACCAGACCGCTTCCGGCCTCGATTACACCATTTAGCTTATCTTTATTTTTATCTTGAAGATAGAGCTGCACGGCCTTTTCCAGATCGGGGAAATTACCCCGTGTGTTTTCTTTAAAATGGACCGCCAAGGTAGTCATCACATCCCTTGGGTTATTACAGAAAAAATTGGCATATAAAGTGCGAGAAGCATACTTCCTACCAATAACCCCACTACGATAAGCATGATCGGTTCAAGCATGCCGGTTAGACCCTTGGTCATGACAGCTACCTCCTCTTCAAAAAAATCGGCAATGCGGTTGAGAAGGTCAGGCAGGGAACCGCTTTCTTCGCCGATAGAAACCATCTGGGTCACCATTGGCGGAAAGACGGGGCTTTCTCCCAGGGGGCCGGCGATACTTTTTCCTTCCTGGACTTTTTCGGCAGCTTCCTTTGCCGCTTCTTCAACCAGGCTATTTCCCGTAGCTGCTCCTGCGGCTTCCAGGGCTTGTACCACAGGAATTCCTCCGCTGAAAAGGGTAGATAGGGTCCGGGAAAAACGGGCGATTACTGCCCGGTGGAACAACGGCCCGAAAAGGGGAAGACGAAATTTTAAACGGTCCCATTGCTGTTTGCCCAAAGGGCTGCGCAGATAGGTGCGAAGCAGTATTGCCAAGAGGAAAACCGTCAGAAACCAGAGATACCATAAACTGCGCAGGGAATTCGACAGCGCTACGACTATTTTGGTAGGGAGCGGCAAGGGGGTCCCCGGCGGGAAAAAACCCATAAAAAGCGGAACGAGGAAAAAGAGCATTCCTAGCAAAAGGAGAACAGAGAATATGCCGATGGCAGCAGGATAAAAAGTGGCGGAGCGTAAACTGTCCCGTAAAAATTTATCTTTTTGCAGCTGATCAGCCAAGCGCCCCAGTGCTTCTTCAAGAGTCCCCCCTACCTCCCCTGCTTTTACCATGCCGCTGAAGATGGAAGGAAAGATATGGGGATAAGCGCTGATGGCATCGGTAAAGCTCATTCCGCCTTCTATATTGCGGGCAATCTCTTCTAAAATCCTTCCCAGCCCTTTGTTAGTCGTCTGAATGCTGAGCGTAAAAAGAGAGCGGGTCAAAGGTACGCCGGCATCCAGCATCGCTGCCAGTTGGCGGCATAAAAGGCTCAGATCCCCTACCGAGGCCTTGACTTTTGCTTTGAAAGCATTCTGGAAGAAAGAAGGCTTAATTTCGACGATATCAATGACAGTATGGCCGATTTTGCGCAGGTTGTCCGCAACTGCATATTCATCCGCTGCTTCTAATTGTCCTTTTAAAAGTTCGCCGGTTTTTGTAATTACTTCATAAGCAAAAAGGGCCAATTTATCTCACCGCCATGAAAATGCTACTTCCCGGCAGGCAGTATTTATTTGGAAAGGCCTGCAAGGGCAGCCTTAGCCGCGCCAGGAGCCGCTGCGGGGCTTTAGACCGGGCCCTCCTCCGAAGCTCAGCAGCCGTTCCATTTCAGACCGGTCTACACAATATTCCAGGGCAACCTCCCTGGTAATTTTATTGTTTTTATAGAGTTCAAATAAAGCTTTATCGAGAGTTTGCATCCCCAGTTCCTGCCCGGTTTGCATGGCGCTGTAGAGCTGATGATCTTTTCCTTCACGGATCATGTTGCGGACTGCCGGGGAATCCACCATATATTCGACGGCAGCTACCCTCCCCTTTCCGTCGGTAGTTGGTACCAGCTGCTGGCAAACGACTGCCCGCAGGGAATTGGCCAGCTGTTGACGCACCTGCGCACGGCGGTGGTCCTGAAAAACATCGACGATGCGGCTTACCGTCAAGGGAGCGGTTTGGGTATGAAGGGTTGAAAAGACCAGGTGGCCTGTTTCTGCAGCTGTCAAAGCGATACTGATGCTTTCCAGGTCGCGCATTTCACCGATAAGGATTACATCCGGGTCCTGGCGTAAAACGTGGCGCAGCGCGTCTGCAAAGGAGTGGGTGTCAGTGCCCACTTCCCGCTGTCTAATTGTGGATTTAATGTGTTTATGTAAAAATTCAATAGGGTCTTCAATGGTAACAATATTTTCGCAACGCTCCCGGTTAATGATGTTGATTAGTGCAGCCAAGGTGGTTGATTTGCCGCTTCCTGTGGGCCCTGTTACCAAGACCAGGCCCCGGGTCAACTCGCAGATAGATCTGACGGCAGGGGGCAAGCCCAATGTGTCAAAGTCAGGTATCTCAAAGGGAACAACGCGAAAAACAGCTGACAAACTGTTGCGTTGATACATAATGTTGCCGCGGAAACGGGCAACTCCGGAAATTGAATAAGAAAAATCAAGTTCCCATTGTTCCTGGAGACGTTGCAATTGTTTCTGATCAAGAATGGAATAGAGAAGTGCTTCTATTACCTCGGGGTAAAGAACAGGAAAATCAAGTTTTGTAAGTTCCCCGTTAATACGGGCCTGCGGGGGCATCCCCGCGGTAAGATGCAAATCCGAACCGCCCTGCTCGACTGTTATGCGGAGCAGCTGATCTGTAGAAACGGGATAAATATCTTGTTGTTTATCGCCCGGTAGCTTGTTTGACGACATGAAGATAACTCCTTTTTTCCATATTTTCTGCCTTATCGACCAGAACGGGGTGCATTGATAATTTCTACCATGTCGCGTACCAACTGCACCTTATCAGGTGTTTCCTCCACCCAGAGCACATAGTAAGGATTTTCATTATCTCCTGAAAGGTTGTCGGAGATATGCATTCTGCTGCTCGAAATACCGGTAAGCTCCGCGAGAAGCTCCCGCCTGGCTGCCAGAGCACTCCTTTTGCCGGCGGAATCTACAGGCATACGGATGCGCCGGCGTGCCCCGTCGAGCAAGTCAAGGGCTTTATAAACTTGTTCCGTTAGATGATGGGGGCAGATAACCAGCAATTCGCCGTTAATTTCCGGATAGTTAAAGGTCAACGTTTTAACTCCCTTAAATACGGCCATTTCATTTAACCGCTCAGCAGCATCCAGAGCGCTAATATTATTGAATTGATAAATAAAAATATGGGGCAGTTGTTCAGCGTTTTCCGGGAGATCGACCGCAGCAATAAGTTCCCGGGCAATTTCCAGATTGGAAGACGGGCCGTAAACCCAGAGAAGGTGTGCTGTTTCGTCATAAAGGATATATTTTTCGGCGATGCCTGCTTCCTTAAGGAGAAGTGTCATTTTTTCCGCATCCATAAAATTCAGTCTGAAACTTGCCATATCCAGCTTTGTTTCCAGCCCTGCATTTTCCGGCCGGTCCAGGATAGCTATCAGTTCCTTCAAGCGTTCTACTGCAGCCGGCGTCCCTTGGACCCAAATGGTTTGCGGGTTAACCGGCAGGGTAATAACTTGAGCAGAAAGAGCGAGTTCTTCGATCAAGGGTTTAATTATTTCTGCATTTAAATACAGAAGATCTAAGCGTTCCAGGGGAATGGATGTTTTCGGATCGGCATTCTCCGGGCGATCTAAGGCTGCAATAATTCCCCGCACCGCTCCCAGTTCCCGCGGCGTTCCCTGTACCCAAATGGTCCTGGGGTTCGTCTCCGGAGACAGAATTTTCAGAGGAATCTCCAGCTCGCCGATTAAGGCGGTAAGAGCAGGAGCGCTGATATATTTTAAATTAAACCTGGTCAAGGCCATTAGGTTAAAAAAATTTTCTTTTAATTTTTCCGGACGGCCGACCAAGATACAATCGCCATTTTCCAGATAATCAAAGCCCTCATTTTGCAAGAGTAGTTTCATGGCAGTCAGAGGTGTGACATTTTCAACGAAAAATGTCACTCTGACGGGGGTATCGAGCAGAATAATCGTTCTCTCCATTTTGATGGCCAGCGCGGAGAGAACATCTCGCAGGTCTGCTTGGCGCACATCCAAAATAAAGGAAGATGTTTCGCCTGATTGTTCAGCGTAATCCGCGGATAATTGCCCGCTAATGTCCTGGCCGCCGGCAGGGAAACATTTTGGTGCAGCCGGGAAAAGAAATAGTATCGCCAGTACCAGGGATAAAACATAAAAAGAAGGAGTTATTTTAAACGGGTTAACCGAACTGGATGACAGTTTAAATCACCTGCTTAATAAAAGAACTAATTCGTCGGTTTCCGAGACTATTTTTACTTTATCCTTGAAAATTGATTCCACCTTCCAGAGATCAGCTACTGTTTCACCTTCGGTTTTAACATAAGCTTTTCCTCCAACTTCGATTATGGCATAGTTATCCCCTTCCCCGTCTAATAGAACGCCCACAAGTTGAGGAGGGGCTGCAAAAGGATCGGGGGGCAGCAGGTTTTCTTCACCAAGCCGCTCCTCTTGCGGAAGAACTTCGACCGTTTCACCTTCAGTAGCGGCACTATCTAAACTGCCCTCCGCCGAAGATATGACGTTTTTTTCCGGCGGGGTAACTGACGGAGTATCGTCCTTTCTAGCAAAATAAGAAAACAAGGCTGCTGAAAGTAAAATTATCAAGGCACAAAAAAGAAACACAAGTTTTTTCTTATGCTTAATAAGATGAATGGCATTTTTTAATTTTTCTTTGAGATCCACATAAAACCTCCGGTGAATGAAAATGTCCTTTTGATGTATTTCTACAATTGCCTCCTATTTCCTTCAAATTAAATTATATTTTTGATTCCACTGCATAAAGTAAATAAATTTGGATCATTCCTCCAAAAAAGAATGAATTTACCACTCGAATGAAGAACTTAATATAGTAAATCAAAGCAAATAAGAGTAAAGGCAATAATTCCTGCGGATTGGAGGCGCAAGATCGATGTTCAAACAAAATGACGCCCATAACCAACAGCAACTATATAGCAGCTACACAGATTTGAACCCTAAAATCAAGGAAAGACTTGATAAATCATGGGCACCTATCTTTTATGAGCATATTTTTTGCAAAATAGATGAACAGCCCTTTGCAGTACTTTACAGCCCAGACATGGGTCGTACCAACTTTCCGGTCAATATCCTTTTATCCCTTGAACTGATCAAGCATACCTTCGACTATACCGATGAAATACTTCTGGATCAGTATAACTTAAACTTCCAAATCATGTATGCCTTGGGGATGCGCAACTTGGGGGAACGCTACCTAGCTGACCGGACTTTTTACAACTTTCGCCGCAGAGTCTACGAGTATACCATAGAACATCCGGCAGAAGAAGATCTGGTCTTTGGCCAGTTCGAAAGGCTGGCCCAATATTTTTGCGAAGCGGCCGGCATCAGTACCAAGCAACAGCGCATGGATTCCACCGTTGTCATGTCAAATATCAAGCTGGCCGGGCGCCTCTCCCTATCTTTTGATGTACTACAGCAAGCTTTAAGAATTTGCCCGGAGCAAATGCTGCCGGAACAGTTGAAAGAGGGCCTCAACCCTGAATTTAAAACAAATCTCCTCTTCCGCACCCGCAGCAGCCAGGTTCCGGGACGCTTGCAGGAGATGATCAACTTGAGCTCCCAGCTGCTTGACCTCTTGGAAAATCATAAGCTTACAGACAGTCCCGAAGTTGCTTTGTTAAGACGCTTTCTCAGTGAACAAGCTGACTTTGACCAAGTTACAAAGACCTGGCAAGCAAAAGCAAACAAAGATATTGCCGCCACTTCCCTGCAATCGGCCTACGACCCCGATGCCACCTACCGGAATAAAGGAGGCAAGGTAAATAAAGGTTACAGCCTCAACGTCAGTGAGACCTGTGCCGAAGAAAATCCTGTTCAGTTCATTACGGACTATGCCATCGAAAACAGCAGTGTTGCTGATACAGATTTGCTCATCAAACGCCTTCCCGAACTGAAAGAGAATACAGATATTGAAGAGCTTTACGTAGACGGCGGATACTACGGTGAAGAAGTGGAACAGGAAAGCCAAAAACAGGAAGTAAAGGTTCACTACACAGACATGACCGGCAAAGCCCCTAATCCCGAGAGGATTTCTTTAGCCGAGTTTGATATAGATGCAGATTTTAAAGTATGTGCCTGTCCGGAGCAACACCCCCCTATAAAAAGTAATTACAAAGAAAAAAGTGGAATTGTTAGTGCCCATTTCTCCCTGGAACACTGCCAGCACTGTGTAAGGAAGGACAGCTGTCCCGTCAAGTTTCAGCGGAAAAGCGCGGTCCTGCGTGTCAAGAAGAACTCGGTCATTGCAGCTCATGCAAGAAAGCGCATCTTCGATAAACCTTTGCGCATCGCAGCGACCAGCAAGCGTGCTGCCGTCGAGGGGACCATCTCCTCGGTCAAGCGTGCGCAAGGTGCAGATAAGTTAGATGTACGTACTTACCCCAAGGTTCGGGTAGTAACAGGCCTGAAAATAATCGGCCACAATATACGCCAACTTGTCAGGTTCTTCCAGGGCAAGGTTCGTAAAAGCGTTGCTGCTCAACAACCAACAGGAGTAGTGTGTACTTTTTGAGAAAAAAAGATGATTACAGGGAAAAGGGGGCAAAATCAGCCCTTTGTGCCTCGCCTTGCCAGCCTGCTGATGGATAAATGGGTAATAATTGGTATATATTGTTAGTCTGATAGCCTTGATATGGACCACAGCGGTAGTAAAAAATGAGTTTATGCAGTGGAATCATTTTTACATTACAGCCTGAAAAAGGTTATTCTTTTCTTAATATCCGAGCTAATTCTAAACTTTCCGCATAGATGCTTTTAACATTATCCAAAAATTTTCCAAATAGGCAGGAATTATTATTACATAAGGTAAATTAAATAAAATGTCACTTTCTAATCCAGGAGGTCATTAATGGGAGCCAAGCGAACTTTAAGAAAACTTTTTTTGTTTCTGGTTTTTTCTCTTTTGTTTTTTTTAATGCTCTATAATTCAGGTATTGCTTCTACTGGCAGAGAGGATATAAGTAAAGTTGCTGTCGCCGCCGGCAAGGAACATTCTGTAGTACTGCGGGCTGACGGAACTGTCTGGGCCTGGGGCAATAACAGCTTTGGGCAGCTCGGCAATGGAACAATTCAAAACAGTGCTAAACCGGTGCGGGTAAGAGAACTTGATGAGGTGATCGCTATTGCGGCTGGTGATTACCATACCATTGCGCTTAGATTTGACGGAACTGTCTGGGCCTGGGGTGATAATAGCTATAATCAACTTGGGATAAAAAAGGATCAAGATGATGTATCTACGCTTACTAAATGCAAACCTGTACAGGTAAAACATCTAACTAAAGTCATCTCCATTGCCGCTGGAGCGCGCCATAATCTTGCCCTGCGCAGCGATGGTACTGTGCGGGCATGGGGAGATAACAGCTATGGACAACTAGGTGACGGGACCAAAGAAAGCAGAGAATCAATACGTCATGTTGCTTACCTCGGCAAAACACAGGCCATTAGCGCAGCTGGTTTTAGTTCCGCCGCTTTATTGACAGATGGTACGATACGGACCTGGGGGGCCAATCGGCACGGACATCTAGGTAATGGACGCCGTACCGGCACGCAGCTGCTGACGGCGCGAGTAGAGGATCTCACTACAGTAACGGCTGTTTCCATGGGAACTGAGCATATGGTAGTTTTGAAGGAGGACGGTACCGTTTGGGCGTGGGGCAATAACACCTCCGGGCAACTTGGTGACGGAACCCGGTTTAACCGTTTGCAGCCAGTAAAAGTGAGACATGTGGAAAATGCCCTTTCTATTGCTGCCGGGGAAGTGCATACCCTGGCGGTTACAAGCGATGGTACTGTCTGGGCCTGGGGGGGTAATAGCTACGGGCAGCTTGGTGATGGGACCACCCGGGACCGTCCCGTTCCAGTTAATCAAAAAGAACTGCAGGAGATTATTTGCATTGCTGCCGGAGATGAACACAGCCTTGCTTTGGATGCAAACGGTAGTATTTGGGCATGGGGAAGCAACTGGTCCGGTTACTTGGGAAATGATTCAACAAAGTCCAGTAATATTCCGGTAAAAGCTTTGTTGAATCTTAATGACGCCACTTAAAACGCGTAATATGTTTCCCGGATTACTTCCTGCAGAGTTGTCTCTCCCCTGGCGGCACGCTGCATTCCGTCCTGCAGCAATGTTTTCATGCCGCGTGAAATGGCATAGTTTCGTATTTGACGCCCGCTTCGGGAGGTCTGAATTAGATCACGCATTGTTTCGTCAACCGGCATTAGCTCGTGGATAGCAATTCGTCCTTTAAAACCGGTGTAATTACAGTGGATGCATCCCCGGCCCCGGTAAAAGACCGGTGTTTCTTCTTCTGGGCAAACTTTCCGGTAAAGGGAAAGCTCCGCAGCCCCTGGACGATCTTCTTCCAGGCAGTGCCGGCAGTTCAGGCGGATCAGGCGCTGGGAAACAACTCCTACAAGGGCGGAATTGAGTAGGTAAGGTTCCACTCCCATATCCAGCAGTCTGGTTACGGCACGGGGCGCATCGCTGGTATGCAGGGTCGAAAAAACGAGGCGCCCGGTAAGAGCTGCTCTGGTCGCGATCTCTGCTGTTTCTGCATCGCGGATTTCGCCAACCATAATTATATTAGGATCCTGCCGCAAAACTGTTCGTAAGGCCGCGGCAAAGGTTAACCCCGTTTTGGTATTGACTTGTACCTGGTTAACGTTTTCTATTCTGTATTCAACCGGGTCTTCGACGGTGATTATATTTTTTTCCGGGCTGTTGATGTGCTTTAAAGTGGAATAAAGAGTAGTTGTTTTGCCGCAACCGGTTGGACCGGTTACCAGGATCATGCCGCAGGAGTACTCTAAAAATTTTTGGTAAAGCATGAGATTGTCTTCGTTAAAGCCCAGCGAATTGAGAGACATTAATAGACCGGCCGGGTTGAGTATGCGCAACACCATTTTTTCTCCGTGGATTAATGGAAGCGTAGAGACGCGAATATTGATCCCTTGCTTTCCTTCCTCCAGATAAATATTGCCGTCCTGAGGGAGCCTTTTTTCTGCAATATTCATCCCCGCCATAATTTTAAGGCGGGAAATAACCAGGGGAAACATCTCCCGGGAAAAGCGTTGCAAAAAATAGAGTTTGCCGTCTATGCGCAAGCGTATGTTCAGCCCTTCTTCCACCGGTTCCAGGTGGATATCGCTGGCGCCGCGGGCAATCCCTTCCCGCAGGAGTTCATTCACAGCTTCAATGGTGCTGTCTTGGGTTGTCTCTTGAGGGAAATCATTTTTTCTGTTATCCAGGTCTAGATACGCAGCTTTTTTTTTGCTCATCAGCCTCGCTCCTTAAACATATAGCAGATACCACTGCCAAATGGGCAAACCCCAGAAAATGGAGATAAAAAAGGACAGGGAAAGAAAGGGGCCAAAAGGTAAGGGATGCTGCCATGATTTTTTTTGAACAAATAGCAAAATTAGGCCGGCAAAAGCACCGAAAAAGAAGGCGAGAAAAAAAACGACAAAAACGAGCGGCCAGCCCGCCGCAAATCCCAGGACTGCCATCAGCTTGATATCGCCGCCCCCCATACCTCCTTTGCTCAGGACTGCGATAAGATAGAAAAGGCCTCCGCCGGTCAGTAGTCCGAGAATTGCTTCCTTAAGGTAGATCTCAGGATTAAGTAACTGCCAGGGGATACTCCACAACATCAGCATTAGGACCAGACGGTCAGGGATGATGCCCCTGTCCAGATCAATAAAGGATATAATTAAAAGAATACTGAAAAAAACGGCATATTTAAAGAATAAGGGAGAAAATCCAAAGTACATAAAGCAAAGAAGCACGATAACAGCGGTCAATAATTCCACCAGTGGATAACGCCAGGATATTTGACCTCCGCAGTAGCGGCAGCGCCCTTTTATATAAAAGAAACTTACCAGGGGTAAAAGATCGGGTATCTGCAGTTTAGTTTTACAGTGAACGCAGAAGGAACGGGGAAAAACAAGGGACATTTTGCGGGGAAAACGGTAGATAACCGTATTAAAAAAACTGCCCATTATTAGGCCGGCAACGAACAGTAAAATGTAATTTAAAGCCTTTACCGACAATAAGGCAGTCATTTTTTAAAACCAGTCCCTTTCTTTATTATCTAATACTTCTATATTCGGCAAAAAATAACAAAAACCTTCTTTCCAAACTAAAAAACCTTCTTTCTGTAAGAAGAAGGCAAAAAAATAACGATTTGATAAAGTTTTATTTCCAGCTGCCCCGTTGGCACAGAATAAAGAGAATCATCCTCTCCACATGCCGTATCAGTCTGGTAACGAAAAATTCCCTTTTGTTAAGGGGGCGCACGAGGATGGTATGCAGCCCCAGGCGGTTTCCTCCGAGAATGTCCGTAAAGACCTGATCACCAATTACGGCAACTTTCGCGGGATTGAGGTCCATAATTCGCAAAGCTTTGCGAAATGAGCTTCTTCTGGGTTTAACCGCCCTCCAAATTGCAGGAACATTAAGGGCTTTGGCCAAATCATCCCCCCTTTCGGAATGATTATTGGAGACAATACATACTTTAAAACCCCTGTCTTTTACTTCTTTGATCCATTCGAGCACTTCCGGGAAAAGTTCATTGTCGTTCCAGGGTACCAACGTATTGTCCAGGTCCGCGATAATACCGCGAATCCCTTCAGCAGCCAGTTGCTCCAGGTTTATATGGTAAATATTTTCAACAAATTGGTTGGGGCACAAATGTTTGAACATTACATTAATTATTTCCTTTCTCAAGTTCGCTATGCTGCCCTGAAAGTACCTTTTTTAAGAACAATAATTCAATAATTCTGCTTCGGACAACTCTTTTTCCTCGATAACCCTGTCTACAACTATATCTATTTTTTCTTTGAGATCTATTTCATATGGATTTACTTTTTGAAAGTCTTTTGTCCAGAATACCCTGACATTTGGTCTCGTGGGAAAACCTACAGTATTGTGAGTGACTATTCCGATTTCACCGTTGCTTAAACCGACGATAGTACCAATTGGATAAGCTGCAATGTGCCTGTAAAACTTTTGTAAAAAGAATAAATCAAATTCTTCTCCCGCGCCTTCCATAATCTCCAGGGCTTTATGGGGCGGCAATGCAGGGCGGTAAGGCCTGTCAGCGACAAGAGCGTCATAAACATCAACTATTGAACAAATCTTGGCAAATTTATGAATTTCTTCTCCCGTTAAATTTTGGGGGTACCCGTTACCGTTTGTGCGTTCGTGGTGCTGAAAAATTACAGCGGCAGAAGAAGCGTCAATTAGATCATATAATTTAACAAGATCGTACCCATAACGGGGGTGTTTTTGAATTTCTGCAAATTCCTCGGGAAGGAGGCGATCTTGTTTATTTAAAATTGACAGCGGAATCTTTGTTTTTCCCAAATCGTGCAGGAAAGCCCCCATACCAAGCTTATGAAGATCGCTTCGCGAAAAGCCCAGGGAAATAGCAGTAGTAAGGGCAAGCACTGCCACGTTAACTGAATGGGCAAACGTATAGTTATCTGCCAGGCGAATATCGGATAAGTTAACAATCAGGTTCGGATTCTGTAACAGCTGTGTAATAATATCATTGAGAACAGAATTTAATTCCTTGCTTGTAAAAAGCAGCGTGCGGAAATTTTTTTCCGGTTGTTTATTAATATCGTTAAGAATGCTTCTTACTATACATGTAGCTTTTTGTCTTGTTTCCTCCAGAACGATATCTTCAACGACAATATCAGGGATCCGCTTGTCCTCAATATAAATCGAAGGTACCTGCAGCTCCTGCAACTTTATAATATACTCGTTTTTTAAAAGAACGCCGCTGTTCAGAAGTAAAAAACCCATAGAATCATAAACAGGGCGGGCGACTTTCATTCCCGGTTGCAATAACCCGACAGGTACCTTTCTCATTTAAGCCACCTCTAATGGAAGAAATCGGGGTTATTCCCTTTATTTATACAGTAAAAAAGAAGAATTTTCAATACATATTAGTAAATCATCATCTTTCTTTTCTTGAATTCTATTTATTTCTTCTTTTTTCTTATTTATAAGCTGGAGATTGTAGTTTTAGATTCTTCTTCCCGCCTCCTTCAATTTTTTCTACCAGATTATTTTTGTTTTCATTTTCTTTCTTTTTTCCTTTTCCTTTCCCTTTCCCTTTCTCTTTCCCTTTTTCTTTTTCTTTTTCTTTCTCTTTCTCTTTCTGTGCTTTTCCTTTCCCTTTATTTTGTTGTTCTTTTTCTTTCTTTTCTTGTTTTTCTTCTTTTCTTTTTTCCTTTTCGGGATTTACCTCGAATTTTTCACTTGAATTTTTTCCTTTAAGGAATGCAGGATTTTTATTAAAAAATTTATCTAACTCTTCTTTTAAAATCACGGTTTCAGATTTTTTATTATTAGACGGCTCCTGTTTTAAAATTTTTTGGGGTTCGCCGATTACAGCTAGATTCTGTTTTTCATCTGAAGGGCTTTCCTCTTTCGTGCTTTTCTTTTCAAGGCCCGGAGGTGTTTTCTTTATATCATTTTTATACCCGTCAATATACTCTTTCTCATTAAAAAAAAGGGCAGGTTCAATATTTTTCAGCAGCGCGCCTGCACTGGCATCCGGAGGAATGGCTTCGCTTAAGTTTTTTTCTTCCAGAAAACCTTTTTCCTCCATCTCTTCTATTACAAGCAGTGTATTAACGGAAACATGTTTCTTTTTTGCTTCAATAACTTTTTCCCGTTCAATGGTATTTACTTTTAAATAGGCATCCACTCCTAGAGCGGCTACTTTATGGCCGGCTGACGCTTCCAATTCACCGCTGCCGAGGGAGTAGTGCTCGGGTGAAGCCAGGGATATAATGATAATATTTTCTTTTTGCGGAGACAAATATTTTTCCATGTAAGCTTTTTGGAGAATTGTACTGATTGCTTCCTCTATGCTCTTTTTTTTCAAGTCAAGGTTATGAAGAAATAATTTTCCGTCCTTATTGGCCCCTTCAATTTTAATGACTTCGGCACGCCTGTTTAGGTATAACAACAGGCTTGGATTGATGTCCAGCGCAACGTAGGCCTGGGTAATTAAAAAGGTGTGGAAGAACAGTATTGTGGAAAGAATAAATATTATTGAGGCAGCGGCAATAGCAGACATGAGATAATTTTTACTTTTTAGCTGCGGATAGGCAACTTCGACCTCTATACCGGGCAGATAACCTGTTTTACTCGGCACTTTTATAAATTCAGCGTCTGCGGTAAGTAATTTGGCCCATTTGCCATTATTCTCCAAAACGATTCCTTTAACCCTTTTCATTTAGGTAAAACATCCTTTCCCCAAATATAAGTCGCTAAGGACTCCAGCTCATTATGTGTTGAGATCAGTATCATTGCCAAAAGATATGCCCGCCATTTCCCCAAAACTTTCTTTTTTTCCCCGGTGAGAATTTGCATTTCTTTTAGCGGAAGCTTTTTATACCGATAGATGCGGCTGATTAAATCATTTTCGCGGCAGGTTTTCCGCACTATTTCTTTTAACTTTTCCCGGGTATCAAAATGCTTTGGAGACCCGCGAAGCAAATCTTGCAGAGAGAGCCCGAAATGTCCCAGAATTTCTTTAAAACGTTGAATTTCATAAGCTCTCTCCCTGTTTTCTTCCTCAATAAAAAAAGCTTCATAGGATTTTGCATTTTCAGTATAAAAGGAAATTTCGCCGGCATCAGGTACCGGCTGAGCGGGCAGTTCTTTGCGTTGCTTTCGAAAATAATCGATGAGGCTGTTTCTGATCAAAACTTTGGAAAAGGCTGTAAAACTTTTACCTAAAGCCGGATTATAACTGTTAATAGCTTTATTAAAAGCTACCAGTGCTATGCTCAATTCATCATCGTTCTGCCAGTCCAATTGTCTCTTGCATAAGAATGAGGAATATTTTAAAATAAAATCCTTTTGGGAGGCTAAAAGTTCCTCGCGAAGATTTTCATTTCCCTGTTGAATTTCTCGTATCAGAGCTGTGAAATTTTGCAAAACTAGGCCTCCTCCAATTCCTCCTCCAATTATTACTTACGTAAAAGAGCCATTTTTTAAGGGGTTGTTGTCAGCAGTTCTTTTTATTTTTTCAGTTTCTTTAGATGCTTACTTAATCCTGCCGGCACAGCAAATAAAAAAGCGGTTTTAGAAATAACCGCCTTGCCGTTTTTTTTATATATACTTTTTGTGTATATAATAAGCCTACCGGGTTGCATCAAGGTGAAATTCATCGGATATTTTATAAAGGATCTTTTTTTCTATTCTGGAAACATAGGAACGTGAAATTCCCAGTTCCAGCGCCACCTCCCTTTGGGTGTACCGTTTTTTACCTTCCAATCCGTAACGCATAATGAGGACTTTTTTTTCCCGCTCATTCAATTTCTTGATAATTCTTTTCAGCTTTTCGTCCAAAAGGACCATTTCAACGCGGTCCATTACTTCATCAGGCGAACTTCCCAAAACGTCTATCCAGCAAACCTCATTGCCGTCCTTGTCGACACCGATAGCTTCATGAAGGGAGACTTCCTGCTTATTCTTTTTTCTGGCCCTGATATGCATCAGGATTTCGTTTTCTACGCATTTTGCTGCATAAGTAGCCAGCCGCGCCCCTTTGGATACATTAAAAGTGTTAATTGCTTTAATAAGCCCGATGGTACCGATGGAGATGAGATCTTCCCTATCATCACCCGTATTCTCGAATTTTTTTACTACGTGGGCGACTAAACGCAAATTGCGCTCGATTAAAATATGCCGTGCATATTCGTTGCCCCGTTCCAACATCTGCAGATAATACCTTTCCTCCTGTTGAGAAAGGGGCTGTGGAAAAGAGTCGGTCGTAATGTAGGATAAAAGAAGCATAATGCCCCTTAGAACCAAGGCAACAGTCGCCAGTACGGTAAACATTCCTTTTACCACCTTTTAATTATTGGGGTAAGTATTTAGCTGCCCTATAATTATATGGCGATAAAAGGATTTTAGTGCGTGTCTCATATAAATATTGTCTCGTCCAATCCGGGCTTTACAGACCCCGCAGGTATTCCGGCCGGAGCATTCCTGTATTTCTGCTTTGAAGCATTTTATCAAGCGTATTAATTAAATTATACTTGTCTTTGGGGAGCGTTCCTTTTAAAGGAAGGTAATTGGAGGCATGGTTGGCGCGAAAGATGCAATTGCTTACTTCTAAGCCCTCCACCATCATTTTTATTTCGGCAAGAATCTCCAGGGGGGCGGGAAGCTTAAATTCGTTACGCCTTACTTTTGCCGCCATAGCCGTACCTTCACAGACCATAAGCGTTAAAAGCCCCAGGTAATGGGGATCGATTTCATTAATGAGCGAGGCTGTATCCGCGGCATGCTCAGCCATCTTTTCCAACCCTCCAAGTCCGTTAATAACCGTTGCAGAGAGAATGAGCCCTGCTTCCCTGGCTTTAATCCCTGCTTCGGCAATCTCCGCCCTGGTTACCCCTTTGCGAATCCAGGATAGAAGCTTTTCATTTCCCGTTTCCACGCCCATATAGACAATGCCCAAACCTGCTTGTTGAAGTACGAGCAGTTCTTCCCGGCTCTTATCAAGCAAATCCTGTGGAGTAGCGTATAACCCCACTCTTTGAAGTCTGGGAAATGATCCGTACAGCTTATCCAGGATTTTCAGCAATTTTTCTGTACCCATGACCATGGCATTGCCGTCTGCCAGGAAAACCCTTTCCACTCCCGGATACTTTGCAGATATTTCTTCAATATCAGCAAAAATATCCTTCAGCTCGCGCTCCCGAAATTTTTTATCAATAAAGGAAACGCAAAATGTGCAGCGGTTATGGGAGCAGCCAATAGTTACCTGGAGAATAAAACTACCAGCTTCGCTGGGAGGCCTGTAGATTGCACCTTCGTATTTCACCTGTTGACACCTCCGTTGGATTATTGTATGGTAGTCGGGAACTTTTTGAGTATTATACCACAGGATTACTTCTGCCGTAAAACTCACCTTAGAGTTGCAGCAGCTGCCCGCTGTCAAAGAAATAAAGATATTTCTCAGACACTGGTTTTCTCCAAATTTTTTCAATGGCCAGGGAATAATAGTAGAGCTGGCGGGAGTAATGCACCCGGGTCTCATCTGTTTCCAATTCCGGGGCAATTCCGGTCTTGTAATCAATCAAGATAAAAGCGTCATTTTCCATAAAAATACAATCAATAACGCCCTGGATGAGGACAGGATCTTTTTGCTGTTCGTATTCTTGCTCGGCTTCCGGACAGCATGCTTTATCGCCGGGGCAATAAATTTCAGTGGCAGGGAGTGCCAGTGTAAAAGGGAGCTCCCGCCAAATTCGTGATGGGTAGGCCTGAACGAGTCTTTTTCCCGGCGATGTTGCAAAAAAGGCAGCTATTAATTCGGGATCAACAGCATTATATTCTTTGAGATTCAAATATTTTTCGGAAAGCAATTGCTGCAATTGTTGCCGGATTGCCTCCGCATTCAGCGGAGGTATTAGTTTAAGATGCTGCATAACGGTATGATAGGCTGTTCCTCTTTCCGCGGCGGTTAATTTGTCTTCCAGGAAACGGGGGCGCTTGTTTAAATAAATAAAAGAGCCCTGTCCCCATGCTTCAGGAGCAAATTCCCCTTCATTTCCAACCAATCCGGCAGCGCGTAGTTTTGGTAATTCAGAAACGGAAACCTTGGCATAGCGTTTGGTAGCCCATAAATAAGGATATTGCCAGGAGAGGTATTTGGAGACCTTGGCAGCCGCGGTTTCGTCTCCGGATAAAGGGAGAGGCTCCATGCGGTAAATTTTACCCAAATATTCCTGACGCTCCTTATCTCCCTCCTGAAGGGCTTCTGTTTCTCTGTTAACTGCATAGGACACAATTTCAGAGGGTGTATAAAAAAATACATTCCACGATAGTATTCCGCTGTTGCCGGCACAGGCCGCATCCATGGCCAGCCCTGTTGTTTCTTGCAAATGTTTCAATTTTGGATGGCAGGCGATGGCAGGACCAATCCAATCCAAGAAACATTTTGCCCTTGCACGAAAATATTCAGGAAGAAATTGTGCACCCGGCCGGGAGGCTGTTTTCCAGCGGAGCAATTCCTCTTCCAGGTTATTAATTGTTGCTACCAGGATCAATTTTTCTTCCGCCCGCGTCATGGCGACATAAAGAATGCGCATTTCTTCCGCCAGGAGTTCTGCATGCAAACGTTTTTTAATGGCAAACCATGGCAGGGTCGGGTAAATCAGGCGATTTTCCGTATCAATGTATTTCGGGCCGAAACCCAGTTCTTTATGCAGAAGAAAATGATGGTTGAGGTCCTTCTTGTTAAAAGCCCTGTTTATTCCCGCCAGAATAACTACGGGAAATTCAAGCCCTTTACTTTTGTGTATGGTCAGTATGCGGACAACATTTTCTTGCTCGCCAAGGGCACGGGCTGCTTCCAGATCTTCTCCCCTGTCTTTCAGTTTTTCAATAAAGTTTAAGAAGCGGAAAAGGCCGCGGGGAGATGATGCTTCGTAAAGCCTTGCCCTGTCATAAAGGGCGCGTAGATTAGCTTGGCGCTGTCTCCCTCCGGGCATGCCCCCAACGAGACTGTAATAGCCGGTTTCCCGGTATATCTGTCTGATTAACTCCTCAATACTGCCGCGTACGGCCTGCTCCTGCCAGCGCTCCAGGTTTTGCAGGAACTGCTGCAGTTCTTTCCTGCGGGGCAAGGGAATTAATTCCTGCTTGGAGGCGGCCCGAAGTGCGTCGAAGAAGCTCGTTGAGGGAGAAGCCGTTCTGATAAGAGCCAGTTCTTCCCCTTTGAACCCCAAAATAGGTGAACGTAAAACAGCTGCAAGGGGAAGATCCTGAAAGGGGTTGTCAATAACAGCCAGAAGGGAAAGCATAACTTTTACTTCAACAGCATCGAAAAAACCTCCGCCCAGTTCTGCAAAGGCAGGAATTCCGGCCTGCTGAAGCTCTTCCAATATGGCCGGAGCATAATTTTTGGCCGAGCGCAGCAGAATAGCAATATCGCGATACGTAACCGCTCTTGGAGATTTTTTTTTGCGGTCATACAGCATGAAGGGGCGGCTGTTTGTTTCTCCCAACAATTGCTTAATTTTTTGTGCAATAAGCTTTCCTTCCAGTGAAGCGGCTTCCCATTCCTCCTGGTTATCGTGTTGTTCTGCTTCGCCTTCGGGTTCTTCTTCGCTCGCTCCGGGGGCTCTTTCCTCCGGACTTTCGTTTGGGAAGCGATGGATCAGCAAAAAATCTATGGAATTGTCCTGATGTCCGTCAGCGGTATACGGAGGATAAAGACCGCCATAGTAAAGTCGGGCCCGGCCGTCATAGCCAATTTCTCCGACAGCTTCATCCATGATCCTGCTGAACAGAAAATTTACCCCCTCTAAAATTTCTTTTCTGCTGCGGAAGTTTTTATTGAGATGAATACAGCAGCCGGCAGAAGAACTCCGGCTGTAAAGATGCTCTTTTTGTAAAAAAAGTTCCGGTTCAGCCAGCCGAAAGCGGTAAATACTCTGTTTAACATCCCCGACCATAAAAAGATTGCCATGCGGCCTTGGGGAGGCGATTAAAGTTAAAATTGCCTCCTGAACCTGATTAATATCCTGGTATTCATCGACCATAATTTCAGTAAAAAAATTGCGATATTCCAGAGCAGCCTGAGAGGGGGAAAGGGTACCGGGCGGGCTTTCTGAACAGTTTAAAATCTGCAGGGCAAAATGCTCCAGGTCGGAAAAATCAGCAACTCCTTTTTCTTTTTTAGCCTCCATGTAGCGGCGGGAAAAAACTTCAACCAGTTCCACCAGGGAAGCTATCAAAGGCTCAAGGCGTTTTAATTCCGCCAGACGTTCTTGCAGGGAGCAAGAAAAATAGCTGCTCCTCAACTTATAAAAATCCCCCTTCGCCCTTTCTCTAATCTGTGAAACCCGTTCTCTCAGATCTGCGTCATAAGCATCTCCCCGGCAGGGTTTAAGCCTGCCGAAGGGATTTTGCTGCATTAAAACAAAAAGCTCGTCCCAGGAGCGGTGGGAAGCATCCCGCATTTCCCGAAGCACTTCCAGCTCCTCGCGGAGAGTCTCCAGGTATGGAGCCGGGCCTCCGGGAGCATGCGCAATCCGTATTCCCTCCTCAATGAATTCCACAATCATTTGGAGGCCTATCCGGCATTCATCCAAAATAATTTCCAGCCAGGGGTTTTTAGCAGCGCAAAGGGAAACCCCGGATCTAAAGGCCTCCTGTTGTTGCTGCAGCCACTGGCTGGGAAAGGGATGGCTCCGGGCAAAAGAATATAAGCGCAAAATCAGAGACTGCAGCGCCTGGTCGCCGCGATCGCTGCTGTATGCTTCCACCAGGCGATAAAAAGAAGAGCCCGGTTGTTGACTATCATAATATTCATCCAATGTTTCTTCCAGTATTTCCTGGCGGAGCAGTTCAGCCGCGGCTTCATCTAAAACGCGAAAAGAGGGGTCCAGTTCTTTCAGATAATAATAACGGCGGATAACATCCAGGCAGAATGAGTGCACCGTGGTGATAGTGGCCCGGTTAAGCAGCAGCAGTTGGCGGTGTAAACTTTGAGAGCGGGGATTTTGCTGAAGGGCTTTTTCCAGGGCGATCCCGATTCTTTGCTTCATTTCAGAGGCTGCTGCTTTCGTAAAGGTAACGATAAGTAACCTGTCCAGATCTACCGGGTTTTGGCGATCCGTAATACGCCGGAGAAGCCGTTCCACCAGAACGCGGGTTTTTCCCGAACCTGCCCCGGCTGTTACCAGAATGTTTTTCCCCTGCAGGGAAATTGCCTCAAGCTGTTCCTCAGTCCAATTTTCTTCATGGCCTTCAGGAGTTTCCATCATCTAAAAGCCTCCTTTGCAGCAGATTCCAGATCATTTTTTCCTCCAAATCCGAAAGAAGGCGGTAGGTATTCTCTTCGAGGGAGGGATCAAACTGGCAGACCGCTTTATAGGCACAAAATGTACAGGCCTTTTTTTTACCGAATTTAAAGGGTTGTATCCCCACCTCGCCCTTCGCTATTTCCTCTGCTGTGCTCCGGAGAACAAACCGGACATACTTCCGGAGAAAAGCAAATTGTTCCAGGGATAAAACCGCGGAATTTTTGTAAAGGCCGCCTTTTTCGTTTAAGCCGACGGGGATTACAGGCGAGTAGCCCCTTATCAGATGGTTATCCATCAGGCGGATTACTTCGGGATCGGCAAGTAAGCGGCCTTTCATTCTGAATCTTTTCATTAATTCACCGGCCAGTTCTTCTCTGGAAAGTCGCCCCTCAGCATTAATCAGCGGCGCATGGACACGAAAGTAAAAAATACCGGCCGGAAGGGCGTCTTCTTGAAGCCATTGCGGGGAAGCGGACAAAATAATATCCAGATAGGCAATGAGCTGAAGGGAAAGGCCGTAAAAAATTTCTGACAGAAGCAAGTTTGCAGGACCCGATTTGTAATCAATTATCCGCAGGTATGCTTTTCCTTCTTTATCCCGGGCCAGATCGATGCGGTCTATGCGGCCGACCATTTCTACCATGCTTCCATCCTTCAGGTTAAATTCCGGTGAAGGTATATCCCTCCCCTTGCCAAAGGAAAGTTCTGCGCCTATCGGCCTGAACCGGCTTCTCCGGTAATGCTCCGCCATCTGGATTGCAGCCAGTCCCACGGTTTTTTTTAATCTGGAGGCCAGGTACTGATAGCGGGTTGTGCTGAGCAGGATTTCCTTTTGAAGTTTGGGAATTAATTTATCAACCTCTTCATCAACGACGGCAAGGCAGGTTTTTTCATCGAGGCTTGAAAAATCAACTTGTTTTTTTTGAAAAGATAGAGTAACATTGCGCAAAGCCATATGAAAAAATCGTCCGATATCCATTGACTCCAGGCGGTAGAGTTTTCTCTCCCGTAATTTAAGGCCGTAAGAGAGAAACTGGGAAAAGGGACAGGCATGGTATCTTTCCAGGCGGGAAACGCTTGCTTTCCATTCTTTTCCATAGAGTCTGCGGCTTACGCTTTTGTCCATGGGAAGTTCATTATTCCGGTAAAAAAGGCCTTTGAGAAGCCGTTGCCCTTCCTCGCGCCACTTTTCTGAACGCACATACCAGTTGTAAATATCCCACCAGAGGTGATTAATTTTTTCACCTTTTTTCCACCGGCTGAGCTGCGCGGCGAGAAGAGAAAGAGTCTGCCGGGGATGTGCCAGATAGGGAATAATATTTTCGGCGGTACTTTCTTTTGCCTCATTTTTTCCTGGGTTGGAATATGGCATATCTTCCTCATCGCCTTGCAAAAACCGTTCTTTTAAGGAGGGAAAAAGGTCTTTTAGAAAAGTAATCAGCAGGGAGGGCATTAAAGGGCGTCCTTCTTCATCAGATCGCGGGTAGCTGACCCACAGGATGGAGGAAGGACGGGTCAGGGCCATATAAATAAGAAACTGCTGATCCAAAAGACGCCTTCTGATGCCCGGCGCGAGTTCAAGCCCGGCTTTTTCCAGGTTCCGGCGTTCTTCATCGGAAAAAATGCCGTCTTCCTGCAGCCGGGCGGGCAAGACACCATCATTTGCTCCAAGAATAAAAGCACAGCGAATTTTTCCCGGCCTTGTCCTTTCAATATCCCCAACAACAACCCGGTCCAACGAAGGCGGAACGAGGCTCAGGGACAGATTATCAAGCCCTGCTTCTAAAATACGTAAAAACTGGGCTGAAGAAACATCAATCTCTCCCATTATTTCAACTAATTGCTCCAGCAGGTTGATAACCCCGTTGTAAATTTGAATATGCTCGCGGGATCTTTCCAGATTTCCGCATTTAAGGTCTTCTTTGCTCCAATGGTCCAACCGTTCTCTGGCCGAAACGTTTTCGAGAAAATGAAACAAAGCTGATGTTTTCTCCCGAACATTTGTTGCTATTCTAAATTCCTGCTGAAATGCGTTCAGGAAAGTTACAAAAAATTGGCGGGTATTATTAATCTCCGCAAGGGCCTTTTCTTCTTCCTCTGAAGCCTTTTTCCCCTCATCTGCTTCGCCGGCCAATTCTTCTTCCAGCGTATCCCTAAAGGGATATTTCCATGGTTTTCCGTCTAACCAGCGACTGCCCTGTATCCCTAAAGCAAGGACATAGTTTTCCAGGCGGGAAGCTTTGTTTCTCCATTTTTGAACGGAATTTTCTTCTTTTTGTAAAGGAAAGAGAAAACCTGTCTTAATACAGCGAAAAACAGCGTCGTGACGCCATCCGCGGGTAATAACCTCCACGGATGAACGGATAAATTCCACCAGTGGATGAAAGGAAGCCGGCCGTTCCTGATCCAGGAAAAAGGGGATTTCATATTCCTGAAAAACAGTTGTGATCAGATCGCTGTATTCCTGCAGGTTTCCGGCCAGCACAGCCATATCCCTCCAACGGTATCCCTGATCCCTTGCCAGAGAAATGAGCATGTGGGCTGCTCCTTCAACCTCCTCCCTCCTGTTTGGAGCTGTCGCCAGGATTATAGGAAAATCTTTGGCATCATCTTTATGTTGAACAGGGTAACGTTTGGCCGGAAAGCGGAAGATGTTTTTCTCAAGATGGCTTAAAACGCCATTGGCGCTAAAACGGGTTCTATTTTTCCCGGGAAGAAGGACTTTTTCAACAGGAACTGCCTTTCGGGACGCTTCTTCTATTAGCCTCCGGCAGGTAAGGGCAGAAGAATAAAAAGGGCTGTTAACAGGCAATTCGTCTCCCGGTAGATAATCTCTTTCCAGGCATAAGGTTATCGTTATTTTTCTGCTTATATCTAATAAACTAGTAAGGATCCGGTATTCAAGACGGGTAAAATCATAGAAGCCGTCCACCCATATTTCTGAGCCGTGCAAGTATTTCGAATGGGGAATGTTTCTTAACAGTACCCTGAGGGTATCTTCCCCGTCCAGGTAGTGCCCCTCCATCTTTTGTTCCATTTCCTCCATAATTGCAGAGAGATCCGCCAATTTATCCTGTAATAAAAGGGGTATTTCTCCTTTTTTTTGATTCAATATCTCCCGGAGCTTTGATGAGTTAACAGAGTATCTTTTCATTTCGTTATAAAGAAGGACGAGATTTTTCAAGGTTCCCGGTTGTTCCCCGGCATGTTTAAAAAGCCGAAGTTTTTTCTTATTTTCTTCCAGTACCTTGAGCATCATCATGCTTTTTCCGGTATCATCGATAAAAAGCTCCTGCTTTTCCGCTGTTTCCCGCAGAACTTTCCAGGCGAGGCGCTTAAAGCTCAACGCCTGTGCGCGAATGGAGCCTCCTGACGCGGCAGAAGATGCCAGCGCATATTCCGCTTGAAATGAAGATTGTTCGGGGACCAGATAAATTAAGGGAAAAGATGAGGAATTGTCCTCTAATTTGGCATTAATCTCTTTTAAACAAAGGCTGCTTTTGCCGCTGCCCGCTCTTCCCAAAATTAGTCGCAGCATCATACTAGGCTCACCTTGCAATAAAATAGTCCATCAGCTTCCAGGCCGGATCAAAGTACAGCCTACCGGCAGCTGCTTTTTCGCTGAAAATTAAATCCGGATTGCGCAGACCGTCTCCTTTTTTGTGCAGGCAGAAAGGAACGGCCTCCCTGGTGTGGGTCCGGAGAGAAAGAGGGGTGGGGTGATCGGTTAGGGCAAGAATTTTGTAAGACGGGAAAGCGTCCAGACCCCTTTGTATCTCTCCGACTACTTTGGCATCAATCTCTTCAATAGCTTTTATTTTTGTCTCCAGTTCTCCTTGGTGGCCTGCTTCGTCGGGCGCTTCGATATGCAAAAAGACAAAATCCATACCTTCCCGCAAGGCTTGCAAAGCCGCTGATACCTTGCCCGCGTAATTGGTTTCAATTTTTCCTGTTGCTCCCGGAACTTCGATTACTTCTAAAGATGCGCAGACCCCCAGACCTTTAATAAGATCTACTGCAGAGATGACCGCGCCGCTTAGTCCATATTTACTGTGGAAACTGTCCAGCCTCGGTTTTTTACCCTGCCCCCACAACCAGATGGAATTGGCGGGGTTAAGTCCCTCCGAGCGGCGTTTTTCGTTTAACGGATGGCAGGATAAAATGGCGCTGCTTTTCTCCATTAAGGCTAAAATATCTTTTCCCTTTTCCCCGCGGGGAAGGAAACGGTCAATTTCTCTGCCGGGAATATCATGGGGAGGCGTTAGCCGGAAAAGTTCCGGTAAGGGTCCGTCTTTCCAGACCAGCAGGTGCCGGTAACCGACCCCTGGATAAAACCTTAACACTTCATTTCCAAGAATCCGGGAAACTTCTGCTATTAACACAGCCCCTTCGGAGGAGTTGATATCGCCGGCGCTGTAATCCTGCATTTTTTTACTGGAGTAAGGCTCATCCTCAGAAAGGGTGACCAGGTTGCAGCGGAAAGCGAGGTCGGATTCGCCCAGCTCTACTCCCATACCTGCTGCTTCAAGGGGTGAACGCCCTGTATAATATCTGACAGGGTCATAGCCAAGGACGGACAGGTTAGCCACGTCACTCCCCGGGGGAAAATTATCCGGAACAGTTTTGGCCATACCTATTTCTCCACACCTTGCCAGACGGTCGAGATTGGGAGTCCGGGCATACTCCAGCGGAGTTTTGCCGTCCAGTTCCTCCAAAGGATAATCAGCCATCCCGTCTCCCAGGATAACTATATATTTCATTTGTCTATTGTCCTCCCTTAAAATATTAAAGAGTATGCCAGCAAAAACCTGAATTATTTAAAAAACACAGAAAATTTGCCCCAAGATGGCCAACCAAAACTATAACCTTATTTTAACAGGGTTTTATTCATATGGCTATTTCTTATGAAAAAAATATTCAAGGTGAATGAGTTAATTCAGGTTCAATTTCTTTGGCAATAGTGCCAAATAGCTCTGCAGCGCTTCCCCGGGTGGCTTCTTCCACAAAAACTGTTATGACTGCCTTGTTTTCACCTTTGGCCCAAAAACCCGCAAACCAGGAGTATTGTTGCGGTTCGCCGTTAAACAGCCGGCCGGTTTCTGCTGTTCCGCTCTTGCCTCCCAGCAAAAGTTTATTGTTGGATGCTCCTTTACCGGTACCGTATTCCACTACACCCAGCATCATGAAACGTATCTGTGCCGCAGTAAGGGGGCTTAGTACCCGGGTCTTCTCCCCCGCTGGAAATTTTTTTATTTCATCTCCATCTTGAGTTTGCAAGGCGCCGGCCAGGCGGGGTTTTATCAGGTACCCTCCATTAACTGCGGCTGATGTTAAACAGGCAATTTGCAAAGGGGTGGCTTCCACACGTCCCTGGCCGATGGCTGTTAAAGCGAGATCGCCCAAATAAGGCATTTCCTGGGGCGAAGGAATATAACCGGCTGTTTCTCCGCCCTGAACGCTGCTCCCCAGGGGAATTCCGGTTATCTGTCCCAAGCCAAGCTTCAGAGCGTAATCATATATTGTTTTCCGGCCCAATTTCATGGCCAACTCAATAAAAGTCGTATTGCAGGAATGGGCGAACGCCTGGGCAAGTGTGATGTAGCCATGAGCTTTGTTTTGATGGCAGCGAAAAAGCCGGTCGCCGATTTGCACCGAACCCGGGCAATAAAATGTGCTGTCAGGAGAATAATTGCCCGATTCCAGGGCGGCAGCAGCGACAACAATTTTAAAAACTGAGCCGGGAGGGTAGCTCAAAATACTTCTGTTGATAAATGGTTGAGCCTCGAAAAAACTTGCATTGTTCTCTGCATTTCTCATGTAATCCGAAAGATTGGCTTGAAAATAATTGGGCCTGCTGGCCATGGCCAGTATATCTCCGTTTTGCGGATTAATAACAATAGCGGCCCCCCGTTTTACCCGCCGGTCCATAATATCTTCCACTTTTTTTTGAATATTGCTGTCGATGGTTAAAACCAGATTGTATGGGCGGTAAGGAGCGGATGCTCCCCATAAACGAAAGCCCAGACCCTCAATCAAGTTATTTTTACCGTCTACCACTGCAGCCAGAGCATGGGGTACGCTTCCGCTGAGCTCCTTGTTAAATGTCAGTTCCAGTCCTACTTTTCCTTCCCCGTCTTCGGGCCCCACGTGTCCCACTACATGTGTTGCCAAGGCTTGCAAACCGTACCGTTTTTGTGCTTCAGCAACAACCACTCCGCTACACTGCAGCTCCTTAAACAGCTTTTCCTCATGTTCGCTTAACTTTCTTAAAGCGATTGAGGGCTTTTCTGATAATGAAGAAGCGGGAACCAAAGAGGATACGACTTCCAGCATTTCAGGGTTTCCTTTCGCCAATAAACCGGGGAAAAGGACCAAAACTTTTTCCTTTTCTCCTCCCAAAAGCGAAACGCCGTTTCTGTCACGAATATCACCGCGATTATAATCCAACGTCACTACATGTGCCCTTTGTCTGACTGCATCGCGGGCTAAAATTTTTCCCCTGGCGATCTGTAGATAAGCAAGCCTGAAGGAAAAGAAGAGGAAAATTATGATACAACAATAAAGAAGTGTTAAAATTCGTTGCCAGCGCTTTAACTTCAAGATACCGCCCCCGTAAATCCCTTTGCCGGCTATTTTTTACCAATGGATTTATATCTATACAGTTAAAAACAGGTAACAAAGGTACAAAAAAAAACCTTAGAAACGGTTTTTTTAATCCTTAGCGCCGGTTTTGCTGGGCAATACTTTTAAAGTGATTATGCTCCTGCAGGGTTCTGCTGAAATAGTGGCCGCCGCTGCCGTCTTCCTTGGAGACAAAGTACATATAATCGGCATCTGCAGGATAAAGGGCAGCTTGCAGGGCTTGCCGGCCGGGAGAGGCGATGGGACCGGGAGGTAAATTGGGGTAAAGGTAGGTGTTGAACGGAGAATCTATTTCAAGGTCTTGATATGTAAGAACGGGTTTGTTTTCGCCCAGAATATACTGAACAGTTGCACAAGATTGCAGGAAAGGGGATGCTTCAGAATTAAGCCGGTTATGGAAAACAGCAGAGATCAAAGGCCTTTCTTCGGGAAGGGCAGCTTCTTTTTCAATAAGCGAAGCGATAGTCACGATCTGGTGAATACTAAAACCTATTTTTTCAGCTTGCAAACGATATTCTTCATCAAAAACTTCAAAAAAACGCGCCAGCATCATTTCAACAATTTCTTCAGCCGTTGCATCCGCGTGTACTTCGTAAGTATCGGGGAAAAGGTATCCTTCACAGCGAAAACGGACTTGTGGGGGTATTTCTCCGACATTTTGCAAAAGTTGAGCTGCACTGCCTTCCCCGCGGCAAAAATTAAGAAAGTCTTCTTTTGTTACCAATTGATATTCTTCCATTCGTGCGGCTATCTGCTCAACGGTAAAGCCTTCCGGGATGGTAAAGCGTATTCCTTCTTTCTTAACGATTCCCGTTTGAAGTTCCAGCAGGATCTCCTCCAGGGACATATTGCTATTTAGCTGATAACGGCCTGCCTGTAATTTTTTGTCATATCCCTTATATTTTGCCAGCAATTGAAAAAGAAAGGCGTTTTGAATAAGGCCTTCTTCTTGCAGGATTGAGGCGATGTGTGCAGTGGAAGAACCCAGGGGGATTTCAATTTCTTTTGTAACAATTGGCCTAACCCGCAAAAAAGAAATAAAAAAAAGGGTAATGCAAAGAAGTAATATTACACTTAAAAAAAAGGGGACGGGTTTTATTTTAGGCATAAAGCAAAAGTATCCTTCCTGAATACTTTATTCTTCCTCTTGATCAAGAAGCCTTTCGAAAGCAATATCCGCAACTTGCTGCCATTCTTCTTCGTCTTCGATGACATGAAGAGTTGTTTCGCCGTCATCACCTTTTAATACCCGCAAAATAACTGCCTCCTCATTTTCTTCAAATGGGTCTTCCGACTCTTTCCAAACATCAAAATAAGCATCTTCCCTTTCAAAAGTTCCATTATCTTTTCTTTTTCCGGAACAGGTATCACCGGCCTCACTGTGCAGGGGTAGTAAAACTGCATATTCATGTTCATCGACAAAAAAAAGGTCCACTACTTCAAATTCAAATTGGTCCCCCTCCTCATCGATCAACGTAACGATATCAAGTTTATCATCCATCCCAATCTTCCTTTTCGTTAATCTTCACTGCCCCGCCTTTGGTGCAGGTAATGCAAATAATTTTCCAGGATCAGCGTTGCTGCCAGCTTATCGATTACTTTCTTTCTGCCGGCTCTGGAGACATCTCCCTCAAGCAATACCTTTTCTGCAGCAACTGTTGTCAACCTTTCATCCCAAGTTTTAACCGGAAGCGAAATTTTTTTTGACAGGAAATCCCGCATACGAAGTACTTCCAGCGCTTTTTCGCCTTTCGTACCGTCCATGTTCAAGGGTAGCCCGAGTATTACTTCTTCAACCTGATAATCATCAATAAAACGTCTGATTTGCAGTAAATCGCTTTTCAGCCCTTGTCTTTGAATAACATCCAAGCCCTGAGCGGTAATTCCCAGGGGATCGCTAACAGCCACACCGATTCTCTTTTCTCCGATGTCCAAGCACATTATCCGCATTCTTTCACCGATTATTATCTTTCCCTTCAAGTTCACTGACCAGATAGACGCTGACGATCTCCTCCAAGAGGTCATCCCTTTCCAGTTTCCGGATATTGCTGCGGGCATTTTTATGGCTGGTAATATAAGCAGGATCTCCTGATAGCAGATACCCTACAAGCTGGTTTATAGGATTATAACCTTTTTCTTTTAAAGCTTCGTAGACTTCCTTCAGGATCTGCCGGGCTACATTAATTTCTTCTTCATTTTTAACATTAAACATCATTGTGTGATCAAAATTGCCCTTTTTCATCGTACACCTCCGGTTGGGAAGGACAGTATTGATTAAATTAAAGATAGCGATAGCTAAGCCCCGCTATTTATCTTTTGTTTCTCAACAAGATGGAGCACCTGAGAGAGAGCGTATGAAAGTTTTCCCGGATCTTTTCCCCCTGCCTGTGCCATATCCGGACGGCCTCCACCTCCGCCGCCGGTAAGCTTGGCAACTTCTCCGACCAGTCTTCCGGCATGGAACCCTTTTTTGTTGAGATCTTTGGTCACCGCAGCAACAAAGAGCGCTTTTCCGTTGCTGACAGCTCCCAAAAGGATGATGCCGCTTTTTAATTTATCCCTGATACGATCAAGATAATTTCTTAATGTTTCCATGTCTTCTGCTTCAACATGGGCGCTTAAAACAGAGATGCCCAGAGAGTTGTCAACTTTTTGCAGCAAATGATCAATATTATTTGCCGACATGTCCTGCTGCATTTGCTTTATTTTTCTTTGCAACTGTTTTTGGCTTTCCAGCAATTCCTTCAATCGCTCTCCGAGCTTTTCAGGTGAAACTTTCATAGTGTCTGCAATTTCTTTGAGAATAGTATCTCTAGACGAAAGATGGTTATACGCTCCCCAACCTGTTACTGCTTCGATACGGCGTACTCCTGAGCCCACGCTACTTTCAGAAAGAATTTTAAAGAGGCCGATTTCCCCGGTCCGGAAAACATGTGTCCCCCCACAGAGTTCTCTGGAGAAATCCCCAATTTGTACTACCCTCACCGTTTCACCGTATTTTTCATCAAAAAGGGCAATGGCTCCCATGTCTAGGGCGCTGTTAATATCGGTAAGGATGGTATCCACTTTCATATTTTTCAGGATGGCTTTATTGACAACTTTTTCAATTTCCTTTATTTCCGTCTGGCTAAGCCCGGAAAAGTGCGTAAAGTCAAAACGCAATCGCTCGGGGGAAACCAGAGAACCCGCCTGGCTGATATGGTCTCCCAGCAGATCTTTTAATGCTCTGTGAAGGAGGTGGGTTGCGGTATGGTTCCTGGCAATATTTTCCCTCCTGTTTTCATCTACTTCCGCGCTGACACGATCCCCGAGAGAGACAGTGCCGCTTTTTATTTCGATAATGTGGAGGATCTGGCCTTCCCAAGGGCCTGTCAGGGTATTTTTGATGAGAATTTCACCATGGGGTGAGCGGGCAAGCCCCGTATCTCCCACTTGCCCTCCCATCTCTGCATAAAAAGGTGTTTTATCGAGAAGAAGACAAACTTCATTCTGGCCGTCTCCTGGAGAAAAAAACTCCAAAGGCTTTCCTTCGGGAAGTGAGACCAGAGCCAGCACCTTTCCTTCCGTTTGTAAGGTATCATAACCGACAAACCGAGTTTTAAGTCCCCGCAAAGGTTCTGCCAGAACAGAAGCGCCTTTCTCTTTTTCCTTAATGCTGAGGGCAGCTCGGGCCCTTTTTCTTTGCTGTTCCATGGCTGCATTAAAGCCGGATTCATCAAGGCTAAAGTTATGTTCGCTCAGAATCTCTTTCGTTAAATCAAGGGGGAAACCGAAGGTGTCATAAAGTTTAAAGGCAGTATCACCGCTTAAAATATTTTGTTCCTTTTCCTTTAAAACAGATACTTCTTTTTCCAGGAGGTCCATACCCAGCCCGAGCGTTTCCGAAAAGCGTTCTTCTTCCGTTTTGATAATACGCGTGATATAGTCCATATTATCTGTAATTTCAGGGTAAGCGTCTCCCATTAGATCGTTTAAAAGTGGTACCGCCCGGTAAAGAAAGGGAATTTCCATCTCCAGAAGCTTGCCGTAGCGGACTGCCCGGCGCAGAAGCCTTCTAAGCACATACCCGCGCCCTTCGTTCGAAGGTAAGATACGGTCGGCAATCATAAAGGTAATGCCGCGCATGTGCTCGGTAATTACCCGCAGAGCGATGTCGTTTTTTTCATTAAGACCGTATTTTATACCCGCCTTTTCTGCAAAATAATCGAGCAGCGGTTTTACATTATCTATTTCAAAAAGGTTGGAAACACCCTGCAAAACTACAGCCAGCCTTTCCAACCCCATTCCTGTATCAATATTTTTTTGCTGGAGAGGCTTGTAATTACCGTCAGCATCTTTATTGTACTGGGTAAAAACCAGGTTCCATACTTCCATGTAGCGGTTACAATCGCAACCGACCTGGCAGTTGGGGTCTCCACAGCCGAATTGCGGTCCCAGATCATAATAAATTTCCGAACAGGGACCACAGGGACCGGTTCCTATCTCCCAGAAATTATCTTCTTTGCCCAGCTTATAAATTTTCGACTCCGGGATTCCAACCTTATCCCTCCAGATGGCCAGGGCTTCGTCATCTTCTTCATAAACGCTGATGTACAGTTTTTCTTCCGGAATATGATAATGCATGGTTAAGAGTTCCCATGCCCATTTGATTGCTTCCTCTTTAAAGTAATCACCAAAAGAAAAATTTCCCAGCATTTCAAAAAAAGTGGCATGCCTCGGCGTAAGTCCGACTTTATCTATATCCGGTGTCCTGACACATTTTTGGCAGGTGGCGACTCGCCTGTGGGGAGGCTTTTTTTCTCCGGTAAAGAATGGTTTTAAAGGAGCCATCCCCGCTCCAATAAGCAATAGCGTAGGGTCGTTTTGCGGCACAAGAGAAAAGCTGGGAAGGATAAGGTGTTCCTTTTCTTTAAAAAAATTTAGAAAAATATTGCGTATATCATTAATTTTCATTTTTTTTCTAGGCCTCCTATTTCAAAATAAATTATATCGGCAATCCCCTTGCCTGTCAATGTTAATGAATTCTCTGGTAATATTTATTCCCTGTTGCGTTGCATTTCTTTCCAGGCCTCTCTGATAACCGGAGAAAAGAAAGCATAAAAAACCCGTATGATTGCCAAAAAGGGTATTATAAAGACAAGGCCGAAAAACCCAAAGTAATTGCCTCCCACGAGAAGGGCAAGAATTACCGTTAAAGGATGGAATCCCAAATTCCGGCCCAGGATTTGGGGTGCAATAAACTGGCCTTCTATCTGTTGGACAATAATGATTAAGGCGATTACTTTCCAAACCAAGGCCGGAGATTGCAGATAAGCAATGATAATTACCGGAAGCGCCCCAATCAACGGGCCAAAATAGGGAATAATATTGGTAAGGGCATTAATAATGGCGAGAAAAAGGGCAAATTTTACTCCCATGGCGAAAAGCCCGCCGTAAATTAGCCCGCCGACCAACAAGCTTATGAGCACAACTCCGCGAATATAAGAGCTCAGCGTTTTGCCGATTTCTCCTGCGGTAATCTCTATGCGAAAGCGATATTTTTCCGGAAAAAGGTTCAGTAGTTTTTGCTTAATGACATTGCCGTCACGTAAAAGATAAAATAAAAAAACAGGAATTAATAAAAGCCCAAAAACCTGGCTCAGCAACATAATTAAAAGTTGTGATAACTTTTCCAGGTTAATGACAAGCGATTGCTGCATTTGCCTAATATTTTCGTCCAAGGCCGAGCGAACCCCTCGGGGAAGCTCAAACCTCTGGTAATCTTTTTCCACTTTTTCAAAAAAGCATGTTATTCTTTCGGCATATTCCGGCAAAACAGCCATTAGCTCTTGAAGCTCATCAAATAAAGACAAGATTAAATTCATACAAAAGAGCAGGCAGAAGGCAATTAAAAAAAGATAAACGGCTGCTATTCCCGTGCCTCTGGAAAGACCCTGTTTTTCCAGGTAGTTTACCAGGGGGGAAAACACAATGGCAAGCAGTAAAGCCAAAAGAAAAGGAGTTATAATAACTCCCGTTACATTACCCATTTTTTTCCCCTTTTCCTAACCCAGTTTTCCTAAGGAAAGTGGAAATTAAGTACATGTTTTTCTTCTAATTTGCCGAATCTTCCTCTTGAGATTGAATTAAAGCCGCCATTTTTTTGGCATCGGTTTTGTTTTTTAATAATACCGATGTACCTTCTTCATCGATATAATAATATTGCACCTTTCTGCCGGATTTGGAAAATTCCAGCAGGCAGTTGGCGCAATAGTATTCGCTACTACCGATTTTCCCTGTATTGTTGCTTCCACAGACAGGGCAGTTCATACATCTCTACTCTCCTTTATTTATTTTCTTTATTATTCTTATATCCTTTCCCAAATAATAAAAAAAAATGTAACTGCTTGGAATATAAAGAGCCCCGGCCATAGCCAGAGCTCCATTGACGACTGTTTTTCTGCATGTTATCATATACTGGATTAATTGAGTTGCCGCTTTTGCTCAGGCGGCTAGTCCTAAATCGGAATGACCGCCTATCCAGGCGGTCTAGTTATTTTCTATGCACTAAACACAGGGAAATAATTAGAAAATTAGTAAACCCGGCAGCAATAACGCTATTCCAATACCGTAAAGAAGATCGAGCCAGACAACTGAACCCTTCGCAAACAGGTACATAAATATAACTATTGGAGTTGCAATAAATTTTAGCCGACAGGGCGTTTTTTTGCTTCTGACCATAATCCAAATTTTACGTGCTTTTTCGAGGCTCGGAAAGGAATGCATTGCGATAGAAACTCCAAGCCAGATTAAAATATAGTCAAACATGGTGCCCGCGCCAAACTTGATAACAACCAGGGCGCCAGGCAGAGCTGTAATTGCTCCTACTATGGTGTTTATTATGAAAATGCCTATTTCGACAAGAAATGTATTTGTTTTTCGTGAAAAAAGGTGATACGTCGCTTGATGCACCAAGATTCCCGGGAAAGTTAGAAATGACAGAGGCCTTCTCAGCATACTTAAGACTTTCCCCTCGCTTATCTTATATAAATAAAAAAGTCTGCCCCGTTTACCATTAAGGAACAGACAATGACCCATAACTTTTGTTGCCCCTTCGGTAACCCGGCTGTCATGCTCCTAATTTCGGGAGTTTTAGACCCGTAGCTTTGCGTCCTTCGCTTTCGCGAAGTTTGCCCTTTCGAGGAATTATTTAATATATATTAATATTTTATTTATTTATTCTTCTACTTAAAAATATAAATTCCTTCTTTTCAGACTATTATTTTCCGAATATTTCAGTTAAAAGCATACATTTTTTTGTCCTTTTATTGTCCTTTTAACGGAGGGCCTTTTGAATCGTTCCGCCGCCCAGGACTTCTTCATCCAAATAAAAAACGGCAGCCTGTCCGGGTGTTACTGCTTTATGATTTTCTTCAAAGATGACTTTGGCCTCTCCTTTTTCCGGGGGATAAAGGATTGCTGAAATAGCCGGTGACCGGTATCGAACTTTTATCTGAACCGGCAAATGCCTGCCCGGAGCTTCTCCTGAGACAAAATTAAGGTCTCCGACAATAAGGCCGCAATTGTAAATTTCCTCTTTGTTGCCCACTATTAGTGCATTGCGGCACGGGTCCATGGCTACTACATAAAGCGGGCGGGTTGACGTTAGTCCCAGGCCTTTACGCTGTCCGATCGTATAAAAAGGAAGCCCGCTGTGCTCTCCTAATTTCTCGCCCGAAGTAGAAAGAATGTCTCCCCGGGAAAATGAATGGGGGCGGTATCTTTTCAGAAATCCCCTGTAGTTATTATCGGGGATGAAGCATATTTCCTGGCTCTCCTTTTTTTCAGCCACCTTGAGTCCGGCTTTCCGGGCCTTATGGCGGATTTCTTCTTTAGTAAATTCACCCAGGGGAAAGAGGGCCGCGCAGAGCTGTTGTTGAGTAAGGGTGTAAAGAACATAGCTCTGGTCCTTTCCCCTGTCTTTTCCTTGTAAAAGCTTGTACCTGCCGGAGCTGGGGCAGTAAATATTCCGCGCATAATGACCTGTCGCCAGATAATTAATCCCCATTGAACGGGCTTTTTGCAACAGAAGAGAAAATTTCAGGTAACGATTGCAGGGAATACAGGGATTTGGAGTTCTGCCTTCCGTGTATTCACGCAGAAAATAAGTAACAACCTTTTCGTAAAAGTCTTCTTCCATGTTTAACACGAAATGGGGTATATCCAAAATTTCTGCAACTTTGCGGGCATCTTGAATATCTTTATCGAAAAAAGAAGAAGATTCCCTTTGCTGTACAAGTTTTTCCGCGTGGGGATCAACCCAAAAGCGCAGGGTTATTCCCACCGGTTGAAAACCGGCATCCTTTAAAATGAGAACAGCTACAGAGCTATCCAGCCCTCCGCTCATGGCTACCGCAATTTTTGTTCCCTTTTTTAATCCTGGTCTTTCCACTTTTATCCTCCATATGCGCAGGCCGGCTAAAAGGTTTCTATTGCTGCAGTCCCACGGCTGATTTCCGTTGCCCGGCTAATAAATATTTCTTTTTCCCTCAGAGGGATCTTCCCTCTGATTTGAACATCCTGAAGGTAGCGGTAATCAATTACTTTTCCTTCTCTTGCCTCAATCTCTTTTAGAATTCCTCCCAGGAAATCATAGGGTATCCGAATTAAAACTTCTATCTGCAGTTCTTTTTCACAGATTTCAGCATTTTTTACACCTGCAACTGCACAACTGCGGTAAGCTCTGATCAGCCCTCCAATCCCCAGTTTTACACCCCCAAAATAACGCGTCCCCACCAGGACAATATTTGTCAGCTCTTCCTTTTCTAATACCCCCAGCATGGGAGGTCCGGCGGTTAAAGCAGGCTCGCCGTCATCGCTGAAGCGGGCCAGCAGCTTTTCCCCCAATCCCAGCCGGTAGGCATAGGCATGGTGGTTTGCACCCGGAAGCTCTTCTTTGACCCTATTAATAAAAGCACGGGCTTCTTCCTCCGTTTCACAGGGGGACAGGGAGGCGAAAAAGCGGCATGCACCAACGGCAATTTTGGTTCTGGACGGACCGGAAACGGAACGGTATTTATACATATTATTCCCCTTTATTTTCTTCTTTTCCCATTAGTCTTCTCCATTGTTGAAGACGTTCTGCAATTTCTTTTTCCTTTCCCTGGCGGGAAGGCCTGTAAAACAATTCTTTTTCCATTCCTGTAGGAAGATAAGCTTGGACGACAAAATGATCCGGATAATCGTGCGGATAAAGATAACCCTCGCCGTGCCCCAAACTTGCCGCGCCCTTGTACCCGGTGCTTCTCAGGTAAGGCGGCACTTCTTTTCCCGGATTGTTTTTTACGTAAGCCAAAGCCCGCTCGCCGGCAAGATAGGCAGCATTGCTTTTGGGAGCTGAAGCCAGGTAAGCAGTTGTCTGAAACAGACAAATGCGCCCTTCCGGCATGCCGATCTGCTGGAGTGCCTGCGCGGAGGCAACTGCAAGGGGAAGGGCTGCAGGGTCTGCATTGCCGATATCTTCGCTGGCGCTGATAATTAGCCGGCGGGCGATGAAAAGCGGATCCTCCCCGCCCTCCAGCATGCGCGCCAGCCAGTAGAGCGCGGCATCCGGATCGGAACCGCGAATGGATTTGATAAACGCGGAAATAATGTCATAGTGATAATCACCGCCCCGGTCGTATTTTAAATGTTTTTTTTGCAGAACTTCCTTGATATCAGCAAGCTGTAAGTGGGCTTTTCTTTGTCCAGGGGCTGAAGTCCGGTTTGTCACGACCATTTCCAGTACATTGAGGGCCCTGCGCGCATCTCCTTCAGCCGTCCCGGCTAAAAAGTGCAGAGCTTCCTCCGTAAGGGTTACGCCTGACTTTCCCAGACCTCTTTCTTTATCGGAAAGGGCTTGCAAGAGGATTTTTTTAAGGGATTCAATTGATAGGCTTTCAAATGTAAACAAAAGCGAGCGCGAGATTAACGGGGGTATTATGGAAAAGAAAGGGTTTTCTGTTGTTGCCCCGATCAGGTAGATAAGACCTTCCTCCACTGCCGGAAGGAGGGAATCCTGCTGCGCTTTGTTGAAACGATGAATTTCATCAATAAAGAGAATTGTGCGCTTCCCCCACCCCGTTTTCATTTGTTTTGCTTCCTCGATAACGGCCCGGACATCTTTTACTCCTGCAAAAACAGCGTTCAAACGGGTAAAGCGGGCTTTTGTGGTTGCAGCAATAATTCTTGCCAGGGCCGTCTTGCCCGTTCCGGGAGGACCAAAAAAAATTAATGAAGAAAGGATATCTCCTTCAATAACTTTTCGCAGAGGCTTGTTTTCCCCGACCAGATGCTCCTGCCCGTAAAACTCTGAAAGGGAACGGGGGGTCATGCGCCTGGCCAGCGGGCTGTCTTTTTTTAGTTGTTCTTCCATGGAGTTAGAAAAAATGTCCAAATTGAGCTTCCTTCCTGTCCTCTAAAGGCAACCCGCCCGAGATTTTGAATCCGGAAAAAGTTGTTTTAATGAAAGCTTTTTATCATATTTGCTATCATAGGAAATGGGGCCTGTCAAGCTCTTCATTTCCGGCATTTGCCACCGCCGCAGCAGCTTGTAAATATAATGCCCTTTCCAAACGTATTTTTTGCAAGGAACAGCCCAGGCCGTAGTTTTTTTCCAAACCGCCGGCCATTAAAGCTGAGCTGGCTGAACAGCCCATTCCGCAAAGATAGCGCGCCCAGCACGAGAGGCACTTTTCCCTTTCCCGCGCCGCGCGGAAAACATTCTCTCCTACTTCCCTGCGCAAGCTAAACGGCTTTTCTAAGAGGTTTCCCATGAAGAATGCTTTTTCTTCAATAAAATGATGACAAGGATAAAGATCTCCCCCCGGGGAAACAGCCAAATACTCCGTTCCGGCTCCGCAACCGCTCAGCCGCTTGTACAGGCAGGGGCCTTTCTCCAGGTCCATTTCAAAGTGATAAAAAGTAAAAGGCCGGCCGCTTAATTTTCGTTCCAAGTAAAGCTCGGCAACGCGGTCATATTCTTTTTCCAGGCGGGGAAGATCCTCTTCTCTTAGGGCATAACCCTCTTCTTCGGGGGCGATTACAGGCTCCAGAGAGAGGGACTCAAACCCCAGATTCAATAAATGTTTTACATCCTCGCAAAAATCCAGGTTCTCCCTGGTATATGTCCCGCGAATATAATAATTATCAAATTTTCTTTTAAGAACAAAATTTTCTGCATTGCAGACAGTGTCCGTGTAACTGCCCCGGCTGTTTTCCCTTGATCGCATTAAATCATGAACTTGCGGCCTTCCATCGATACTGATAATGACGTTTATATTTTCCTGCTCAAGAAAATCGGCAACTTCATCGTCCAATAGAAGCGCATTTGTTGTAACGGTAAAGGTAACCTCCCTTCCCAGTAAAGAGGCACGTTTTTTAGCATAATTTACGGTTTCTTTTACTAAAGGGAAATGCAGCAAAGGTTCGCCGCCAAAAAAATCGATCTCCCTAAATCGCGGCCCGTCACCTTCCAAGAGGAAATCTACCGCTTTTTGAGCAACTTGGGAACTCATGTGCACAGGGCGGTAATTGCCTTCCTTGCGGGCAAAACAATATTTACAGCTTAAATTGCACGCATGGGTGACAAACAGGCAAAGGGATTTCACCCTATGCGGTGAAAGTGCCTCTTCCCGGAGTGCAGGTTCCGGAGAAAATAATAAATTATTTTTCTGCATTTCTTCAACCTGTAAGAACACGGAAATTATCTCTTCAGGAGGAAAACTGCTTTGTAGGCGGTAAATTATCTCCTGCTTTTCCAAGCCGTCTAAAATTAACGAGATAAGTTCCCATCCCAAATCATCAACCCGGTGCAGGGAACCGCTGTTAACATCATACACCAGCTTCATATTCTTGTAGTTAAATAAATGGATGTCTTTATTTTTATTATTGAGCAATATTAATTGTCCCCCTATCAAAAAGTAGCCCCGAAGGACTACTTGGCAAGCAACCTAAATGTTTTATTCTCTCTTTTGCTGCTGTCTGCACGGCTGGTTGCCGACAGTGCAGGAAGTCTTGCAGGCTGACTGGCATGAAGCCTGGCATTCCCGACAGTTCCCTGAATCAATCTCTTGCAGGTTACCTCTTTTTACCAACTGGATATGACGTGCCAAATTGTTCCCCTCCCGCAATCTTTTTCAATCCCGTGTTTATTCTATAATGAAGAACTCTGCCAGTCAAGGCACTTTTCAATAATAGTTACAGACATTAAATCATAAGCTATAATGTTTATATTGTAGTAAACACAAAATGTATTTTATGATTTGGGGGCAAAAAAATGACCTTTTGGCAAACGTTGTTATCTACTTTTTTCCTGGTTTTGCTGGCTGAATTGGGGGATAAAACCCAGCTTTCCGTCATGCTTCTGGCAGCACAGGACAGGCCGATTTGGGGAGTATTTTTAGGCGCTATCGGAGCTTTAATAGTTGCCTCTTTGCTGGCAGTGCTGGTCGGTGCCTCTCTGGCCCGGTACCTTCCGGCAGCTTACATACAAAAAGGAGCAGGCGCTGTTTTTATTATTATCGGGCTTCTGCTCCTTTGGGGCAAGTTTTAAGAATTAATGCCCAGTATTCCACCAATTGTTCCAAAAGCAAAACCAATAAAAAGCTTGGTAAAAATGTTTAAATTAAATGCCAGACCAGGCAGACAAGTAAAACTAAGAATAATTAGTATGAGGACATAGATAAGGCCCAGCATTCCGCCTTTAAGCCAACCTTTTTTTTCGACCCGTTTTCCGATGTAAACTGAACCAACCAGTATACTGATCAAAGTAAATCCAAAAATGAAGTACGGCACAAAAAGTTCAGATAAAGGAAAGAAAAAAAACAATAATGTATTGAAAAGCAGCAGGATAAAGGAAAAGGCCATTGTTACAAGCAGGCCTCTACACAGGACCAAAGGTTCCGGACTTGTAAGCAGCATCCCGTTTTGAACCGAGGAGCGGGTTTTTCTCATCATTGCGATAACCTCCTCAAGTTTAATAAATGGACGGGGCCTGGAAAAACTGTGCGGGAGGCCCCTTCTACTGCTTATATATGTATCTTTTTTTAAAATATGCTTTTTATTCGTTGTCCTGTAAAACACGTTCGACGCCGTAACGCGACAGCCTGATATTCACATTATCCGCGACGCGCAGGACCACTATATCATCCTTAATTTCCTTAATCATGCCATGTATTCCGCCAATTGTAACAACCCGGTCTCCTTTGGCAAGGGAAGAAAGCATCTCTCTTCTCTTTTTTTGCTGAGCTTGTTGCGGCCTGATCAGGAAAAAATAAAAAACGACAAAAAGCAGAATAATTGGCAGAAAACTAACAAGAGCATTCTGATCCATCATTTATTCCCTTCTTTCTGTTTTTTTGATTTAAAGCGTGCCCAGAAATTGTTGTAGAAAAGGTCAAAAGTTTTTTCCCGGATTGCCCGCCGAATCTCGGCCATAAAATTGGCCAGGAAAAAGAGATTATGGTAAGTTGTCAGGCGCAAGCCGAGAATTTCATTTGACTTGAGAAGATGTCTTATATAGGCACGGCTGTAATTACGACAGGAATAACATTGGCATTCCGGGTCAATCGGTCTCATATCATCTGCAAATTCCGCATTTCGCAGCGTCAGATACCCTTCGGGGACCATAACGCTGCCATTGCGAGCTATGCGTGTGGGTAAAACACAATCAAAAAGATCAATTCCCCTGGCAACACCCTCCAGCAGGGCATCAGCCGAACCCACCCCCATTAAGTAGCGCGGTTTTTCTTCCGGAAGCAGGGGAACAGCAACTTCAAGGATACGGTTCATCAATTCCAGAGGTTCCCCGACGCTGAGCCCGCCCAGAGCATATCCCGGAAAATCCATTTCTGTGAGAGCAGAGCAGCATATTTTTCTTAATTCCGGGTAAATTCCTCCCTGGACAATACCGAATAAAGCTTGCTTTTCCCATTCCTGGTGGTAATTTTTACTGCGCTTTGCCCAGCGGATAGTTCTCTCCATTGCATCGCGAGTTTCGTCGAGGGAAGAAGGATAAGCAACAACATGGTCCAGAGGCATGATAATATCGGAACCTAGAATGTTTTGCACCTGGATAGCCTTTTCCGGAGTAAAAAAGTGTGTGGAGCCGTCAATATGAGAACGGAATGTTACTCCTTCATCAGAGACTTTCCGCAGGGTATTGAGGCTAAAAACCTGAAATCCCCCGCTGTCTGTTAAAATGGGAAGATCCCAGTGCATAAACCTGTGTAACCCGCCGGCGTGAGCAATAATTTTCGTGCCCGGCCTCAGGTATAGATGATAGGTATTGCTCAGAATTATTTTTGCACCGGTTTCTTTAATTTCTTCAGGTGTCATCGCTTTTACAGTGCCCTGAGTACCTACGGGCATAAAAGCCGGAGTTTCAATCACCCCCCTATTTGTCATTAACAAACCGGTCCGCGCTTCTTTGTAACTGTCAGTTTTAACCCACTTTACTGTCATGACCGCATCTTACCCCAAGTATAAGTGAGAAAAAGTTGGATGTCAAATCCAGCCGCTTTTTTCATTAATTTCCTGTCTCTAAATAAGCAACATGCAATCTCCAAAACTATAAAAACGGTATTTTAAACGCACTGCTTCATTATATGCCCGCAAAATATTCTCCCTTCCGGCAAAAGCGGAAACGAGCATTAAAAGCGTGGAACGGGGGAGGTGAAAGTTCGTCAAAAGGGCATCAGTAGCTTTAATCTGGTAACCCGGGTAAATAAAAAGATCTGTTTCTCCCTTCCCTTCCCGCAGCAGGCCTTTTTCATCGCATTGCGTTTCCAGCACGCGGCAGCAAGTTGTTCCTACGGCGATTACTCTTCCTCCAGCTTTTTTTGTTTGATTGATTTTTTCCACCGCAGCACCGGAGATGGAGTAATATTCGCTGTGCATCTGATGATCTTCAATAAACTCTGTCTTTACCGGACGAAAGGTGCCAAGTCCAATATGCAAGGTCAAAAAAACCCAATCAATGCCCCGTTGTTGTAGTTTTTTAAAGACAAGAGGGGTAAAGTGAAGCCCTGCTGTGGGTGCGGCAGCAGAACCATTTTCCCGGGAGTAAACAGTCTGATAACGCTCCTTGTCCTGCAGTTCTTTCTTGATATAAGGGGGAAGGGGAGTTTTCCCCAGCTCGTTAAGAAGGGAAGAAAGGTGATTGCCAAAAGTTTTAAAGGAAATAATTCTATTTCCGGACTTAAGAACTTCCAGTATTTCTCCTTCCAGCCGGCCTTCTTCAAAAATAAACTGCGCGCCGGGACGGGCTTTTTTCCCCGGAGAACAAATAATTTCCCAAGTAGAGTCGTTCAAGGAACGCAGCAGCAGTATTTCCACACGGCCGGTTCCATTCTTTTTTCGTCCAAAAAGACGAGCAGGGAGCACTCTTGTATCGTTTAAAACGAGCAGATCGCCTGGCTCCAGCAAAGATGGCAAATCGTAAAAGAAATGATGTTCCAGCTCGCCTGTTTTGCGGTGAAAGAGTAAAAGCCTGGAATGGTCTCTCTCGGGCAGGGGTTCCTGCGCAATAAGCTCAGCAGGGAGGTGGTAAGTAAAATCTTCTGTTTTCAGCATTCTATGGCACTTTTCCCTCTCAATATGCAGATATAATCTCTGTTCCGGGATAGTAAAAAGAAAGAATATCCTGGTACCCGTGTCCCTGCCTGGAACGATTGTAGGCTCCGTTCTGGCTCATTCCTATTCCGTGCCCGAAGCCGCGGCCTTTAAAAATAAAGGAAGCATAGGGAACATAAGAAGATTCACCGGAACCGAGGACGGAAAAACGATCCCCCCTGAGCATCCTTTTTAACCCGGCCTGCCCGACAGCCCATTTTCCATCCAGACCGGCAAAGTTTTCTTTTTTAGCAATTCCGTTGCTGCTGGAAACGATCCATACCCTTGGCTCAGGCTTCTCGTTGACGGTAAAAAGCTGGCTTTTTATCTTTTCCACTCCCAGCGCTGTTCTAATCTGTTCTTTAAAGAGGGAAACAGTCTTTCCCCCGTTTCCTTGGAATATCAGTTCATTAACTCTCCCGCTGGGAAAAGAGGAGCCGATTACAATACGCTCTACCTGGCTGATACCGGTAATTCCCCTGGAAGAAAAAAGAGCGGCTGCTTTTCGGGAGGGAATCTCTGCTTCCCAGGTAGCATGGGTGTGTATTACCATATTGTTGAGCCCAAGGGGATTATTAGGGTCGTCATAAGGATCCGGTTCTGAACGGAAATAGGGAAAAGAGTTAACCCAAACATTCTGGGATTCTTCGGTAAATCCGCCGTTTGTAGCATGGTAAACAGGCTCAATAACTGTTCCTTTATAGGCAAGTATTTCTCCCCTCGTTTCAGAGACCGCCAGGTCCGTATTGGGCGATTCGGCATTTTTGCCTCCATAAACTTGACAATGCTGGTTGTCGCAAATATGGTACCCGCTGTGACGTTGACGGCTCCGGTGGTAAAGGGCATAGGTCCTGGCAGCAACAGCCTGTGCTTTCAAAGCCTCCATTCCCCCGTAATTCCCCCAGGAGGGGGGCATTTCTTTAGGGACAACTCCCCGGAGATATGCTTCCAAATCAATAACATTAACCGCGATAATCCGCCTACTGCTCCCGTCACAAAATATTTTAAGTTCGCCCCTGTATTCTTTTCCGTAACTGGCGTTTTTTACCTCAAAAACAGAGTCTGCAGAAACGGCAAGAGATTCCAGAAGAAGGGGGCTGCTCAAAAAAACAGAGCTTCCTTCCCGGCCATTAATTTCAATGCCGCTTTCTGATGGCAGAAATGTATATTCTCCAGGAGGTATATCTGCAACCATTCCGCTGCTTTGTTCCACCAGCCTAAAGCTTCCTGAAAAAGAGAGCCGCAAAAAGTTGTCTTGCAGGGTTATCCCCACTTCCAACTCTGCCGGCGAAAAAGCGGAAACATTTGCAGAATGAAAAGGCGATAATAAAAGAAGTATACCTGCCAGGAACAGGTAAAAGGAAAAAACAAAAAAACGGTTTCGGGCTGTCGTCATATTAAAGTCTCCTTAAAGTCTCCTTAAAATCTCCTAAAAATATTAAAAAATAAGGTTAACAGGATGCTGATGACAATCATGGTTGTAATGGGAAAAAAGATCGTCAGATTTTCCCTTTTAATTAAAATATCACCCGGAAGACGACCGAGTCCCACCCGTCCCAAAAGCAGAAAAAGGATGCCTGTCAGGGCAATGACGCCTCCTATAACGAGCAGTGTTTTACCAATGCTGTCAAAACCAAACACAACGATCTCCCTCAATTGTTAATGATGTAAGATTACGCAACAACACTATCAGGTCAGTAGATATCTACTTTTAATTTTGATTAAGATTGTTTATTTTGGGCTTTTTTCTCATACCGTTCCTTTTCGCTAAAGATACAGCCGCAGTAACCTTGCATGTACATTCCCCTTTCTCTGGCCATGCGCATGCTTTCCCGGAAAAAGGGGCGAAGATCCCTATAAGTAAATGAGATACCGTATTTGGCTGCCATTTCTTCCCCAATTTCCTTTATCTTTTCATGTTTTTGGTACGGGCTGATTAATAGTGTCGTTGAAAAACAATTAAGTCCCTTTTCTGCAGCAAAGCGAGCCGCTGCATCAAGGCGCAGGCGATAGCAATATGTACATCGCTCTTTTTCCCGGTTGACTACCATTCTTAAAAAGTCTTCCAGAAGGTAGTCATCCTCAATGAAAAAAGGTATTTTTTCTTCTTCTAAAAACCGGTGCAGAGTTTCTTTTCTGCGAACAAATTCCCGGTAAGGGTGAATATTCGGGTTAAAAAAGAAACCGAAAAGTTCAAAGCCATTTTCTTTAAAAACCTTCAGGCTGGCAATGCTACACGGAGCACAACAGATATGCAAAAGTATTGGTTTGCCCATCCTTTATTCCTTCCGCATTTTGTGATTGCTCATAAAATTCCCTCTGAATAAGATTTTATAAATATTTATTCCTAAAGGCTTTGTTGTTTATACTTATCTCGATGAATATTCAGATGAGAATACAGTTTGTCTGTGACCACTCTTCCTCTGGGAGTCCGTTTTAAAAAACCGACTTTCATTAAGTAAGGTTCGTAAATTTCTTCAATTGTACCTGCCTCCTCATTAAGAGAAGCGGCAATCGTCTCCAATCCCACAGGTCCTCCATCGAATTTTTCAATAATAGTGCTAAGGAGGAGATAATCGGTCTTATCCAGTCCAAGGGCATCGATTTCCATTATTTGCAGGGCTTCATCCGCGACTTTTGAGGTTACCAGGTTATTAGCCCTAACCTGGGCATAGTCTCTTACCCTTTTAAGCAACCTGTTGGCAATACGTGGAGTTCCCCTGGAGGCCAGGGCAATTTTTTCTGTGCCGGCACGGTCTATAGTTACTCCAAGAAGGGCTGCCGAGCGTTCAAGGATCTTGCTCAGGGATTGCACACTATAAAAATCCAGCCTTTCGATAATGCCAAACCGGTCTCTTAACGGTGAAGATAACAATCCGGCCCTTGTGGTTGCACCGATTAATGTAAAATGAGCCAGGTCCAGGCGTAAAGAACGGGCGCCCGGTCCTTTTCCAATAATAATATCCAAGGCGAAATCTTCCATAGCCGGATAAAGGATCTCCTCCACAGTGCGGTGCAGACGGTGTATTTCGTCTATAAAAAGAATATCTTTGGGGGCAAGGTTTGTTAACAGGGCTGCCAGATCTCCGGGCCTTTCTATGGCCGGCCCGGAGGTAATCCTGATATTGACACCCATTTCCCTGGCGATAATGTTGGCCAGAGTTGTTTTACCCAAACCCGGAGGGCCGTGGAGCAAAACATGATCCAGCGGCTCGCCTCGCTCCCTGGCTGCCCGAATATAGATGCTTAGTTTTTCCTTCAGGTTATCTTGTCCGATAAAATCTTCAAGTTTTTCAGGCCTGAGAGCGGTCTCATATTGGTCCTCTTCGTTTTTTAAACGGGAAGAAATAATTCTTTCATCCACTTCTGCATCATCCCACCAGACCGTTTCGGTTAATTATTTCCCCAGCAAAACCAGTGCTTTTCTAAAAAGATCCTCCATTTGCAGCCCCGTAATGTCTTTCAATTTATTTTTGACCACTGTAATTTCTGTTGCCGAATAACCCAGGGAAAGGAGAGCCTCTTCAACACCTTTCCATACTTCAAGCTCCTCATCGTGAACGGGCGAGACGGCTCCTTTGTCAAAATCCAGCTTTTCCTTAAGCTCGTATACCAGGCGTCTGGCGGTTTTTTGTCCTATTCCCGGCACATTGGTCAAAACCTGTATTTCCTCCCTGGAAATTGAGCTGTACAACTGTGACAAGGTCAGATGTCCCATTAACGATAGTGCCAGCTTTGGCCCGATACCGCTTACTCCCAAAAGAACCTTAAAAAAATTTCTGTCTTCACCGTTTAAAAATCCATAAATATTAATTCCATCGTCTTTTACGTGTAAATGAGTAAAAAGAGTTATTACACCACCAGCCGGAGGTGCCTTAAAATACAAAGAAGCCGGTATTTGTACCTTTATTCCCAGTCCCATCCAGTCTATAATCACATACTGTGGGTGACTTTCCTTGAGCGTTCCTTTAATAAAATCAAGCATTTTTTCACCGCACTTCTTTGGGGCAGGTTAACAAAAGCCGGAGGCAGCTTACAAAAAAACATATTATTTCTGGGTTTCCAGCAGTTTGTGCCATTTAGATATTTGGATATGATTGACGGCTATAGCAAGAGCGTCCGCGACATCATCAGGTTTAGGCACTTCTTTTAGCTTGAGGATGAGACGAACCATCTGTTGCACCTGTTTTTTATCAGCCTTTCCATAACCAGCAATGGATTGCTTGACCTGGAGAGGAGTATATTCGTAAACAGGGCATCCCAACTGGGCTGCCGCTGCAATGATAACTCCCCTTGCCTGTCCAACCTGCAGGGCTGTCCGGGTATTTTTGCAAAAAAACAACTGTTCGATGGACATTGCATTTGGTGAGTACTTTTCCAGCAGTGACTTCACGTCGCGAAATATTATTAAAAGACGTTCGGGCAATGGTAAATCAGGCTGAGTATCGATATAGCCATAATCAACGGCCTGAAGATGTCCGTTGGTGTCTGCAACAAGACCATATCCGGTAGTAGCCAAACCAGGGTCGATACCAAGAGTTAACATTAAGCTTCTCCTGTATTATTATTCCACGTATACTACATTCTACAAAAAAACACCTTTTCCCTGCCCGAAAAGCACTCAAGAAAAGATGTTTCATGAAGTCAAGTTTTCCAAAAGCGAAAGTTTTTCCTCTTGATTGAGAAAGGGAATTCCCCTGGTTAGCTCATCATAATAAACATTTTTTACCGGATAGGGAAGGACTTCTTCCAAGATAACCTCACCTGTGGAGCGCCTGGAATAAACAGCAATTCGGTCACCGTAAATACCTAGGAAAAACTCTGGTTCCGGATTACTTTGCTCTAAGGTTATTTCTTCCTTATGTTTCGTATTTTTCGGAGCGTCCTCTTCATACTGAAGCCTGCTGTCCTCATCCATTTTATTGTTTTCGTTCTGCATTATATTGTGTTTTGTCATATTTGCAAAAATAAAGGCTAAGATAAAACAGAACAAACACAGTAAAAAAATTTTTTTGGGCCGGGAGTGTACTCCTTTGCCGGACAAATGCATCACCTCCGGGAAGATTATTTTATCTTTCCCCGCAAAAGGTGATTTTACTCCCGGCAAATCAAGTTTCTAAGGATTGCATGATTTCGTCCGGTATATCAAAATTTGCATACACATTCTGGACATCATCATGTTCCTCAAGAGCTTCCAGAAGGCGAAGCGCTTTGGCAGCTTCTTCCGGATCTTCAAGGAGAATAGTGTTTTCCGGCACCATCGTTACTTCTGCCGAACTAAACTCAATTTTCTTTTCCAGGAAAGCTTCCCTTATGCTTTCAAATTGCTCCGGAGGTGAAATAATAATATAATTGCCATCCTCTTCTTTAAAGTCCTCTGCTCCGTTTTCAAGAGCTATCATCATTAAATCATCTTCCGGCAATAAAGCTTTTTCCTTATCCAGCGTGAAGTAACCTTTTCGTTTAAACATCCAGGCAACGCAACCGGATTCTCCCATACTGCCTCCCCGGCGTGAAAAAATGTGGCGGATTTCCGGGGCTGTCCTGTTGCGATTATCGGTCATAATTTCAATTAAAACAGCTATGCCTCCAGGGCCGTAACCTTCATAAGTGATTTGTTCAAATTCTACCCCTTCAATCTCCCCCAGGCCTCTTTGTATCGCCCTTGTAATATTTTCGCTGGGAAGATTGGCTTCCCGGGCTTTTTGGACAGCCAGCCTTAACCTAAAATTTGAAGTAATATCTCCTCCACCTTCCCTGGCTGCAACCGTAATTTCTCTGGCCAACTTGGTAAAAATCTTGCCTTTTTGAGCGTCTGCACGTGCTTTGCGGTGTTTTATATTTGCCCATTTTGAGTGTCCCGCCATATTTTCACTCCTGTCAAAACAAAATCATTTTAATTTTAAAATCGCCAATTTCAATAGTTCTTCTTTAGAAGAACCTCCTCTTGGCATCCACAACCGGATTATTTCCAGAAAGACATCTTCTTTGGCCTGAAACATTGAAGCTTTTTTTATTAAGTTTATCAATTATTATATTTTAAGCTCTGTTCAGATGAATGTAGTCAGCCGCCGATATTTATCATCGGGCGCTTTCCTTTAAATTGTTTCATTCTTTCCAGGGAATTGCCGGCACTATTCTTTGGATCGGGCTTCTGTTTCAATGCTTCCAAAAAAACTTCCTTCAATTGTGCCGGTTGGTCAAGATACGGACGCAAATCCAGTTCCTGGTCGGAAAAAAGGCAGGGCTTTATTTTGCCGTCCGCGGTAACCCTGAGCCGGTTACAGCGATCACAAAAATGGCGGCTTAAAGGAGAGATCAGTCCGATTTTCCCCACAGCTCCTTCCAAGCGGCAGTATCTGGCCGGCCCACCGCCGTGGTTTCCTTCAACTACCGATAAGGGAGCGATAGTCCGGGCAATCTCAAGGACTTTGTCCAGAGATAAAAAATATTTGGCCCAGTTGCTATGTTGTCCGCCCACAGGCATGTACTCAATAAAACGAACATCCAATTCACGGCAAAGTGTTAACCGGACAAACCTTTCGATTTCGTGCTCGTTAATACCTTTTAACAGGACCACGTTTATCTTGACTGGTTTCAAACCCTCATCCAGTGAACAGTCGATCCCCTTTAACGTGCTTGCCAGTTTTCCGCCATTAGTGATTTGGCGGAAATTGGATTCATCCAGGGAATCCAGGCTGATATTAACCCTGTTTAATCCCGCTTTGGCTAACCGAGGAGCCATTTCTTCCAGAAGAATTCCGTTTGTGGTTAATGAAAGGTCTTTAACTCCCTCAAGATTTGCTAAGCCATTTACTATTTTCAAAATATCGGGATGTAAAAGGGGTTCACCTCCTGTTAGCCTGATTCGTTGAATTCCCAGTTCCGCTGCAATCCGGCCTATTTTTAAATAATCCTTTACTTTAAGTGCTCCTTCTACCGGTTCAATACCGCATTTTCCGGGATCAGAACGACAATAAAAGCAACTGAGGTTGCACTTATCTGTTACGGAAAGGCGAAGATAGTTTACCTCTCTTCCATACTGGTCTGTTAATTTCTGCATGTACAACAGCTCCCCGGGGGTAAAATTAAGTTATATTTTCTTAAAAATAACTAGTTAAATGCAAATTAAGCGACAATCTTTGACTTTGCGTACCAAGTCCAAAAGCTGTTTAAAAGAATAAGGAAAAAGTGATTAATAGAAAAAACTATCGTTAATTCCTGAACGCCTCATTATTTTAATTCTTATCTTTCATTATCCCTTTTTACAGGCATTTCGTCAATATTTATTTGTTTGTGAATAAAAAACATTAATGCGGAATGCTTATAATAAAATAAGAGTTCTTTGCAATGCTAAACAAAGAACTCTTATTTAAAAATTAACTCCGGCAGGGACCTACTCTCCCGGGGGCTTTCGCCCCAAGTACCATTGGCGCTGGAGAGCTTAACTTCCGTGTTCGGGATGGGAACGGGTGTGTCCTCTCCGCTATACCTACCGGAAACTTTTGTTCTCTCAAAGCCAT
>JAAYFF010000041.1 GCA_012728375.1 Bacillota bacterium | reverse complement strand
TATGCGCTATTACAATGAGGTGAGGCTCCACTCCAGCATAGGCTATCGCCCACCGCTGGAATACCATAACTTTATCATGAACAATTCTGAGAAAGCTTTAGTAATGAGGGCGTAATGTTCAAAGTTAAGGGGTCAGCCCGGCAATAAAATGCATTCAGTTGAAATGCGAAAACGCCAAACCCAAGCATTTATTAAAGAAGAACTTGTTGAATATGAACAGGTCTATTATCGTTGCAATGTGAAAAGAGAAGAAAACAAATTTGTTCCTTCAGGTATAATGGACGAAAACTTGTTGCGAGCTAGAGATGCTTATAGAGAAAAACATCATTTGTTAACCTCAAAAGATATTAAGAAAATAAGAAACATTTATGATCTTAGTCAAAGTGATTTTGCTGCTTTGCTCGGTTGGGACGATATTACGGTAACCAGATATGAAACAAAAGCTATCCAAGATGGGGCATCTGATAGTATGATGAAAATGATTTACAATAACCCTTTATTTGCTATTGAATGCCTTGAGAAACACAAAGAAAGGTTCAACAAAGAATCTTATGATAGGATTCGCAGTAAAATTACACAGTATGGCTAGCTTTACTATAGTACTTTATACTGTCGGGAAAATTCTGTCTGTACATTTTAATTTTTTGCAGAAGAAAGTAGTTGGATGAAAAATATTGGTTTACATAATACTTATATATAAAAAATACAGAAGGAGAAGTGGGTAAATAAGTTTGTTGGTATAGTTTACTTCGGTTGAGTTTGGATACTGTGTCAATAATTTATTATGGTCTTCTAAAAGTTATAATTTAACACGTGCAATGATATTTATAAAAAAAAGTAGTTCATTTAAAAATGATACCTTTTCTATATAGGTAACCTAAGGAAAGCTTTCAGGAACCTTTAATATATAAACTTTTTTAAAGGATAGAATTGCACAGCAGGTTTATACGAACTTTACTTAGGATTACAAGAAATGGTTTAGCAAATCCTTCAGAACTAAAATTGAAAGATAAAAGTTTTGTTCGCAGTATAAATTCATAGCTTTTTATTAATCTCTAAATAAATGTTAAAGAGATTTGACTTGGCTTAGCTATATCGTGATAATCGCAATTCACCGAATAAAATTTTTTACCCTCTCTCTTTAAGTTAACATAATATATATTATCGGACCTTGTTTTTTTTCTTCCCGCACCTCTGCTCAGTCAAGTATTGCCTAAATAATTGCCTAAATATTGGAAATATATTTTTTGAGTTAAATATGGGTTGACAGACAGAGAAATATTGGATAGTATATTTTTCAAATTGAATTATTCAAAAACAATGATCAGGCTTAGTACGGAAGTTTTGGAAGTGCACAGAGAGTTGCCATTTAGCTGAAAGGCAGCCCTTCCCCTTTCGGAAACTCCCCTGTGAGTAGCCGGCCGAAATCAGCAATGCTGAGAGTAAGTTGAGACGGGCATTTCCCGTTACAGAAAAGAACAATTAAGCGGACGGGTTTTATTTTTTGCTGCCCGTCAACTAGAGTGGTACCGCGGAAGAATAGCCTTTCGTCTCTATCTTTGAGATGAAAGGTTTCTTATTTTTAGCGTATAAGTTACTACTGGTTTATCTAAATCTGAGTTAAAGAGGTGGCATGGCAAATGAACAACCGGGTAATGATTTTTGACAGCACTTTAAGGGACGGAGAGCAGACGCCGGGAGCTAAACTTAACGCTCAGGAAAAAGTAAAAATAGCACATCAGCTTGCCCGTTTAAATGTAGATGTTATTGAAGCTGGTTTTCCGATCTCCTCCCCTGGCGATTTGCGGGCTGTCCAACAAATTTCCAGGGAAGTTAAAGGTCCTGTTATCGCGGCGCTGGCAAGAACGGTTAAAGAAGATATAGATTGTGCCTGGGATGCTGTTAAGGATGCAGAAAAGCCCCGCATTCATGTTTTTTTGGCGTCATCGGATATCCATATGGAAAAAAAATTGCGCAAGAGTCCGGAACAATGCCTAAAAGAAGCTGTTGAAGCGGTAAGATATGCAAAAAGTCTGACAAATGACGTCGAATATTCTCTGGAGGACGCTACCAGGTCACGGGAGGATTACATTTTAAAAGTTATCGAAGCAGTTATTGATGCCGGAGCTACTGTTGTCAATATACCGGATACTGTTGGTTATGCCGTTCCAAAGGAGTTTGGCAGGCTTATTAAATTGATCATCAGCAAGGTTCCCAACATAAATAAAGCCGTTCTCAGCGTCCACTGCCACAATGATCTCGGTCTGGCTGTAATAAATTCACTGACAGCAGTTGAAAATGGAGCTAGGCAAATTGAATGCAATGTAAACGGGATCGGGGAGCGTGCGGGCAATGCTGCTCTGGAAGAAATTGTTATGGCTATGATTATTCGTCACGATGAATTTCCATATGTTACCGGGATTAATACCAAGGAGATTTACCGGACCAGCCGTTTAGTCAGCAAGTTGACGGGTATACCCATTCCCCTTAACAAGGCCGTAATCGGAATAAATGCTTTTGCCCATTCATCCGGTATTCATCAGGACGGAGTATTAAAAGATAAACGAACTTATGAAATTATTAATGCCGAATTAATTGGAGGCCAGGCCGCGCAAATGGTTCTGACTGCCCGTTCGGGGCGCCATGCCTTGCGCCATCAGCTGGAGGCAATGAACTATCATCTGGATAAGGAAGAATTTGAAGCATTTTATCAAAAGTTTATTAAGCTTGCCGATAAAAAGAAAGAAGTATATAAGGAAGACCTGGAAGCCATGTTAATTGACGTCTCCTATACTGAGCCGACTTATGAACTGGAGTATCTCCAGACGGTCAGCGGAACGAAAACTATTCCTGCAGCCGTGGTACGTCTTAAAAAAGGCGATACGATCTTCGAGGAGGTTGCCAGCGGTTCAGGACCTATTGATGCGGCATACAAGGCGGTCGAAAAGATTACCAAAATAGATACCAATATGGAAAATTACAATTTAAGAGCTGTTTCTCGCGGCATGGACGCACTTGGCGAAGTATCGTTGAAAATTAATTACGAAGATAAGAATATCATTGGCCGTGGCATGAGCACGGATATAGTTGAAGCAAGCGTTAAGGCCTATCTGGACGGCATTAACAAGTTAATCCGCATTATATCTAATTCCAACAACAACCATAACCATACAACTGCCGCCGCAAAGAATAAAGAATGCTGTTGAATCTGAAAACCGATAAAAATATCTACTGTCCTTCCTTGCGAACCATTGTTTGCCTGTTTAGTACGACTATGCTATAATCGATGGAAGAAAATCCTTTAAAAGGTGGTCGAACAGGTGAAAAAATTAACCTCACGACAGCAAGAAATTTTAAATTTTATTGCGGAAGAAGTGATGCAGAAAAATTATCCTCCTTCTGTACGAGAAATTTGCAAATATTTAAATCTCAGTTCCAGTTCTACAGTCCATGCCCATTTACGTGCTTTAGAGAAAAAGGGGTTTATTAAAAGGGACCCAACCAAGCCGAGAGCTTTGGAGATCCTCGATCCTGCCGCCCGCTCCTATCCAAAAAAGAAAGCCAAGCTTGTTCCCGTACTGGGGCAGGTTACTGCCGGGCTGCCTGTTTTGGCTGAGGAAAATATTGAAGACTACCTTCTTCTTCCGGGTGAAATAGTAAAGGAAGATACCGTTTTTTTGCTTCGCGTCCGGGGAGAAAGTATGAAAGATGCCGGTATCCTTCCGGAGGATCTGGTCATTGTCCGCAAACAGCCTACTGCTGAAAACGGAGAAATAGTTGTCGCGTTGCTTTCCGATGAAGCCACCATAAAAAGGTTTTTCCGCGAGGAGGATAAAATTATTCTAAAGCCGGAAAATCCTGCTTTTAAACCTATTATCATTCCTGCAAACGAAAATGCCCGCATTTTAGGTAAAGTAATCGGCTTGATCAGATTAATTGATTAACTTCCCACATCCTTTCCCCCCATTAGGCAAGGATGGCCTTTAAAATGGATGCTATCCCCAGGACGATGTGCTGATAGCTGAGGCCGCCCTGCAGGTAAAGCGTATATGGCCGGCGTAAAGGCGCATCGGCACTAAATTCGCTGGATGCTCCCTGAACAAATGTACCGGCGGCCATAAAAATCGGATCATGATAACCGGGAGTTTCCCCTTCTATGGGCACAAAATGAGAGTTTACAGGAGAAAATTCCTGAACCGCACGGCAGAAATTATATAGCTCCTCCCTCCTTTTTAAATGAATCATCTGGACAATATCCCCCCGCTTTTCTTGAGGACGGGGATCCACCCGGTAGCCTGCCTTCTCCAAAGCCCTGGCAAGGGTTATCGCCCCTTTTAAAGCTTCCCCGGTAAGATGTGGAGCCATAAAAAGGCCCTGAAAAAAAAGCCTTTTACTGTACACAAAAGCTCCCAGTTCTTTTCCAAGGCCCGGCGCAGTCATGGCACTGCTGATCTTCTTAATATATTTTTTTCTACCGACAACATAACCCCCCGTTGGAGCAAGCCCTCCCCCGGGATTTTTTATAAGCGAGCCGGCAATCAGATCGGCTCCTGCTTCAAGGGGTTCTTCCTTCTCTACAAATTCTCCGTAACAGTTGTCCACAAGAATAACAACATCAGGATTATAATAACGAATTTTAGCTATAATATTAGCAATATCTTCAACTGTCAGCGAAGGGCGAAAAGGATTATATCCCCTGGAACGCTGTATAAGCACCGCGGAGGTAGGCTTCTGCAGCATCTCTTTCAGATTTTTTTCCAAGATGCGTCTTTGTTCGCTTCCAGCGTCTTTCTCCTCTATCATATTTAAACAGAAAAACGGTATTCCCCAATCTATTAGATTACCTTCCCCTGCTGAGGATTGTGACCCGTCTTCTGCAGCTTTTTTGCCCCCGACTGCTTTCCAAAGGGTATCATAAGGCCGGCCTGTCGCGAAAAGGAGCCGCTCCCCCGGTCTGAGGATTCCCCTTAAGCAGGTGAATAAAGTATGGGTACCGGAAACAAGATGCGGGCGGACCAAGGCATCTTCTCCCTTAAAAACCCGCGCAAAAAGGGCGTCGAGTTTTTCTCTGCCCCTGTCGTTATATCCGTATCCCTCACTTGAATAAAAACAATCATCGGAAATTTTCTCTTCCTGGAATGCATTTAGTACTTTGGCCTGGTTAAATAGAGAAACAGCATTAATGGCTTCATGTTCTGCCTTCACTTCTTTTTCAGCCTCAACGATCAACCTGTTAATTTCCGGTTTTAGTGCATAGAGCTGCCACCATTCCATGATTAATCATCGTCCCTTCGAATTTGTTTGCTGCATCCTCCCTTCCCTTCCCCCGCCTCCCCTCTCCCTTGCGTGCCGGTTATGGGGAAGGTTTGTCATCCTGCTCATGAGTGGTAATTATGCCTTTATTTACTTTTTCCTGCGTAAAAGGAAGAAGCTTTTTGGCGTAATGTTCACTTATTTCCACATCTGCAACTGTATATTCACCGCAGTAGCGCACCTTTAAAACTTTTCCCTGCCGATAAAGATAAGAAAAAGAAGGCCATTTGTGATAAGGGATAAAAAGTGTTAAGCGGACAAGATTTCCGGCAAGAGCCTCCAAAATCATTTCGTGAAGGCTCAAAATGTTTTTTCCTGTTTCTGCAGAGACAAATATGGCAGGATTGTATTCTTGTTCAATTTTTTTCCGGCATATCTGCAATTCCGCTGCTGTTAACAGGTCTATTTTATTAAAAACAAAAATACGAGGCCTGTTAATTATTTCCATCTTCTGCAAAGTTTCCTCTACAGAAGCAATCAGCTCCCTAAAATCGCTGCGGCTAAAATCTACTACGTGCAGTAAAAGGTCCGTCTCCCGGGTTTCCTCCAGGGTCGCGCTAAAAGCGTCTACAAGCTGGCGGGGAAGATTGCGGATAAAACCCACGGTGTCGATGAGCAGTACTTTCTTCCCTTCCGTATTATTTAAAGCTCGCACTGTGGGGTCCAGTGTGGCAAAGAGTTTATCCTCAGTAAACACTTGCGCACCGGTAAGAGCATTCAAAAGAGAGGATTTTCCTGCATTGGTGTAGCCTACAAGGGCAACCGTGCTAAAACCTTTTTCCTTACGGCTTTCCCGGTGAAGTTTGCGGTGTTTTTTTAGCTGCTTAATTTCTTTACTAAGAATGTTAATTTTATGCTTAATCCTTCTCCGGTCTATCTCCAGCTGGGTTTCTCCCGGACCCCTTGTTCCAATTCCGCCGCCCAGCCGGGACAAATAGGCTCCCCTTCCCGTTAAACGGGGCAAAAGATACCTGAGTTGTGCAAGCTCGACCTGCAGCCTTCCCTCCCTGGAAAGGGCCCTCTGCGCAAAAATGTCCAGGATTAAGGCTGTTCGATCAATTATTTTTCCTCCGACCAAATTTTCAAGGTTTCTTATCTGAGTAGGCGAGAGTTCCTGGTTAAAAATAACCAGATCGGCATCCATTTCCTCCCTGGCAGCCTTTAATTCCTGAGCTTTTCCCTTACCAATTAGATAGGCAGAATCCATTTTCCCGCTTTTTTGTCGGATCATTCCTACTACTTCCCCGCCGGCAGTCTCTGTCAGCAGGCAAAGCTCTTCCATGGAAATATCCCCGTCGTTGCTTGCGCCTTGAGATAATTCAAGATTAACAAGAATGGCTTTTTCGCGTTTCGTCATCGTTTCGCTAATTTTGCCGCACTCTTCCTTTCAGATGCTCTTTTTAAAGATAAACTGAGCAGTTACAATAATTGTAACATAACACTGCAAAACAATAATTAAAAGACACTTGGAAACAAGTGTCTTTATTTGCTCTCAGGCGGGAAGACAGATTTATGGATAAAGACCCCTCCGGTTTATTCGGCAGTAGGGTTAAAAGCAATATTTCTGAAAGGGATAATCGTAGAAACAGCGTGTTTGTAAACCATTTGCTGTTTTCCGTCAACTTCCAGCAGAATGGTAAAATTGTCAAAACTGCGGATGCTCCCTTTTATTTGGTATCCGTTAACCAGAAATATTGTTGCGGGTGTATTTTCCTTGCGAATCTGATTTAAAAAGTTATCCTGAAGATTTAAAGGCCCCTTAGTCATTCTTTTCGCCTCCTGCTTTGTTTATATACTTTATTCGGAATAAGATGTTAATATCCTGCAACCTTTAAACAAATACTATCCAGTATTGGTTCCAATTTCATGTCTGCCTCTATTTCAAACCAGGTAATTCTTTTGTCGGCTTTAAACCAGGTCATTTGTCTCTTGGCAAATTTTCTGGTGTCCTGCTTAAAAGCAGAGACAGCTTTGTCCCAATCCCAAACCTTTTGTATAAACATGAGCATATGTCTATAACCCAGAGATTGCATGGATTTTAAATTGCTCGAATATCCTCTTTCCAGGAGGCTGCTAACTTCTTGCAGCAGCCCTTTTTGGAGCATCAAATCCACTCGCCGGTTTATCCTGCTGTAAAGCAGCTCCCTTCGCATGGTTAAGCCTATCATGATTAAGTTATAAGGACTGTTATGTTGCAAAGTTAATTCTTCCTGCCTGGAAATGGACTCCCCGGTTAAGTAATAATATTCCAAAGCCCTGATAATACGCTTGGTATCATTGATATGCAGCTTTCTTGCCCTTTCAGGATCGATTCCTTGCAGTTTCCGGTAAAGATGTTCTTTCCCGAATCTGCTTAGCTCATCCTGCAGTTGTTTTCGCACACCTTCATTATATTTCCCGCTGCGAAAAGTGTATTCATCAATAAGGGCTTTGATATATAAACCTGTACCTCCAACCAGTATGGGAAATTTACCCCTGGAATGAATGTCCTTAATATGTTTTCTGGCCATGGATTGGAAATCAAAAACCGTGAAGTTTGCATCAGGCTCAACAACATCGATCATGTAATGGGGAATCCCCCTTTTTTCCTCGGCAGTTGGTTTGGCGCTTCCAATATCCAGGAACCGGTAAACCTGTACAGAATCAGCGGAGACAATCTCCCCGCCTATCCTCTCTGCCAGAAGAATAGAAAGCTCTGTTTTCCCTGTAGCTGTCGGTCCGGCAATGACTACAAGAGGGATTTTGTTTTTTCTTCCGATGTTTGCCTCGTCCACAAAGTTGTCCTCCTTTTCAACCCCATGTTCAGCGCCTTTTAAAATATTTCTCCAGTTCAGCTTTATTCATTTTAAAAAAAACAGGCCTTCCATGGGGACAAAAAAAGGGATCACGGCACTTTTCCAATTGCTCCAGGAGCGCTCTTATTTCTTCCGTTGTCAATGCTTTGTTCGCTTTAAGGGCTGCCTTGCATGATAACTGCAAAAGAGCCTCTTTTTGAAAATCCTCTCTTTTTAAAGGCTGGGAGGTTAATTTTTCAAAGAGATCCAGCAACATCTCCGGATAAAAGACATCCTTTAAAAAAAGCGGTACTGTGCGTATTATAAATGTATTATGGCCAAATCGCTCCAGTTCTAATCCTATTTCTTCCAGCAAGTTTAACTTACCGTAAATTTCTTCGGCAATATACAAGGGCAGTTCAAAGGGGAGCGGCAACGCAATCTGGCTACCCTGCAAAAGATCGCTGTTCGTCTGCTGCACCCTTTCCCAAAGTATTCTTTCGTGGGCTGCGTGTTGATCCATAAAAAGCAGATCTTCTCCTTTTTGCAAAAGAATATATGTTCCGAAGGCCTGCCCGACGATCATATCGTAAAAAGGTTTTTCAAGGAGCGGCTCTTTATTTAACGCCGGCTTTTCGCTTTTCAGTAAATGTTCCCGGTTAAAATAACCTGGTTTTTCCTCCAATTCGTTTTCACCATAGGCAAGGATATTCTCCTGAATCTGTACTTTTTGCGGGCAACTATCTGTTTTCTTTTCCGTTTGGATCGTCTCCCCCCTCCAATTATACACGGGAAAACGCCTTCCCCCTTGAAAAGCCGCGCTTAAGGATTTAACCAGGAAAGAGCGGACCAATTCCTCCTGGTACAGACGTATTTCTGTTTTTGAAGGGTGGACGTTAACATCAATATCTGCCGGGGGCAGAGAAAGAAAAAGAAATGCCAGGGGATATTTTTTGGAAGTAATCAGGCTGGAATAGCTTTTGTCGAGAGATTCCCTGAGCGGTTTGCTCTGAACAGCCCGGCCGTTAACATAGAAAAACTGAAAGCCTCTATTGTTGCGGAAAGAAGTAGGGTCGCTTACGTACCCCCTCAAACGGTACTCTTTTTCCGTAAAATCCAGCGGAATTAACTGCTTGCCCAGGTCATGGCCGAAAAGCGTCAGGATAACGTTTTTAAGATTTCCGTCCCCGGATGTTTCCCATAGAACACCCTTTTCCCTTTCCAGGGTAAAAGAAACATCCGGCCTGGAAAGGGAGAGAACCTGCATCATACGAGAGACTTTTGCCGTTTCCGCGGAAATGCCCTTTAAAAATTTGCGCCTGGCCGGGGTATTAAAAAAAAGATCCTGAACAGTAACCCTCGTTCCTACTGGAAACCCTATTTCTTTAAAATCTTTTTCGACCCCGCCTTCCAGGAAAATACTTGCTCCGGCTTCATCCTCATAGTGACGCGACGTAATGGTTAATCTTGAGACGGAGGCGATACTGGGAAGTGCTTCGCCCCTGAAGCCGAGGGTCAGTACGCTGCCCAAATCTCCAATGTCTAGAATTTTGCTCGTTGCATGCCTCTCCACAGCCAGTCGCAGCTCACCGGGAGGGATGCCGCTTCCGTTGTCAATAACGGTAATTTCCCGCAGCCCTCCCTGTTGAAGCAAAACCCTGATACGCCCGGCTCCAGCATCCAGGGCATTTTCCACCAGTTCTTTTACTACTGATGCCGGGTTTTCCACAACTTCACCCGCGGCAATTTGATTGGCTGTCTCAGGGGGCAATTTTTTAATGGGCACCCTTTCTCACCTATCCTTTTTTTGTGAAGAGTCTCCAAGCAGCCTGTTTTGGAAGGAAAAAAGTTTTAGCAAGGCTTCCAGGGGTGTAAAATTGACGAGGTTTAAAATTTTTATCTCTTCAATAATTCTTTTTTCTTTTCTCGACAGGGCAGCCGTTTCCGTCCGCGTTTCAGGGAAAAGGGAAAGCTGGCCTTCTTTGTCCTGAGATATTGCTTTCCAGGCGGACTGTTGGACTTGGGGCATATTCCCAGCTGAGCAATTATTAGAGTTTGTTTCTTCCAATTCCTTTAGATACTTCCGCGCCTTAGATATAACCTCGTCGGGAAGACCGGCCATGCGCGCAACATTGATGCCGTAGCTGCGATCTGCTTTTCCCGGGATAACTTTTCTCAAAAAGATGACTGAATTTCCTTTTTCACGGACGGTAACGGTATAATTCCTAACCCCCGCAAGCTGTTCTTCCAGCGCGGTTAACTCATGGTAATGGGTTGAAAAAAGAACCTTGACCCCGGCTTTACTGTGTAAATATTCCAGAATTGCCCTGGCCAGGCTCATCCCGTCGAAGGTACTGGTTCCACGTCCGATTTCATCGAGTATAACAAGGCAATCGTTCCCTGCGCTTGCTAAGATTGAGGCTGTTTCCTCCATTTCAACCATAAAGGTACTTCTTCCCCTGCTCAAGTCGTCGCTGGCCCCAACCCTGGCAAATATACGTTTAAGCGGTGTAAAAATCATCGATTCAGCCGGAACAAAGCCGCCGGCCTGAGCCATAATCAACGACAGGGCGGCACTCCGGCAATAGGTACTTTTTCCGGCCATATTCGGTCCCGTTATAATTTGTATTCTTTCATTGTGCTCATCGAGAAAAATATCATTAGGAACAAAAAGGTCCTCTCCCTTTTGCTCTACAACAGGATGACGGCATCCCTGGATGTGCATGCTTCCATCTTCAGAAAGGGAAGGTTTAACGTAATGGTAAGCGGAAGCCGCATCAGCCAGGGAAAAAATACAGTCCAGAGTGGCTATTTGGGCGGCTGCAAGCTGCAACTCCGAAGTGTATGCCGCCACTTTGCGGCATAACTCCTGAAAGAGTTCCGCTTCCAGCCGGGCCAACTTCTCTTCCGCGTTAAGAATAAGGTCTTCTTTTTCTTTTAACTCCTGGGTAATATAGCGTTCGGCGTTAGCCAGGGTTTGCCTGCGGATATAATTGGAGGGAACGCGAGCCTGTTGTAACTTTGTCACCTCCAGGTAGTAGCCGAATACTTTGTTAAACCCAACTTTTAATGTCTTTATCCCGGTTCTTTCCCTTTCCTGCTGTTCCAGCTCCAGCATCCAAGATTTACTGTCCTCGGAAATCCTGCGGAGCTTGTCTATCTCATCGGCATAACCCGTCTTAAAGATATTTCCGTCCTTTAAGGCAAAAGGAACATCCTCATTGATGGCCTGTTCGAGTTCTTCCGTTAAGACGGCAAAATCAGGAATTTTTTCTCCCATTTCTTTTAAGAGTCCGGCCTTTGTTTCAGCGAGTATGCTTTTCAGTTTCGGCAAAAGCTGCAATGTTCTTTTCAATGACAGCATTTCACGCGGTCCAATTTGGCCAAGGTTCAAACGTCCGCAAAATCTTTCCAGATCACAGATCTCTTTGAGCAGTCTTTTTATTTCCCCGCGAACAAAAGGATTGTTTCTCAGTTCATCGACAGCTTCCCAACGAAGGGTCAAAAGGTTACGGTCCAGCAATGGCCTTTGGAACCATTTGCGCAACATTCTTCCGCCCATGGAGGTCCTGGTTCTGTTTAAAATACTAAAAAGGGAGCCCTCCTTGTCCCGTAAGCGAATAGTTTCAAAGATCTCAAGATTGCGCAGGGTAATACCGTCCAGGAACATCGCCTCGCCTTTTTCAATAAAGCGAATGCGTTGAAAATACGACATGGAAGCTTTTTGCATCTCGTTAATATAACGAAGGGCTGAGGCAGTAGCGAGGAAAGCAGGAGTGCTTACCGCTTCTAAACTTTCCAGCAAAGACGGACAGTTTATTTCTGTTAAAAAAGTACCGGCTGCTTTTCTGTTGGGGAAAGGTTCCAGATAATTTATAGCCCTGCTTTCTTCTTCCAGGAAAGCAAGGAAAGCAGGGTTGGCAGAACGGTTTTTTTCTGAAGCGATTAAAAGTATTTCCGAAGGTTGAAGACGGGAAATTTCATCCCGAATTTCATTTTCCGCTTCAAGGCCGCCAAAATGAAAAACCATTATTTCACCGGTAGAAACATCCACAACAGACAGGCCGTATTCTTTTTCATTGTCAAGGAGAGGATCCGGCAGATAAACGGAGGCAAGGTAATTATTCCGGTCCTCTTCCAGCAAATTATCTTCAACCCGCGTCCCCGGCGTGATCACCCGGACAACTTCCCTTTTTACAAGTCCCCGTGCCGTGGCGGGATCTTCAACCTGTTCGCAGATAGCCACCTTGTAACCCTTTTCCATCAGACGCGCAATATAGCCGGAAGCTGCATGATGGGGGAAGCCAGCCAGGGGTACCGCATTTTCCTTATTTCCGTCCCTGCTTGTCAGGGTAATTTCAAGTTCCTTTGAAGCGGTTACGGCATCTTCAAAAAACATTTCATAAAAATCGCCTACCCGAAAAAAAAGAATCGCTTCAGGATATTTTTCTTTGATTTTTTTAAACTGCTCCATCATTGGTGTTAATTTTGCCATAAGAACTGCCCACCTGCGAAAGTAACATTTGGGTTTATTATAACATAGTTCCTGATAATGAAAAAAGAACCTGCTTATTACTGCAAGTTCCGACTATAAGTTTAAATTAGTTTAAATATGAAAAAAAATTTTTATTTTAAAGAAACAGCCTTTGAGTTGTTGTTTTTACATTGCGGACACAGGCCGTAGAAATAAATCTGTATGGAATAAATTTTAAAATCAGTTTTCTCATCCATTTTTTCAAGTAAATCTTTTCCGTTAAAAATCTCTAAAAAAAGGTCCTGCTCCAAGTCATCCACTCTGCCGCAATTTTCACAGTATACATGGGAATGGGGGCTTGTATCAGCGTCATAACGCAAACCGCCCTCCCCGATATTTAACTCCTGGATTAAGCCGACTTTTTTCAGAATATCGACAGTTTTATATACTGTGGCAAGACTCATAGCCGGATAATTAGGCTTCAATCTTTGGTAAATTTTTTCTACACTGGGATGCGATTTGGTATCCTTTAAAATTGAATATACTGCCATTCTCTGAGGCGTTACCTTAATCTTTTTGGCCCGCAGGATTTCCTCAATTGTTTGCATTTTTACCCCTCAATTGTTGTTAAACAATAAATGATATTACCTTTTAAATATATAATAATTTTATAGTACCGTCAAGGCTATTTTCTAAAAGAGACTATTAGCTTTAATTGATTATCCCTATCAAGTTCCATGCCCGCGCTTCCTCAATTTTCACATTTACAAATTTTCCCAGAAGATTGTCGCTGCATGGAAAATGAACAATTTTATTTGTCCTCGTCCTCCCGGTAAACATGTTTTTATCAGTTTTGCTTTTTCCTTCCACCAATATTTCTTGTATACTTCCCAGTAGAAGCCGGTTTTTTTCCAGGACAATCCCGCTTTGCAGCTTGTTAAGCTGAATGACCCTTTCCCTTTTAACCCCTGCTGGAACTTGGTTTTTCATTTCGGCAGCCTTTGTCCCCCGCCGCGGCGAATAAACAAAGATATACGCCGCGTCAAAACGGACCTTGTCCATTAATTCCATTGTCATGGCAAAATCCTCTTCATCTTCGCCGGGAAATCCTACAATAATATCGGTGGTAATGGAAGAACCGGGAATCATTTTTCTGATCATATCAATTAGTTCCAGATAATAACTCCTTGTATAACCGCGGTTCATCTTTTCTAAAATTCGATCGCTTCCTGATTGCAGAGGAAGATGAATATGTTCGCAGATATTTTTCCCTTCAGCAATAGCCCGGACGGTTTTTTCAGAAAAGTCCCTGGGATGGGAGGTCATAAATCTTATGCGAGGCAAATTGTCAAGTTGATCCAGTTTACACAATAAATCCGCAAAATCAATTTTTTGCTGTAAATCTTTGCCATAAGAATTCACATTTTGTCCTAAGAGTGTAATTTCCTTAAAACCGCTTTGTGCCAGTTCTTTTACTTCAGCAATGACATTTTCGGGGAGCCGGCTTTTTTCAGGGCCTCTTACATATGGAACAATACAATATGAACAAAAATTATTACAACCGTGGCTGATGGGAACCCACGCCTTGAAATTTTTTGCCCTTTTAATGGGGAGGAATTCCCTCTCTCCTGAAAGGTTAAGATCAAACACCGTTTGTTCCGAAGAACCGGCAGTCTCAAGCAACTCAGGAAACCTTCCCAATGCATTGGGGCCGGAAACCAAATCGATAAAATTAAAACGCTCTTTTATTTTCCTGGCTACCCCTTCCTGTTGAACCATACACCCCCACAGGGCAATAATCATATCGGGTTTCTTTCTTTTTAATTCCCGCAGCATACCCAGTCGACTAAAAACTTTTTCTTCAGCTTTTTTTCTGACCGCGCAGGTATTAATGATTAAGACATCGGCTTCTTCCTCATTTTTGGCCGCGGAGTAACCCAGCTCTTCCAAGTGCCCGGCCAGCACTTCTGAATCATAAACATTCATCTGGCAACCGTAAGTTGCAATAAAGTATTTTTTATCTCTGCTCTGTTCTTTTGCACTTGAATTCTGCATATGGCTTCCTTCCTAATTTCCGGTTTTACTCAATGTTTTTAAAAGTCGAAATGTGCGCTTACCCGGGAAATATTAAAAATAATCATCGGTCATTTGATCTTGGCTTTCAATATCCTGCAAGATTTTTTTGGCCTCTTCCAGACGACTGGCTGGAACTAAGATTTTCTTTTCTGCCAGAGGCCCGGTTGTCAGGCCGTAAATACCCCCCAATGCTTCTCCTGAGTATATTACAGGGATACCTTCAGCTTTAAGCCTTCCTTCGATCAAAGATAAGACAATGGGATCCGTTTCCACATCAAGCTGGGCCCATTCGGTCGTCTTCTTCCCGTTTGCCGGACTTTCGCCGCAATAATAATGTCGGCCTTGCTCCGCGAGGGAGGCTCTGGGAAAGACTTGCCCGGCTTCTTTGAGGTAAAGGGATTCGGTCCGGTAAGGAGGCAAATGTGTTAACAGGAGATCTTTTACATTCGCCTCCAGGGCTAATGATCCGGCCTGAAAGGCGCTCATATGATTGACCGCTCCTTGCTCCAGATCAGCTTCCAAATAATTTGCTTCGCAGATTAGCAGGGAAGCCCCTTTAAAAAAGGGGATCAGACCGGGAAAATATTCCGTATCAGCCGAATAAGCAAATTGTTTTTTTCCTTCTACTTGGGCAGAAACAGCGTAGCAAAGTACCGGATGTATAGTCTGTAGAAAAGAAAAGGTCATGGGTCCTATATGAATATCTGTATCTGCGCTCAGCGCCTCGACCCTAAATGCATCTTTATACGGTATCCTCTTGAATTCATCTTCCGGTGAGTTTGGAGCGTAAATCGCCAAAGGCTTAAGGCCTGGGTCCTTTTCCATCTCTCTTTTCCAGGCATAGCGCAAAATAAAAAGATCCGAGATATGATCGCTGTGCAGATGGGAAACAATAACCGCGGAAAGATCCTTTATTTCAATATAATATTGAAGATTGCTTAAAACACCGTTGCCGCAATCGAGCAGAACAAAGCAGCCGTCGTGTTCAAGGAGGTATCCGGAACAACTCCCTCCTGCAGGAGGGTAAGGCCCATAATTTCCAAGAACAATAATTTTCATCTTAAAGCCTCCTGGAACTTGAAACTTAAATTAAAAATAATACCTTCTTTCTTGCTGTTTGATTGTTAGATTGCTCAACCAGACAATAGTTATTATGGTGAATACTTTAAAAAGAAAATTATCCAGCAAGGACCACTGCAGAAAAAGAAGGTAATTCCGGCTCTGAGCAAAGAAATCCAACCCTGTTAAACCGGCGCTGAATAGAATAAGATAGGGAAGCTGCCAAAATTTTTCTTGGGGCAAAAAGCGCATGATGATAATGGCAATCCCTCCAAGGGCTGCCAGATAAAGAAAGGGTATGCCATGATATGTAAGAAATGTTTCCTGAAACTGGTAGAATCCCTTACCGGTTAATAATGTATTAAGATAATAACTAACGATAATAGACCAAAATCCTGCACTCCAAAGCCTTCCCAGTTCTTTAATACGCACAATAAAAAGGACAATTATCCAAACCAGAACAGCAAAAATTAACCAGGGCACAAGCTCACTCCTTTATAAAGAAATTATTAGAGCCTTCCGGAACGCACTATGGCCCATAACCACCAGAAACCCATGGCAGCAGCCAGTATAAGACCTATCTCAGCGATGGGAAAAGCCCTGAAAAAGCTGTATTCCGCAGACCTTACCAGAAAACAAAGTCCAACGATAATACTGGCCAGCACAATGCTAAAAGACAGACGGTTAATCATGTTGTTAAACCTGTGCAATACTTTCTCGATCTCAATGACTTCAATTTTAATTTTTACACTGTTAGAAGCTCCCTTCTCCAAAATAGCGCCAAGATATTCCGGGAAAATTTCAAGTAAGTGTTTAAAATTGAGCAGATAATTAAAAAAACTTGCCGTAATTCTTTTTCTGGAAAATTTATCCCGCAAGAATTCTTCTCCAAAAGGTTGCAATATTTCAGCAACGCTAAAATCAGGTTCCAATTCTGAAATGAGCCCTTCCAGTGTAAAAAATGTCTTAGCCAGAATGGTAAGTTCTGCAGGAAAATGCATCTGTTGTTTGTATGATATCTCCATAAGCTCATACAACAACTTTCCAATTTGAATCTCTTTCAGGGGACAGTTATAATATTTTTCTTGTAACCGTTCCAACTCTTGCTTTAATTCATTTTTGTCGGTCTCGTCAGAGACTATCCCCAGTTTAATGATAGAAGATAAAACCTGCCCGCTATTGCCTGTTATAAAACCCATTAATAAATGTCCGATTGTTTGCCGTTGTCCGTCGGTAAGCGAACCCACAACTCCAAAATCTAGAAAATAAATTTTTTCTCCCTGTAAAACACCGATATTGCCGGGGTGTGGGTCACCGTGGAAAAAACCGTCCGTCAGAATTTGCTTTAAGTATGCCCTGGAAAGTTTCTCCACTATTATCCGTTTGTTAAAATTTCCTCTGTTTAAAGCTTCTTTATTATTTAATGTTATTCCCTGCATATATTCCATCGTCAAAACTCTCGGAGTTGTATAGTTCCAATAAATCGCAGGAATTAAAATACTATTATCGTGCAGAAAACTATTGTATAACCGCTCGGCATTACGTGCTTCCCTTTGATAATTGAGTTCCCTTAAGGTAATACGTTTAAATTCCGACACAATGCCGGTAAAATTATAAAGCCTTCCTGCTGTAGTATACTTGTCCAAAAGGTTCGCTATTTCCTCTAAAATTTCCAAATCTTGTTCAATCGTTTTCATAATGTTGGGCCGCTGGACTTTAACCGCAACCTTTTTTCCCCCGGGCAACACAGCCTTGTGAACCTGCCCGATGGAGGCTGCGGCCAGTGGCGTTTCATCAAAAGACTCAAAAAGAGAGTCCAGGGGCAAATTCAACTCTTTTTCAATAATTTTTCTCGCTTGATTGCCCGAAAACGGCTGGGCATTATCCTGAAGGCGGCGCAATTCAATAAGATAATCCTCCGGAAGAATACCGGTACGCGTACTTAAAAGCTGGCCGAATTTAATGAAGGTTGGGCCGAGTTCCTCCATTGCCATCCTAAACCTCTGCGCCTTGGACAAATGAGAACCTTTGGTGTGTTTTCGGTACAAAGGGTAACGGGCAAGCTCCTCAATGCCCAGGTCATGTATTAACTGACCAAAACCATACTTGGCCATTGTATTTATAATTTTCCGGAACCTCTTGAGGCGGCCTTTTCTCAGCAATTTTGCTTTTCACTCCGTTTAAGCCGGCTTGTTCAAAGGTCAAGAAGGCCTGTGAAGTGCTCACAAGCCTTCTTGACCCTCGTTCTGTTCATTCTTTTTCAATGATTCTTCCAGGAATCTTACTCTTTCCTCCAGCTCGCAAAATTCTGTCTTGGTCACCAAATTTCTCTTTTGGAGCAGACGTGAAAATTCACCATTCAGATATTCTTTAAATTTTGCCCTTTCTTCCTCTCCTCTTTCCACCAGTTCTTTAATTGCTTTCCGGGCGTCTTCCCTTCCTATCTCTCCCTTTTTTATTAAATATTCAACAACCTTTTCCGCTTTTTCCCGTGTTAAGGAAAAAGTCCCCCACCCAAGGGAAATCAGGTAATCCAACATTTCTTTTTACACCTCTGTGTACATTTATCATTAAAAGGAAAAAATTTTTCCATTACATAAGTTTTCCCTTCTTTATAAAAGAATATCCTTCAACGAAGCAATTTCCCCGGACAGATAGCAGTTCTTCTATACTTAAACCTGAAATTCCCCTCCATATTTCTTTTGCATATAGTCTTCATATATATAAACCAATTCCTTGTCAAAAAGAGGCCTTTTCATTTGCACTGTTGAACGCCTTATCTTTGGAAGCATTTCCGATGCTTCCTCCTCAGTTAAACTGATTCCGTACTCCCTAAATTTAAGCATTACGGCCTTTGAACCGGAATGTTTCCCAATGACAATTTGTCTTTCCAGGCCCACATCTTCGGGGCTGAACACTTCATAGGTTCCGGGAAATTTAATGACCCCGTCGGCGTGAATTCCGGATTCATGGCGGAACATATTATCCCCGACAATGGATTTACCCGGCGGCAATTTTCTTCCCGAAGCGCCTGCCACATATTCCGAGAGCTCACGAAACATTCGGGTTTGGATATGCTGATCCTTATGGTAAAGAATTTTTAAAGCCATAACCACTTCCTCAAGCGCGGCATTGCCGGCCCTTTCTCCCAAACCGTTTACCGTGACTCCGACGAAACGCGCGCCTGCTTTTACCCCGGCAAGAGCATTTGCCGTGGCCATACCAAAATCATTATGAGTATGCATTTCAATTTCCATTCCCGTCTCTTTTATTAAGCGGGACACAATATCAAAAGTTTGAAACGGCTCCAATATGCCAATGGTGTCACAATAGCGCAACCTGTCGGCACCGGCCTTTTTGGCGGCCAGTGTAAACTGGACAAGATAATCAAAATCCGTACGTGAAGCATCTTCGGCATTTACTGAGATATATACCCCGTGTTCTTTCGCAAATTCAGTAGCAGCCACCATCTGTTCCAAAACCTGTTCCCTGGTACTGTTCAACTTGTGCTTAATATGAATATCCGATGTGGAAATAGAGATAGCCAGCGCATCAACTCCACAATCCAAAGAATGCTTTATATCGTCAATATTTGCCCTGTTCCAGGCCATAAGGCTGCATTTAAGATTCATGGAAGCTATTTTTTTAATGGCTGCCTTTTCATTTCCTCCCATCACCGGAACCCCTACTTCCAACTGATGTATACCGATCTCATCTAGTAATTTGGCAATGCGGATTTTTTCCTGGTTTGAAAAAACAACTCCCGCGGTTTGTTCTCCATCCCGCAAAGTTGTATCAACAATGATAATGTCATTTCTCTCCAGTCCCTGGGTAAAACGTATCGTCATTATCTTCCCCCTGCCTGCAAGTAAAGCAGGGACAAACCTCCTTTCTTGAATTGTTCTAGTTAATCGTCACCAGCTTACAAAAAGTTAGCAAAGAACAAGATTATCACGGTGGACAACTTCTTTTTCTCCAGGATAGCCGAGTACTTCCGTCACTTCAGCAGACTTACATCCCATAATAAGCCTCAATTCTTCAGAGCTGTAGTTTACAAGTCCCCGGGCCAGTTCTTCTCCCCTTAGGCTCGAAATACTGACCGTTTCTCCCCTTAAAAAGTCACCTTCAATATTAATAATACCTATCGGCAAAAGACTTTTTCCCTCCCAGGCAATAGCCTCTGCTGCACCTTTGTCCACATAAATAACGCCTTTAATTTTTTGTGCAAAAGCAATCCAGCGTTTTCTGCTGCGCAGATGTCCGTGTTTGGAGCGGAAAAAGGTCCCTACTTCCTCTCCCTGAATAATACGCCTTAAAATATTTTCCTGGCGTCCGTCAGCAATAATCATGTCAATCCCGGAATTCATTACCATCTCTGCTGCTTCAATTTTACTGCTCATCCCTCCCTTGGCCAACATTTCGTCCGTATCTCCGGCTATTCTTCTAATATCCGGAGTTATTTCAGTGACCAGGGGTATACGCTTAGCTGACGGATCAAGACGGGGATCTCCTGTATATAAACCGTCAATGCTGGTTAAAATAATCAACAGGTCTGCGTCGATAAGAGTAGCTACCAGCGCTGAAAGTTTGTCGTTGTCACCAAATTCGATTTCCTCGGTTGAAACGGTATCATTTTCGTTTATTATGGGGATTGTCCCGTATTTAAGCAAATGGAGCAAAGCATTGCGGGAATTTATATAACGCTTTCTATTTTCCAGGTCCTCTCTGGTAAGCAGAACCTGGGCGACGATGTGACCGTATTCAGCAAAAAGTTTTTCATAATTTTGAATTAATAAACCCTGGCCGATTGCGGCAAGCGCCTGCCTTTCCTGAACTGTTGTCGGCTTTTTTGTAAGCCCGAGCCTGCCTATCCCGGCTCCAATCGCTCCCGACGAAACTAAAAGCATATCTTTGCCCTGGTTTTTAAGGTCAGCTATTTCCCTTACCAGTTTTTCGGTAATACCCAGATTTAACTTCCCTGTTTCATAAGTTAAAAGCCTGGTACCAACTTTAACAACAATTTTTTGTAACATTTCGGAATTAATTGGTCTGTTCAAAGCGGACCCTGCCTTAATTTTTTTAAAAATTAAATTGATTAAATTATCTTAACTGCCAAGTAAACTGCCTCTTTTTACAGCCTGCACAACTGCTTTAATCATTGAAGCCCGGACAGCGCCTTCTTCCAGGGCAAGCAGTCCGGCACTGGTTAATCCTCCCGGTGAAGTTACTTTATTCTTTAGTAATGCAGGATGTTCTCCCGTTTCCTGTACCATTTTGGCTGTGCCCAGCATTGTTTGAGAAGCCAACAACAAAGCGGTTTCCCGGCTCAGCCCCGCTTCTACTCCGCCGTCGGCAAGAGCTTCCAAAACTAAAAGATAAAAAGCAGGGCCGCAGCCGCTAAGGCCTGCTGCAGCATCAAGCAACTTCTCTTCCAGCAAGATAACTTTTCCAAGACCTTCCATAATTTTTTTTACAAAGGCCTCTTCTTGTTCAGAAACGCCCTTTCCTTTGCTGATGATGCTCATACCTTCCCCGACGAGGCATGGCGTATTGGGCATGATACGAACAATTCTCAGAGGCTTACCGGCCTTCTCTTGCAGGTAACTTATCTGAATACCGGCAACAATGGAAATTATAAGCTGATCCGATAATAAATCCTTAATATCCATAATCAACTCGTCAATATTTTGCGGTTTCACAGCAAAGAGAATTTGATGCGCTTTTTGGCATATCTCCCTGGCATCGAAAGCCAGCCGCAGTTTCCACTTTTCTTGCAAGACTTCCGCTCTGGCCGTATCTTTATCAAATATTAACAGGTCACCCGGAGAAACAATCTTTTTCTCCAGCATACCTTCCAGAATTACACTTCCCATTACTCCACATCCGATAATTCCCAGCACCCCAGGTCCTCCTCAAATAAAATAAAATATAAGACCCCATATTATTTTATATTTTATTATAAAGGAAAAAGCATTGCAAGTCACGTAAAAACTGGAGCAAATTGCATCTTATATTCTTAAGAACAAACAATTAATTTTTTGCTTTTCGTTACACATAAGATACTATCAGAAATTCTCCGTTAGAAGTATCCTGTAACAATTTGGCACGATCAAAATTTTCCCCTTACTTGACAAAAAAAAGTAGATCGGTTAAGATATTGCCGTATAGGGGAGTAGCTCAACTGGCAGAGCGGCGGTCTCCAAAACCGTAGGCTGCGGGTTCAAGTCCTGTCTCCCCTGCCATACGAACATAGAAGCCGTGGGAAACCACGGCTTTTGTAATTTCTAGCGTAGTTCGCTAAAACGGCTTTTTGGGAGCAAATTGGGAGCAAAACATTTTAAGGCATACAAACTTCCCCACATCCTTCTTCTTAGCCTCCTCAATAAGCTGTTGCAGTAATCTTTGGGCCAGGGTTACCTGATTAGTTATTACCCTTTTATGTATCAACTCGGCACTGCAAGCCTCTTGTCGCATATTCCCGCTCCCCTTTCAAATTTCATTTAGCCGGAATGGTTTTTCTTCTCCCTCTCGGGTTCTCAAGCTACATTAGCCACGGTTTGTCTGCCAGATACCCAAATCGCCCAGATAGCCTTTTTACCATGATTTACCTGCTTTCTTTTCCTCAACTTCAACAAAGGCATTTTCATGCAATAGCGCTTCAAGCGCTTTATTGCCGTAAAGTAGCTCTCCTAATTCTAAGCCGGCCCTGAAGCCCTCAAGGGCAATTTCATCATTACTGATTCCTCCAAGTAACGACAAAGTTTCTTCTATTTTCTCCAGTATTGCTTCGGCCGCGGTTTGCCTTTCGTCCGAAATTAACTTCAGCAAATCTTTTTTGAGTTGCTCTTTTTTTTGCGCTAACTTCTTGTACTGCGGGCTGTTAAATACCCTTGCGGGCCATCTACTGTTATTGCTAAAGTAACAACTCAATGCGTAAGGGAAATAATCTTTATTTTTTATGGCATACATTTAATACAAGCTCCTTTCGTCTTTATTTATCGGAATTGTCTCCCTCTCAGGTCCTCAAGACGCCTTTTAAAGCGTTCTCATTAGCCGGTGGCAATGGTGGCGGCTGTGAGCTGGTGCTTGCGCCTGTTCCCAGGTCTGAATTAAAGTAACTTGCATTTTTCTTTTTTCACTTTTGAGGCCTCCTTACTGTTGTTATTGTTGTTACTGTTGTGTTACAACAATTATAACATCGCAACAAATTGTTGTCAATGTTATTTTTGTGTGTTAGAATAAATTAAAACAATTATTCAAAAAGAAGGCGATTTCATGGACGAAAAAACCTTTTTGCACATACCCATAAGCAAGGATTTAATGAAGCGAATAGACGATTATAGGTTTAATAGGCGCTTCCAGGCCAGGGCAGAAGCAGTACGCTTCTTGCTGGAATGGGCAGTAAAACAGAATCCCAAACCAGATAATATGAAGAGTAGGTAATTTTTACTGGCACCGTAATAAAGCTAACTTATCCCAACTGCAAGCTGGAAAAGTGGCACATTAGATACCTGGCGATCTGCTGGAATACATACCCGACAAAAAGGGGAGGGATATAATGCGAAAGCATAAGTTCAAGGTCATTCTTGAACATGATGAAAACAACGGGGGTTATACCGTAACCGTTCCGGCCTTACCCGGTTGTATCACTGAGGGAGATACCATTCAGGAGGCTTTGGAGAACGTCCAGGAGGCTATTAGAGGTTACCTGGAGGCTTTGCAAATCAAAGGCCGCCCGCTCCCCGAAAAAGATATACAGCTATTTTACGGTGAGGTTGAGGTATCATTATAATGATGACACCCCGCCTCCCTCGTGCTTCCGATAAAGATATTATGGCTGCGCTTACCAGATCCGGCTTTAGGTTGGTACACGTTCGAGGTAGTCACCACTACCTGGAGCCACCAAGCGGTGGGAAGCTGGTGACCGTGCCAATACACGGTAACAAGACACTTAAACCCAAGACGTTGAAAAATATCCTGGACCAAGCGGGCCTCACCGTTGAAGAATTATTAGAACTGCTATAACCCGGCAATACCGGGTTGTTTTTTTATGCCAACTCTTCTACTATCTGCTTCCTATGCCAATTACCTCGGCCACTTTGTCGCGGGTCTTGCCTTTCAACGCTTGTGGAAATATTTCCACAAGCGTTTTTCCCGGTGCTGTTCGCCCATGCGCCTGTCGTTGTTGCGCCCGCTCCCGCTCTATGGCCTCCAGCTCCTCGGCCTTCATATTTGCGTTTTAAGGGGCTTTAAAAACACAGCTAATATAATTTTTATACCTGTAATTCAAATAAAGCCTTCTATGGGGCTACTGGCTGTTTATTACAGCCCCAGCCTATGGGCAAGTAGAACAAGGGCAGTTGTCTGGTATCTATGAAACGTTGATTCGTCAATGCCCATTTCTTGGGCTACTTTCCATATGGGATAACCGTCAAAGTAGTGTAATTCAATAAGATTCCGCTTCTCTTCGTCAAGATAAGCAAGTAAATCCTCAACCGCCTGGACGTAAAAGCGGGTCCTGCTCCACGTTTCCTCTAACCGCAACAGCTTAAGGGCCTGGTTTGCCGTCCTATCACCTATGGCTTTCGCTCGAACAGATTCCTGCCAGGTTGAGACAGGCAGGGCTTCAGCTATAGCCGTTTTTTCTTCCTCTAGGGCTGCAAGCTCTTGTTTCATTAATGGATATTGCCTCAGTATATCTTTACAAAATCGCCTTACAGGGGTTTTTAGAGCGCTCAAGGGCAGTCATCCTTTTTGGCTTTGGAGATAGAATCGTGGGAACGGCATTATCACTTTACCAGGTAGAGCCGCCCCCTCTTCTTCATTATTCTTTTTTTCGCTTTTACCCTTTGTCCCAAGCGGTAACCAGGAAGAGCTGATCAGCAGATCCTGGCCTCATAATAAAAAAGGAAGCGGTGAGATGAGAGACAACCGGTCTTCAAAAGGAAGAACAAAAGGCTTTATTTTAGCCCCAGCCTCTTGATGATTGCTTTGGCGAGGAGTTCGTTAATTTCATTGTGGCGAGGTATTGTTTCGTTTTTTATTCCGTTGGTGTATATGTCGTGTTTTGCGCCTTGTGATTTAATACTGCGTTCGTTGTATTATTTTTTCATCCTCTCTTATTAGCTGTCTTCCCCAAAACGCTTAAAATTTTATCAGGTGTAAGAGGGTAATCATGTATCCGGACACCCAGCGCATTGGATACGGCCATAAGGACAGCAGAGGGACCCGGAGCCGTGGCGATCTCACCTACGCCAACAGCGTGAAAACTGTGGCTGGGAAAAGGTGTTTCAAGGATAACATGCTCCATCTCAGGGAGCTCAGAAAAGGTACGCCACTTGTAGTCGATCATATTGGGATTCAAGATCAGCCCCAGCCGTGAATCAAAGATTGTTTCTTCATAGATAGCGCTGTCAATACCTGCGGAACCCAGGCATCCGTTAAGCTGGTTTGTAATGCCGGGAGGATCGATGATCTGTCCCACATCAGTGGCAGCTACGACCCGGATAAGCTCAACCTTGCCTGTTTCTGTATCAACTTCAACTTCGGTAAAAATCATCATAAAATTGGGCAAGGAAAAATCAGGCACAAAGCGGCCGCGGCCTGTAACGGTTTGATCATTACCTATGGCTTTAATCCACGGGAGCTTTACCTCGGGTTTATCCTTAACAAAGATCATTGCATTTTCTGTCTCAAGGTCTTCCCCTTTTACCTTAAACTTAGGTGCTGCCATTTCCAAAAGCTGTTTTTTCGCATCTTCGGCAGCAGCTATTACCGCGCTGCCGATGGCATAGGTCCCCCTCGACCCGACGGGGCCCATCTCAAAAGGATTTACACGCGAATCATTAGGTGTTACAAAAACCCGTTCCAGGGGAAGTTGCAATATTTCAGCCACCATCTTACAGATATTGCTTACCTGACCCGTGCCGTGCTCGGCCAAGCCGGAGTGTATTATGGCTGTACCGTTGGGATCAAGACGTACATATGCTTCTGATATATCCTCGCCAACATCGGCATTACCGTGCACACCAACCCCGACGCCCCTTCGCCTCGCACCATTGATGGATGTAGGCTTTAACCATCCTTTCCATTTATCCTTCCAGCCAAATACTTCAGCTCCCCGTTCGATGGCCTTCGAATAATCAACGCCCCTGTATACCCACCAGTTCCCGTCGCGCCAGTAATAACCGTCACCAGGCTTGACATAGTTCTTTTTAAAAAAGTCCACGGGATCTATTCCGGCCTTTTCCATAGCCATGGTAAGAAGGGGAAGAAACGCGCATTTTAGTTCCTGGCCGCCAAAACCCCTTACCTGCCCTGAAGCCGTTCTGTTGGTGCACACAATTTTGGGCTTAAGTCTCCAATTTGGACATCTGAGCATGAGCTGCACCTCGCCGCAGCCCACGGCAACCATGGCCTGGGATGTTTCCGAAAAAGCCCCGGTGTTCACAAGCCACTCTCCCGATAAAAACGTGACTTCACCGTTTTTCTTCATGCCTACTTGACCGTGAATGCGGGATCCCAGCCGTAACGTGAAGGCCGCCTGGTGCTCAGGCTTGCCATAACAGAGTTTCACAGGCCTGCCTGTAGCTTTTGCCAGCGCGGCGGCAGGCAAAACATACTGCCAGGACATATATTTCGAACCGTAGCTGGCTCCAACAGGACTGCCCAGAGAATGGAGATTGATGGATCCCAGCCGCCTTTGGAGAGCAACCTTAATCATATGGGGGCCCTGGGACGCCGACCAAACGGTCAGGGTATCCGGTCCCTCCCAGGAAGCGATTACCCCGGGGGGTTCCGGGGGCAGAGGATTGGGAATGTTTTCATAGGCAAAGGTTCCTTCAACAATAATATCCGCTTCCTTCCGCCCTTTTTCCACATCGCCGATAATAACTTCCTGAAGGGCATGGGAACCAAATGCAGGAACACCCTGCGGCAGAACATTGCCGGGGAACTGCTCATACAGCTGGGGTGCATCCGGTTTCATGGCCTCTTCCACATCATAAACAGCGGGAAGAGGTTCATACTCGACCTTGATGAGACGAAGGGCTTCTTCCCCGATATCTTCCGTCTCAGCCGCAACGAGGGCAACAGCATCGCCCACATAACGTACTTTACTGTCTAGAACCCGGACATGAAAGGGTATTGCCCCTCCCTTCCAATCCGGAACATCTTTATACGTAAGAACGGCTTTTACGCCCGGGAGGCGCATGGCCTCCGAAGTATCGATACTTTTAATAAGGGCATGGGGCAAAAGGCTTCTGAGAATCTTGCCGTAAAGCATATTGGGAATGTAAAGATCATTAATGAACTTCGTCCTGCCGGTTACGATATCAAGGGCGTCCTTTCTGGGGGTAGATTGGCCGATAAAGCGGTACTTTTTCATCTATTATTTACCCCCCTTTTTTACTGTTGCCATTACCGCCTCTAAGACATGGTAATGGCTGATGCAACGGCAAAAGTTGCCTGCAAGAGCTTCTTTCACATCGTTTTCTGTAGGAGAAGGGTTTTCATTGAGAAGAGCTTTCGCGCTCATAATAATACCAGGGGTGCAGAAACCGCACTGAAAGGCCGTATGGTCAATGAAAGACTGCTGGAGGGGATCTAGTTGGCCGGTTACGGGATCTCCCAGCCCCTCAATTGTTGTTATTTCCTTTCCGTTACACTCCACAGTCAAGAGCATACATGAAAGGACTGCTTTACCGTCCATAATCACTGTGCAACAACCGCAGGCGCCGTGGTCACATGAAATTTTCGTGCCTGTCAGCCCCAACTTTTCCCTGAGGGTTTGTGCCAGGGTGTGGGAAGGCGGGACCTCGTGAGGGCTTTCTCCGACTGAAAACGTGTGCAGTTTACCATTAACGGTAAGCGTAATAGTAGCCTGAGTTGCTTTTTTATCTACAGGCATTGCCATACCTCTCCTTCTTTATTTTCGGTATTACCTTATTATTCTGATATTTTTTAATTTCTCTATATTTTCGCTAGATCCTTCTGTTTATTTGATTATTTAAAATTATAATCACTATCCCTTTACGACGGTACCCGAAGGCGGTGCGACTACATAAACAATAATTTGAACAAAAGGATAAAAGTAAACAAAATGTAACTGCTAATGAGGTTAATGTATAAGCGTTTTTAACGTTTTATAAACGTTGCCGAAACATAAAAACAGGAGTATTATATTAGCAAACATAAGTTCGTAAGGAGGCTTTTTATGCTAATCAAACTCTTTAATCAGTTCCGGTGCAGCACTATGATGCTTCCGGAGCATGTTGAAGCTTTAAGCGAACACCGGCGGGAAAAGGATAAATCCAGGGAGTTACACATTCCGGAAATTGATCAGCAGCAGCTTGAGGAATGGGAATGGCTGCTCAGGCAGTCCCTTGATAATAAATCTCCTCTTTGTATTTCCTACATTTTTAACAACAGGCGAAATACGGTAACCGGCGTTGTTGACCAAATAAATGCTGCTAATAAAACAATTATTTTACGGGCATCAGATGAAATCAAAACAATATCCGTAAACAGGATTATTTTTGTAGCTGAAGGGTAAGTGGCCCTTCAAAGGTTTCAAGGTTTATATTCAGTGAGGAAAATAACAAGCGGGCTTTTGACAGAACCGGCTCTGTCAAAAGCCCGCTTGTTTTACTTTACAGTATTCCTGAGCATTTCCAGAAAATCGCTCATCATATTCATTACTTCCTGACCCTTTTCTCTTACTTCATCAGTAATCTTTTCTCCGCTGGTCTTAACAAGACTCTGTAGGCTTTCCATTCACTTTTCCGCAGAAGTAGCCATTTTTCTTATGCTCATATAGTACACCTCCACTAACAGTATTCCCGAAAGCGGAGGATATATAACTAATGAAAATTTTTCCTTGTGGAGTTATCGTTACTCTTTATCTTTTATTTTTCCGGCATTAACCGGGAAAAGACTTCTTCATAAACCCGCAGATCTTGTTGCCCAAAGAGAACAAAGCGAACAAGTTTAAGGTGCTCCAATTTGGAGGCAGCAATTACTTCCATAACAGTTTTCACGGCAACTTCTGCTGCTTCGGCCAAGGGATAACCAAATATACCCGTTGAAATAGCCGGAAAAGCGATAGAATCGATTTTATTCTGTTCGGCCAGCTTTAAAGCATTGCGATAGCAATTTCCCAGCAATATCGGTTCAGGCTTATCAACACCGTAAACCGGCCCTAAACAATGAATGACAAAGCGATTGGGAAGGTTATGCCCTCCGGTAATGACAGCCTCACCGGTTTTAATGGGGGCCAGCGGACGACATTCTTGTTCCAGGCCGGGACCTGCAGCACTGTGAATAGCCCCTGCAACACCTCCTCCTTTCCGAAGCCAGGCATTTGCTGCATTGACAATCGCGGTAATATCTCTCTGAGCAGTTATGTTGCCCTGCAAACACTCCAAAGTAACTCCTTTAAATTGTTTTACCACATCTTCTACCTCCTTGAATTTTAGAGTTAATACCGAAAAAATAGCAAAACCTCTCTATTCTGCTTTTTGTTGCAGGAAATTTAAAAAGAGCGTCGAAATTTTGGTAACAGCGAAAAAATGCATTTTTTGTTAAGGGGCATCCTGTAATGAATAATAATCTGTAATGAATAATAATACTATTAGAGAAATAAATAAACATTTTTTATTGGCTCTTATTCTAAGTTGTTGGTTTCTTACATTTTCAACAGGTTGTGACCTTTTTGAAGTCTCTTTCAGTGACCCGCAACTTGAAAACTGTATTCGTGAGGAAATAAAAATCTTCGACGATAGAAAGCTTACCAGAGGAGACCTGTCTTCATTAATTTCTCTGGATCTCAGCGAAAAAAATATTTCCAGCCTCTCGGGCCTGGAAGAGGCAAGGTCGCTGGAAAGCCTTAAGCTGCGCGGCAATAACATTACTGATATTTCACCCTTGTCCAAATTAAAGAAACTCTGGGAAGTAGATCTTCGCGATAATAAAATTATAGATATTTCACCCCTGTCTAAATTAAGAAACCTTGAATATCTTTACCTTTCCGGCAATAAGATCAGCGATCTTTCTCCCTTAAAAAAACATCACAAACTACTGGTTCTCGATCTTCAAGGAAACCTGATCAGGGATATCTCTCCCCTGGCCGGCCTATCCAATTTACTGGAGCTTAATTTAAGCAATAACAGAATATATGATATTGAAGCCATATCAAATTTTCACCATCTTGTGGAGTTAAATTTGAGCAATAACGATATTAGAAACATTCCTCCCGTGGAAAACATGACTGCTTTATGGAAACTTGATTTAAGCAATAACTATATTATTGATATTTCTGCCCTCGAATATCTGTGCAATTTGAACAAGCTCGACCTCTCGCAAAACAGAATCGACGATATCTCCCCCCTTGCCGGTATAACTACTTTAAGGGAACTTAAGTTAGCCGGAAATACAATCCGGGACGTTTCTTCTCTTTCAGAAATGCATTCATTAGAATCTTTAACCCTCCCTTCGCCCGACACAATCGACTTTTCCCCACTGAAAAAAGTTAAACACATAAAAATTTATGATGAACAGGGAAAGTTGTTTTTTTCTTCAGAACCTCGAGACATTGCCGGCTTGGGAGATTAAGCGCAACTAATCTTTCGCCGGAGGCAGACAGCGGCCAAAATTAACCCGCTGGAACTCTCTTTTTATTTTCTCCAGCAATACTTCTATTTTTTCTCCGCATCCCGGGCACTTTTCCATTTGGCGCCCGACAATCTCGCCGCACTTGCATTTAAAAACATACTTGGGCAATATTTTTTTGCTTTTTTGCTCGGCCTTTGGTATAGGTTTTTCAGTTAACGACGAAATCTCCTTTTCCCTGCGTTTATTTCCAAACACTAGACGTAATTCCTCAGGTTCTGTTTCCACCAGATAAGTATAAATTGTGGTTGTCGAAATATCAGCATGTCCCAATGCTTTCTGCACTAAGCGAATATTTTTTGTTTCCCTGTACAAATTGGCTGCAAAGGTGTGGCGAAGAGTATGAGGAAAAATATTTTTTTTAATACCGGCTTTCTTTGATAACCTTTTAACCATTTCTCTAATATAACGGCCGTCAAGCTGTCCACCCTTTAAAGTACAAAACAGGTATTCACCCTGAGGAGAAATTTTGCACCAAGCCTTAAGGCAGTCGAGAGTTTCTTCTCCCACCCAGACAGTGCGGTTTTTTTGCTTGTCTTCTTTCCTAATGATTATCTTTCCTTCTTTAAAGTCAACATCCCCGGGTCGCAAATTTAACAGTTCTGATAAAGTAATTCCGGTATCCAGCATCAGTCGCAGTATGCATAGGTTTCGCAGCCCGGTTGGAACTTTGTGATTAGGCTGGCGTAAAAGGGCTTCCCGCTCTTCTCCGGTTAATACATCCGGGAGCTTCCTTGCTTTTTTCCCTTCCATGCTCGAATTCTATCCCCCTTTCCTTACAAATACCTTTTTTAACTTTTTCTCTATTTTTTGGTTTTTTCCTTCTTTTGATGAAAATACTTAAAAACTTTAAGAAAGGGTATGTTCGGACAAATGGAAAGAAAAGTTTCAGGAGGTATGCCCTTTATTGACGAAAACACCCTAAATACTGTTTTTTAGGTATTTTTATGGTTTGGAAGAATAAATTGTTTTAAAGGGGCTATCCCTCCGGAAAGAAAAAGAAAAGTTCCTGTTAAATAATTCCTTGTGGGTGTTTTTATCTACGAAAGATAAATTGACTTGGTCGATAAAAGAGGTCTCCTGATTAACGGAAACTACACAATTAAGGCTTAATTCATTTCCGAAATTCCTTGCCTTGTCCAGTGGCAATTTTTCAAGAAATTCCGGCGAAATCTGCAGAGATATTAAGGTATTTGTTTTGTCAGGGTTGTCTAGAAATTTCGCCTTTTGAAAAAGCGGGCTACAGGCTCCCAGAAAGGTAAGGGGTGAATGTATCAGTGCGGTCAGGGACTGCAAACCCAGTTCAGATGCTTCTTTCCAGCGTCCATCTTTTAAATCTTTAACCAGCAATTTTCCGCTTTCAGGGCAATAAAGCTCCAAATCAAAGTCTGTAATTTTTCCGTAAAGAGCTCCGTTGTTTAAAACATTTCCCTCAAAATTGATCCGGTAACCTTCGCCTTCTTCGCACATTACAATAGCCAGAACCTCATCATTACCTTCCATATAAGATAGAGCCTTTTCTAGAATTTTTCCCGGATGAAATTTAACAAAAAATAAAAAATAGTAAACAGAGCAACACAAAATAAAAAGAAAAACCGACAGAAAAATAAACTCTTTTTTTCTTCCCGGTTCTTTTATTAAAGGATTAATATACATCTGGAAAATTCTCCTCCCGCGGCTTTTTAATCATTTTTATGCCGGAAAGAAGAATTTATACCGGAATGTATATTTTTCTGTTTACTTGTTTGTATTTATCCTTCTATTTTCCGATCCATCATATGCTCTTCATAAAAGATCTGTTCAGCCATACTGGTCCCGATGCGATTAGCCCCTTCCAGGAGCAGTTTCCGTGCAAATTCAGCCGACCTAATTCCACCTGCAGCTTTAATCCCAACCTTTGGCGGCAGCAGTTTGCGCAAAAGACGAATATCTTCCAGTGACGCCCCCCTTGGGCCGAATCCGGTTGAAGTTTTTACGAAGGCAGCGCCTCCTTCTACCGCACAATCGCAGGCAAGGGCTATTTCATCCGGCGTAAGATATCCTGTTTCTATTATTACTTTTACTGCAGGACCGGTTTGAACTACTTCCTTAATTTCCTGAGCAACAATTTTCTTTTCCTTGCTTTTAACCGCACCCACGTTAACAACCATATCCACCTCATCCGCGCCGTCCCGAAAAGCCCTTTCCGCCTCAAAAGCCTTTACAGCCCCCGTTGTACAGCCCAGGGGGAAGCCTACTACCGTAACGACAAGAGTCCTTTTCTGAAGCAGTGAAACCGCGTAAGGGACAAAAAACGGATTTATGCAAACGCCTAAAAAATTAAAACGGAGTGCTTTTTCACAAAGTTCTTGAATATGTTTTTTTTCTGCGTCAGCCCGAAGAAGGGTGGACTCCAGGTATCTCTCAATCCTTTCTTGCAATTCCACGTTAAAGTATCCCCCTAAAAGTTAAAAACTCCACTGGATAGACTTAAGCCTTTCCAGCAGTTTAAAATTCGTCAGATCAAAATGAATGGGAGTAATGGAAATAAAAGAATTATGAATTGCGGCCACATCGGTCTCCCCGTCATCTCCAAAGGTATCCACCACCTCGCCCGCCAGCCAGTAATAATTTCTCCCCCGGGGATCCACTCTTTTTTCAAAGGCATTGCGGTACTGCCTGTTCCCCAGTCGGGTAACGGTTATTCCTGCAATCTTGTTTCTCTCTATTCCAGGAATATTTATATTTAAAAGGGTATTTTTCGGTAGATTGTTTTCTTTGATAACCCTTATTAATTTAAAAGTAAAATCAGCTGCAAAATGGAAATCGGGATTATCGTCTTCGGTAAGGGAAACAGCCAGAGCGGGAACGCCCAGAATAGTTGCTTCAATAGCTGCAGAGACCGTACCGGAATAAAGGACATCGCTCCCCAGGTTTGCTCCGTTATTAATTCCGGAGATAACCAGATCAGGTTTTTCCGGCAATAAACATTCTATTGCAAGTTTTACACAATCAGCAGGGGTTCCATTAACAGACCATCCTTTTAAGCCGGGATTACGATAAAATTTAACTTCCTCGGCACGCAGGGGGCGGTGCATGGTAATAGAGTGCCCTGTCGCGCTCTGTTCGCGGTCGGGAGCTATAATATAAGTATCTATGTTCTCATGGCCGAGTAATTTTTCTCCCAGAATCTGAATTCCCTCCGCATAAATTCCGTCATCGTTGGTGAGCAATATCATCATAATTATCCCTTCTTTCCATTATTAACTTACCAGCCGGGAGGAAATTTTTCCGGTTTCAAAAAGAATTCTTTCTTCATCAACAGTCTTTAAATCACCTTTTTCCATTAAAATAGTTCCGTTAACCATAACCAGCTCTATGTCGCTGGAAAGAGCGGCATATACTAATTGTGCAGGCACGCTGTGAAGGGGATGTAAATGGGACGAATTCAACTTAATCATGATTAAATCTGCCTTGGAACCCTCATTTAGCGTTCCTATCCCTTCTTCCAGGAAAAGAGCCCTTGCCCCGTTTACTGTCACCAGCTTTAAAGCCTCAACAGCAGGAATCAAGGTCGGATCTTCCCTGAGACCTTTGGGTAAAAGCGTTGCCAGCCTCATTTCCTCCACCATATCCAGGTTATTATTGCTGGCTGCGCTATCTGTTCCCAGGGAGACCAAAACCCCGTTTTGTAGAAGCTCTGCAAGCGGTGCTATACCGGAACCCAATTTGAGATTGCTTCCCGGGTTATGGGCTACAGCCGTTTTCTTCCTGGCCATGATCTGTATTTCTTCCTGCGTTAAATGAACACAATGGGCTGCCAGAACCTTTTGATCCAGCAAGCCAATCTGCTCCATCAACTCAACGGGTCTTTTTCCATACATCTTAACCGATTCTTCCACCTCTCCCCTTGTCTCAGCGAGGTGAATATGTATGGGGACCTGCAATGCCCCGGCTGTTTTGGCCACCTTCTGAAGATAATCCGGAGGGCAGGTATAGGGAGCATGGGGCCCAAGCATGGTAGTAATCCGCCCCTCCCCTTCTCCATGCCAGTTGCGGACCAGTTTTTTCCCCTCTTCCAGCGATGCTATTCCTTTAACGGGATCCAAACCCACAAGTCCCTGGGATAAAGATGCCCTAATACCGCTTTCCAGGCATGCCTTTGCCGCTTCTTCCATATAAAAATACATATCTGCAAAACAGGTAGTGCCTCCTCTGATCATTTCACAGATGGCCAACAGAGTCCCCCAGTAAATATCCTCCTTTGTAAGCTTTGCCTCTACAGGCCAGATCCTTTGTTCCAGCCATTCCTTAAGGGGCATGTCATCCGCGTAACCCCGAAAGAGGGACATGGCTGCATGGGTATGTGTATTCACAAAACCGGGCATGATTAGCTTATTGTTTCCTTTAATTACCCTGGCAAATTCCTCATTTCGCTCGCATGCCGGGCCTGAATATGAAATAATTCCTCCTTCGATCACCAGTTCACCTTGAGGAATTATTTCCAGGTCTTCTCCCCACTTTAACAGATAATCTGCCTGCATCAGAATTTTTTGCGACAAATCTATCGACCTCCCGTTTTCTGTTCTTATGGACTTCCTGCAGCTCCCCTGCTGCGGCTGCAATCAGCTGAGCTGGCCGGGTTATTTTTCTAAAGTTATTGACTTTTTTTGCGAAAAAAATTCCTCTATTTTTTTACGGTTTGGAGCATGGAGGACGCCGTATTCAGTAATAAAAGCCGATATAAGGGACGCCGGAGTTATGTCAAAGGCAGGATTGCCGACAGATATGCCCGGTACCGTCAGCAAAGCATTATTAAGATGTGTAACTTCGCCGGAGTCCCTTTCCTCCACAATAATATCACTTCCCGAATCAATGGAAAAATCAAAGGTTGAAAAAGGAACAGCCACATAAAAAGGAATGTTATTTTCTTTAGCCAGCACAGCCAGCGAATAGGTACCTATTTTATTGGCAGTATCGCCGTTTGCAGCGACCCGGTCCGCTCCAACCACAACACAGTGAATACGCTTTTTGCTCATATAATACCCGGCGGCGCTGTCCACAATGAGGGTGACAGGAATTTTTTCTTTTTTCAACTCCCAGACTGTCAAACGGGAACCCTGTAAAAAAGGCCTCGTTTCATCGGCAAAAACGCGTATCTTCTTCCCCTGGAAAAACGCGCTTCTAATTACTCCGAGGGCGGTTCCATAGCCCGCGGTTGCCAGCGCACCGGCGTTACAATGTGTCAGCACGGTGCTTCCATCCTGGATTAACTCTGCTCCCCATCTCCCAATCCGTTTATTTATTTCGATATCTTCTGCGTACAGTTTCTTTGCTTCGGCTTCCAGCTCTTTTTGAACCTTATCCGGCGTTTCAGCGCCAAGTTTTTCGGCCTTCTCCATGATTCTCCCCACTGCCCAGGCCAGATTTACGGCCGTAGGACGCGTTTCTTTGAGAAGAATAGCTGCCTCCCGCAGTTTTTCCAGGAAGTAAGGGGGCAGTGCGCTGCTATCCTGCTGATCGGTCATGCTGGAGAGCAGATTGCGGGCCGCAAGGACCATGCCGAAAGCCGCGGCGATTCCAATTGCCGGAGCTCCCCTGACCACCATATTTTTAATACTTTCAGCAACATCATGTGCACTTCTGCACGGAAGATATGTTTCTTTACCCGGTAAAAGCCGCTGATCGAGCAGGTAAAGAGTTGTTCCGTCCCAGATGATGGGTTGAACTTCTTCCATATTAAATCGCCCTCCTACTGACCCAGTTCATATTCTTCCTTCACACCGCAAAGGCAATCCCTTTCCGCTGGTATTGCCAACAGCGTTTCCAGGAAAATTTCCCTGATCAAATCAGCTTTTTCGTTCATCATTTCCACGACCTCCTGGTGGGTAAGGGGATGCGGAGAAATTCCCGCAGCAAAGTTCGTGACCAGGGACAAATTTGCATAACACAGGCCAGCTTCCCTGGCCAGAATTGCTTCAGGGGCATTGGTCATCCCCACAACGTCCCCTCCCAAAAGGGAAAAGGCTTTAATTTCCGCGGGGGTTTCATAACGGGGTCCGTCCGTGGTAATATATGTGCCTCCGTTAACAAAGGGGATTTCTTTTTTCTCCATTACAGTTGCCAGACATTTTCTCAGCTGCGGGCAATAAGGTTCGGTAAAGTCGGTATGCACCACTTTACCGTCCTCGCCGTTATAAAAAGTGTGGTTTTGTCCTTTGGTAAAATCAATAAATTGATCAATAATAACGATTGTACCTGCGGTCAGCTCTTTTCTTAAAGAGCCGACTGCAGTGGTAGCTAAAATCCTGGTTACTCCCAACTCTTTTAAAGCAGCCATATTGGCCCTGTGGTTAATGCGGTGTGGGGGAAGGTGATGACCCTTTCCGTGCCGCGCTAAAAAAGCCACTGGAATACCTTTATACCGGCCTGTCAGCAGATAAGCGCTGCCGTACTTGGTTTCAACAGTAAGTTCTTGCCTTTCTTCCAGCAAGAGCGGATCATAAAAGCCTGTTCCTCCAATAATCGCCTTTTCAATTTTCATCATGCAGCTGGCTCTCCTCCTTTTCTCAGTCCATTTCCCAGCTTTCCAGATATTTTTTCTGTGCGGTACTTAGGCAATCGATTTTTAGTCCCAAGCCCCTTAATTTCAGCTCTGCGACCTCCCTGTCCAGTTCGGGGGGAAGGGAATATACTTTCTGCTCAAGCTTTCCCCGGTTTTGCAGCAGATATTTTAAGGCCAGTATCTGAAGACCAAAGGACATATCCATAATTTCCGCCGGGTGTCCGTCTGCAGCAGCGAGATTGACCAGGCGTCCTTCTCCCAACAGGTAAATTCTGCGCCCATCTGGAAAAGTATAGGCATCAACGTTTTTCCTAACCCTCCTGGGAGGCCCTGTTAATGCTGCAAGGGCTGTTTTGTCTATTTCAATATCAAAATGCCCGGCATTGGCAAGAATAGCCTGGTCCTTCATAATTTGAAAATGTTCTCCTGTTATAACCTGACTGCAACCCGTTACCGTAACAAAAATATCGCCAAGAGGAGCCGTTTCCATAAGGGGTGCGACCCGGAAACCGTCCATATGAGCCTCCAGAGCTTTAACAGGGTCTACCTCACAAACAAAAACGCGCGCCCCAAGCCCCTTCGCTCTCATGGCAACCCCTTTTCCGCACCAGCCGTAACCAATGACGACAACATTTTTACCGGCAACAATTAAATTAGTTGAACGCATAATGCCGTCCCAGACAGACTGGCCGGTCCCATACCGGTTGTCAAAGAGAAACTTACAAAGGGCATCGTTAACAGCCATCATGGGAAATTTCAGCGCCCCCTGCTTTTCCATTGCCCTGAGCCTGATTAATCCTGTTGTTGTCTCCTCCGCGCCTCCGATGACGAAGGGGAGGTGATCCTTAAAACTCCGGTGCAGAAGCGAAACCAGATCCCCGCCGTCATCGATAACCAACTGCGGCCTTGTGCTTGCGGTTTGATAAATGTGCTGGGCATATTCATCTTTCGAGGAACCATGCCAGGCATAAACTTCAACGCCTTCCCGGTCAAGGGCAGCAGCAATATCATCCTGGGTTGACAAAGGATTGCTTCCGGTAATAACAACATTTGCCCCTGCTTTCTTGAGGACCAGAGCCATATACGCGGTTTTCGCTTCGAGATGCAGACAAATAGCGATATTCTTATTTTTAAAGGGCTCCGCTTCTGCAAGGGTTTTTTCCAACTCCCGCAGCACAGGCATATGCTCTTTAACCCACTGTATTTTTAAAAGCCCCTCAGGGGCCAGGCTTCCGTCTCTCAGCATGGACAAATTCTATCACCCTTCCATATGATAAATACCCGCTCCATAATTACCATGCTTGAGTAATTCGAGACCTTTTACTTAAATCCTGCCCATAAGCTCATCCACCAGAGCAACATGGAAAAAAAGAAAGGCCTTGTAAATAAAGGCCTTTCTTTTCCCGAAACCTTTTTTCCTTTTATCTAATCATGCAGCTCCAGTTCATTCCGTTATTGTTGTCCCAGTGATCAGCGCTGTCTTTAAAACAGAAGTTAACCATTTTTCTGCCCTCAGCATTGATCCTGCATTTAAAACCGTTCCCTTGCCTCTGCATTTCCAGGGTGGAAACATTTTGCCAGTTGTCAAAGCCATAATGCAGCCAGACAGCATCTGCCCCACTTTGAGCTAAAAGTCCCCTGTATGTAATAGACAGTTCCTCACCCCTTCTGGGAGAGTCCGGATAAAGCTCAATAACCTCAGAATGCATAAAAAGATCACCCCCTATAAAATTATTGTTTTCCCGCTATAGATATTATAGCTCCAGGCAGGAGAAAAATATTTGCGGTAATTATTCCCTCTTTTGCAAGTTTCACATAGGATAAATAAAAGCGAGAAGTTTGAAGTATGTTCAAACTTCTCGCCAGCATGGTGCGAGAGAAGGGATTTGAACCCCCACGGGATCGCTCCCACCAGGTCCTGAACCTGGCGCGTCTGCCGTTCCGCCACTCTCGCTTATGGTGAGCCATCCAGGATTCGAACCTGGGACACCCTGATTAAAAGTCAGGTGCTCTGCCGACTGAGCTAATGGCCCAAAAATTTAGGAGCAGAGCTCCATTTTATAATGGTGGAGAGGACTGGATTTGAACCAGTGAAGGCAAAGCCAACAGATTTACAGTCTGCCCCCTTTAGCCGGACTTGGGTACCTCTCCATGATTAATTTGGAGCCGACGGTGGGACTCGAACCCGCAGCCTGCTGATTACAAGTCAGCCGCTCTAGCCAGTTGAGCTACGCCGGCACCGCCTTGAACGCAATACTTAGTATACCCTATTTTTGTTTTGTCGTCAACACTTGGCCAAAGAAAAAATTTACCGAAACAACAAGTGTATAAATTAAAAGACAATGCGTATAACAGAAAATGAAATTACTGTGGCAAGGAGGTAAATAGATGTCTTTTCCAAACAACAGTATAGAATCGATCTTTGATACTTTACATGAAATTGAAATGAATTTGCAAAAAAAGCCTACTGATCACGAGAAGGAAACATTAATCAATAGTTTGTTGAATCTTCGCATCCTCATGGATCAATACGTTAAGCACTGGTTAACTTTTGAAGAGAAAGTAAATAAACTGCAGAAAAAATTTAATTTCACCCTGCCGGACGTACTGCCGGAAGGTTTTTTACAGGATATTGAACTTGAACCGGGAAGAAATCTTGACGATCCCGACATCGATGAAAAAAAGTTTCCCCAAAAATATTCTTTTTTAAAACTGGAAAGTGACCAGGGAATTGACTCGTTTCGCAAAGGCCTGGGCTTTTGGGATCTGGCCATGCTTGAGGAAGCTATCCGCGAATTTGAAAAAGTTGTGGAACTTGAGCCAAACTTTATCTTTGGGCATTTTTGCCTGGGGCTCGCTTACAGCCAAAAAGGTCTGAACAGCAAAGCTCTAAGCAAACTAAGGCTTGTAAAAGCATTGAGCAGGGACCCGCAGCTTAATGCTTTTGTCTACAACTCCATAGGAAATATTTATGCCGGTGAAAAAAAATATGACGAGGCGCTCAATGAATTTACCAAAGCCGTTGAAGAAGATCCCAGTTTTTATAATGGCTATTTTAATGCGGGTGCAATCTGCTTTAACCAGCACCGTTATCATGAAGCCATAGAGTATTTCGAAAAAGCCAAAGAAGCTCTTCCTTTCGATTGGGAAGTAAGTTATTGTCTGGGGAGGGCATATACCCTGGCAGGAAATCCGCAGAAAGGTTTGCAAAACTTGAAAAAAGCCCTTTCTCTAAATCCATCGGAGACAAAAATATTATTAGAACTGGGAGTTCTTTATGATCTTTTGGGGGATAAAAGAAATGCTTCGTTTTGTTACAGCCGTCTGATCAATAAATACAAGTAACCTTTTCAGACACACTAAACATCGTCTTTATTTACAATCCCTTTTTCAACGGCATATTTGACCATATCAGACCTGTACCTGGCATTAAGTTTTTCTTTAATACTTGCTTTATGGCTCTCTACTGTCTTAACGCTTAACGAAAGCTTTGCGGCTATTTGTTTATTGGTATAACCAAGTGCTACCAGTTTTAAAATTTCCTTTTCCCTTTTGCTGAGTATTTCATCATTTTTTATGTTGCCGCGATCTTCGTTATCTCCATAAATGTTTTTTAACACTGTTTTTGTCAGGGAGGGGTCAAGGTACAATTGATCACGGTTTACAGCTCTTATTGCTGTAACCAATTCAAGATCAGCAGCATTCTTTAACAGGTAGCCGTCTCCGCCTTTCTGTAAAACTTTATGAACATAGCTCTCGTCATCATGCATTGTTAAAACTAATACTTTCAGAGAAGGGTCAATTTTCTTAAACAATGGAAGTAATTCTAAACCACTTCCATCTTCCAAAGAAAGATCGAGCAGCACAATACGGGGTTTCAGTTCTGCAGCCATCTTTAAAGCGGCATTTCCGCTGCCTGTTTCACCGACAATCTCCAGGTCTTCGTAAGGATTCAAAATCAGTTTAATCCCTGTTCGCAAAATTGTATGATCATCTACAATTAAAATTGATATCTTTTGCATTCTTAATCCGCCCAACTCTTTTTCTTCATACTATTATAGGAGATCTGTTTTCCCGTGGCAACAGGGCTAAAAATGAGAGAACCTGGCCATCAACCAGGTTCTCTTTTATCTTAACGCATCTATTTTTAGAGCATTGAGAGAAAAATTCCTGCTGCAACGGCTGAGCCGATTACTCCGGCAACATTGGGGCCCATGGCATGCATTAACAGGTAGTTATTGGGATTATACTGCTTGCCAACGGTTTGAGAAACCCTGGCTGCCATGGGCACGGCAGAAACACCGGCCGAACCGATCAGCGGATTAATTTTACCACCCGAAAGCTTGCACATAATTTTCCCCATCAATACTCCTCCGGCAGTTCCCACTGCAAAGGCAATCAATCCTAAAATGATAATCGAAATCGTCTGAAATGTTAAAAAATATTCTGCACTGGCCTTGGCCCCCACGGTAAGGCCTAAAAAGATGACCACGATATTGTTCAGATCGTTTTGTGCAGTCTTGCTCAGCCGCTCGGTCACCCCGCACTCTCGGAGGAGATTCCCGAACATAAGCATCCCCAGAAGGGGAATGGCCGCCGGCAAAAGAAGGCCGGTTAAAATAATGACAACAATAGGAAATAAAATTTTCTCTTTTTTGGAAACAGGTCTGAGCTGCTGCATAACAATTTTTCTTTCCTTTTCCGTGGTCAGGGCTTTCATGATCGGAGGCTGAATAATGGGCACGAGAGCCATGTAAGAATAAGCTGCAATAGCAATAGCCCCGAGAAGGTGAGGTGCCAGACGGGAGGTAACATAAATAGCCGTGGGGCCGTCCGCGCCGCCGATAATACCGATGGAACCCGCTTCAAACGGCGTAAACCCCAGCAGTAACGCCCCGATAAAAGTAAAAAAGATACCGAGCTGTGCTGCCGCCCCCAAAAGCAATGTCATCGGGTTAGCAATTAAAGGCCCGAAATCCGTCATCGCGCCCACCCCGAGAAAAATCAGCGGCGGATATATTCCCAGCTCAATACCCTGGTAGAGATAATAGAGCAACCCACCGGGCTCTTCTCCCGGGGGAGCCATCAATCCGCCGAGGGGCAGGTTTACCAGGAGCATACCAAAACTGATCGGCACCAACAAAAGGGGTTCATATTTTTTGACTATCCCTAGATACAGAAGAATAAGTGAAATAACGATCATAATCGCCTGTGGGCCGGTAATATTTAAAAAGCCCGTCGAGTTGGCAAATTCCAACAACTTAATTAACATTTTTACCCCTCCATGCCTTATTCAATAACAATCATTGTATCTCCCGTATTCACTGTTGCACCTACGGATACATTAATGGCCTTGATAACCCCTGAGGCAGGAGACGTAATCTCATTTTCCATTTTCATCGCTTCCAGGATCAACAAAACGTCTCCCTCGCTGACGCTATCTCCCACATTTACCTTGATGGCGAGAACCGAACCGGGCATGGGTGCGGGGACAGATGTACCGGCACCGCTGCCCCCCGCCGGACTCGGAGCCGGGGCAGGCTGCGGTGCGGCTGCCTTTGCCGCCGGAGCAGCCGGAGCAGCCGGAGCTGGAGCGGCCTGCTGCGGCGAGGATACCGGCCCGGATGTATCTTTTACCTCTTCCACAACAACTTCATAAGGCTGTCCATTTACCAAAACTCTGTACTTTTTCATCTAATCTTCCCCCTTTTACTTAATACAAAATCCTGCCTGAGCTGCAGTAGCCTGCTTCTTCCGACCTGTCCCCAGCTGCTGGGCATGGCGGCTCCTGTAACTTTAGTAACGGCAAAACGCCGGCCCCTACCTCCCTCCAGGGCATATAAAAGGGCACCCATGGCTGCTGCGACAATTTCCGGTTTTTCCCCCTGCAGGGGCACAGCAGGGGTAAGCGTCTCCTTGGCCTGGACAGGTTGATTTTTAAGCTGCGCTCCTTTTATGTCCTGACCGCCCTTCCCCTGCTTGGGAGTTGATTCGCTCCCGGTAAACATTTTATTGAAAAGCAAGAGTATTAAGGCCAAGGCAAAAAGCGCAACAAGAACAACAGCAAAACCTAATACCGAAAATTCCAGCCCATACATTAAAAGATTCATTACCTAAACCTCCCCTCGTTGTTTATGTAGCCTTAAGCTTAATCGTGTTGCACCTCCTTTTTGCGCAAGTACCCTTCCATTCACCATCCATCTAAAAAATAATACTTCTGGCCTTTACAAAAACTTGGCGGCAGTTTCACTGCCTGTACAAGTGAAAAACCGGCCTTACCATGGAAGACCCGTTACATAAAACTGCAACCCATTATCTTCTTTGTGATAAGGCTGACTCATATTATTTTTCAGCATAAAAAAGGTATTCTTGATTGATCTATGAAATCCTTTTTTTAGATAAATTAAAATCTTCCTCCGTGTTTTTTTAATGCCCTGCTCCGCTGCTTTAATCTCTTTAAAAAAGACAGGTCTATTTTGACATCTCCCAACCTTGTCCCATGACCGTTTTTATCTCCATGATAATCCGAGCCGCCGGTTATTAACAGCCCGCACTTTAAAGCATACCTGAAATACCTGCGGCTGACCTGAATTGAATTGCGGGGATGAAAAACCTCAATTCCCATAAGACCGGCCTCGACCAAATAAGAAAGAAAATCAACTTTTCCGTAAGTCCCGGGGTGGGCCAGCACCGGAACTCCGCCCGCGCCGCGAATAATTTCTATAGCTTCAACGGGAGTAAATTCCTTTCTCTTAACATAGGCCGGGGCATTAAAGCCGATATAGCGTGCAAAAGCCTCTCCCAGATCTTTGCAGTACCCTTTTTTACAGAGCACTCTGGCCAGATGCGGTCTTCCAATAGCCTTACCCTTTACTTCTGCCAGAACTTCGTCAAAGGTAACCCGAAGCCCCAGCTTGTTTATCTTGTCAACCATTTTTTCCATTCGTTCATGGCGGTCTGATTTAAGCCTGTTTATCGTCTTAATAAGCGGGACGTTGTCAGGCCGGCAATAATAACCAAGAATATGAATTTCCTCGTATTTTAAATGCGTACTAAATTCAATACCCGGGATAATCTCTATGTTATATTTTCTTCCGGCAATTACGGCGCCGGATATTCCGGCCATCGTGTCGTGATCCGTTATTCCAATAGCAGTCAGCTTTGCTTTTGCAGCCCTGTCAACAACTTCACCCGGACTAAAACTTCCGTCCGAAGCAGATGTATGAACGTGGAAGTCAACAAACCTCATTGCCTTCTCCTGTAACGGTTTCTTTTACAATCCGGAGAAAGTTTTCAAAAAGAATTTTTCGAATTTCTGTTTCGCTAAAGCCCCGCTTTCGTAAGCCGGCAGTTAAGCGGGGTAAAAAAGAAACATCCCTTAATTCTTTTAAAACAATATCAATCCCGTCGAAATCTGACCCGATACCCAAATAATCAACCCCCAGAATATCCGCGGCATGTTCAAAATGGTCCAGCAGTCTGTCCAAACCGGCTTCCCTATGATCAATAAAAGGAGGATAAAAGGAAATTCCCAATACTCCTTTGTTATCCCGCAGTAATTTCATTTGTTCATCCGTTAAATTACGGGGATGATTGCACAGAGCCGCAGCATTTGCATGGGAGACAATAACAGGGGCATCGGTAACCGCTAAAACATCTTGAAAGCCCTTTGGTGAGATATGTGCGAGATCAATAATCATTCCCAACCTGTTCATCTCTCGAACAACCTTTTTGCCAAAACTTTTTAAACCTTTACTTCCGGGACCTTCCATGGCAGCTCCGGAAATCTCGTTTTCAAAATTCCAGGTCAGCCCCAACCCCCTGACACCTAGGAAAAAGAGTTTACGCAAATTTTTGAGTTCCCCTTCCAGCGCTTCTCCACCTTCCACTAAAAGTAAGGCGGCAATCTTTCCGGACTCTGTCACCTCTATAAATTGCGGATAATCATATACGGTAATAATCTCATTCCCGCAGCCATCCACCGTTTCATAAAAAGAATTTAAAAGTCTAAGACACCTTTGTAAGGCCCCTCCGCTCTTAAAGCACGGCTCAATAAACAAAGCAAAAATTTGTGCCTTAATCCCTCCTTTTTTTAAACGGGGCAGATCAACATGGGCATGGTTGTTTTCCTTCAGAAAATTATAGCTGCCATGTTCTCCGGTAAAGTGCAGCACCGTATCACAATGGGCATCAAAAATCCTATCAACATCGGTATCTTTATTCTTTTCCCTTAAAGAAATATACAACAATTCATCCTCCTTTTCAAATTATTTTATTAAAAAAAAAAGACAAAAAAACACTCCCTGGTAAGGAGTATTTTTTATAAAAGGAGTCAATGATATATTTGTTTTCCGGGGTTAACGCGGTTCAACAATCAGTTTGATAGCAGTCCTTTCCTCTCCATCGATTTGAATATCTGTAAAAGCAGGAATACAAATTAAATCCATACCACTGGGGGCAACAAACCCTCTGGCAATTGCAACCGCCTTTACTGCTTGATTTAAAGCGCCTGCTCCGATAGCCTGCATTTCTGCGCCTCCCCGCTCCCTTAAAACCCCTGCTAGAGCCCCTGCCACAGAATTGGGGTTGGATTTTGCTGAAACCTTTAATACTTCCATTAAGTCCATGTACCTCCTTTTGACGAAGCAATATTAATATTATAATTATTCTATTCTGCAATGATTGAAAAAGTTCCTTCTTAATTTAAAAAATTTTAAATATTAATTGTATGTATTTTATATGGAGCGGTATTTTTTACTTATCTATCAAATACGTAGACTTTACCTGCTTCACGAAAAGCGAATAAGTTTTCTTCATTCTTTTCATTTTTTCTGGAAAGTAAAAATTCAATAAATTCCTCCTTAAATGACAAATCCTTTTCTAAGGGCTCATCCACTCTTGAATCCAAAACCAAATCATTTTTAAATTCATTCGAAATTATTTGATTGATTAAATTTACCTCCTCAAAAGTAATATTATCTTTTTTCCAGGTTACCTGGAGCAAAACCCAGGAATCAATAAACTTGCGGCTAAGCTTGGGAACGGCTGTTTTCAGTTTTGCCAGTTCGTTATAAGCTTTGGCTGCTTCATCAAAGCTTTCTTTAAATTTTATGTATCTGCTTTTTTCCGGATTACTTTTTAACATAAAGGAAAGTTCAAATTTGGTTTCCGGTAAATTATACTTTATCGTAAAAATTTCCGGAAAGCGCAATAATAACACAATTAGCAAATCTACAGTAGAAAGTTCCTCGGGTACCTGCTTCAACTTCATTTAAGAACACTCTCCCTTAAAAGATCACTCTGTTTATTTGCCAAGAAAAGCTCTACATCCTTATGTATGACTTTTAATATTCAATAATGCCTTTTTGAATTCCTTCAGGAAAAAGAAGAAAGTGCCTTTCGGCACTTATTACCATATCGCAAAAAACTACCTAGCATATTCTACTGCCCTTGTTTCCCTGATGACAGTAACCTTGATCTGTCCTGGGTACTCCAGTTCCTGCTCAATCTTTTTCACAATTTCCCTCGCTACTTGTGCTGCCGTCAAATCGTCTATTTTATCGGGCTTAACCATGATCCTGATCTCTCTGCCCGCTTGGATGGCGTAGGATTTTTCTACACCATCAAAAGAATCGGCAATATCCTCAAGTTTTTCCAGTCGTTTAATATAAGCTTCAAGGGTTTCTCTTCTTGCCCCCGGCCTTGCAGCGGAAACGGCATCTGCGGCCTGTATAAGGACGGCAACCAGAGTCTGCGGCTCAATATCACCATGATGCGCAGCAATAGCATTGACAATCTCCGGCGATTCCCGGTACTTTTTCGCAAGTTCGGCTCCATTTACAACATGCGGCCCTTCTGTTTCATGGTCCAGTGCTTTGCCGATATCGTGAAGCAGGCCCGCTCTTTTGGCCATCTTGACATCTAATGAAAGTTCCGCAGCCATAATACCGGCCAGGTGCGCCACCTCCACCGAGTGCTTGAGCACATTTTGTCCATAACTTGTACGAAACTTGAGCCGCCCCAGCATGCGCACCAATTCCGGATGCAGGCCGTGGACACCTACTTCAAAAGCTGCCTGTTCACCCTCTTCACGAATCTGAACATCTACTTCATGGCGGGCTTTTTCAACCATTTCCTCAATGCGGGCAGGGTGAATCCGTCCATCAATAATAAGTTTTTCCAAGGCAATGCGCGCCACTTCCCTGCGAATCGGATCAAATCCTGAGAGGATTACTGCTTCGGGAGTATCATCAATAATTAAATCTATACCGGTTAGAGTCTCAAGGGTACGGATATTCCTTCCCTCTCTTCCGATAATTCTGCCTTTCATCTCGTCGTTGGGCAGGTTTACCACAGAAACAGTAGACTCGGAGACATGATCAGCGGCACAGCGTTGAATAGCCTGTGTAACTATCTCTCTGGCTCTCTTTTCAGCTTCTTCTTTGGCCTGCGATTCAACATCTTTAATCATCTGGGCAATTTCGTGCTGAATTTCATCCCTCACTCTGCTCAGCAGGATATCCTTGGCCTCATCGGCAGACATCCCCGATATTTTCTCCAACATGGCAAGTTGCTGTTTATGCAGGTCCTCCAGCTTTTCTTGAATCTGTAAAATTTCTTGTTCCTGTTTCTTTATTTCGTCCTCTTTTTTCTCTAACTGGGACGTTTTTTTATCCAGGTTTTCTTCTTTTTGTAAGAGCCTCCGTTCCAGCCGCTGCACTTCGGAACGCCGTTCTTTTGCCTCCCGATCAAATTCATTTTTTAATTTAAAGACTTCCTCTTTAGCCTCAAGAATTTTCTCCTTCTTCAAAGACCTGGCTTTTTCATTGGCTTCCTGAATAATCTTTGCTGCTTCTTCCTCTGCTGATTTAATTTTCGCCTCCGCCAGGTACTTGCGAAAAAAATAACCGGCTCCTAGTCCAAATAATATACCGACAATTACAATGATAACAGTAAATGCATCCAACTAACCATTTTCACCTCCTGATATTGTCTCTGCTTCTAAACATAAAAATAAAGCTGTAAATGAACAGCTTAAAATAGAAATGGCCAAATTCTTTTTTAGAAATGGAAGCTTAATCTTTCTAAAAATATATATTAAATGCAATCAGCATTAATTATGGTCAATTCTATTTTAAGATCTCAAGCCTTTAAATGCTCAGGCTTTTTTCATTGTATCCTCTAAGAAGCGACTATGTCAAGGGAGAAAGGTTTACCCGTATCCTTTTATTGTTATTCCACGTCCGGAGACGCTTTTGTCTCTTTTTCCGGAGAACCGTCTTCCGTGCCGGCTCCAAGTTTATAATAGGTAGAAATTTGTTTTTCAATAGACTTAAAAAGTTCGGGGTTATTTTTAAGAAATTCCCTGACATTTTCTTTACCCTGCCCCAATCTCTCTTCCCCATATGAATACCAGGCTCCGCTTTTTTTGACAATCTCGCTTTCAATAGCCAGATCCAAAATACATCCTTCCCGGGAAATACCTTTTCCGTAAATTATATCAAAGTCAGCCTGACGAAAAGGGGGAGCCACTTTATTCTTGACAACCTTTGCCCGGGTCCGGCTACCGATAATATCGTTTCCTTGTTTAAGCGGCTCAAGTTTTCTGATATCCAGCCTGACTGAAGCATAAAATTTTAAAGCACGCCCACCTGGAGTCGTCTCAGGGTTTCCGAACATAACGCCAACCTTTTCCCTAATCTGGTTTATAAAAATAGCTACTGTTTGAGACTTGCTGATAATCCCGGAAAGCTTTCTCATGGCCTGGGACATGAGCCGTGCCTGGAGACCCACATGGGTGTCCCCCATTTCCCCTTCAATCTCTGCCCTGGGGACAAGTGCCGCAACGGAATCCACGACAAGAATATCAATCGCCCCGCTGCGCACCAGCATCTCGGCAATTTCCAGCGCCTGCTCTCCGGTATCCGGTTGGGAAACCAGCAGTTCATCGATATTTACACCCAGGTTCCTGGCATAAGTGGGATCCAAGGCATGTTCAGCATCGATAAAGGCGGCAAATCCTCCGCTCTTCTGCGCTTCGGCAATTACATGCAATGCTACCGTTGTTTTACCGGAAGACTCCGGGCCAAAAATTTCAATTATTCTGCCCCTGGGCAGCCCTCCAACACCCAAAGCAATATCCAGAGATAAAGCTCCGGTAGGAATAACATCAATATTACAAATCCCTTCGGATCCGAGTTTCATAATCGATCCTTTGCCAAACTGTTTTTCAATCTGTAATAAAGCCGTTTCTAAAGCTTTTTTCTTCTCCATATTGAAACCTCCCGGCAGTGGCCCGGTAGTAAGCTTATTTTGAACACCTGTCTGATTTTATTACTATTCTTTAAAAAAAAGGAAAATCCTTCTTACTAAAAAGAATCCAGCAAAAATTCTTTTACCGGAGTATAAACAGGACCGGAAGAATAAAGGGTGCTTTGCATCAGAAAAAAACGATCGACATGGAGCGCATATTTACAATCAAATGACTCTCGAAAAATCTCCATGGGAAAAAGAAGGTCGGAGTTTTTTTGTCTTCTGCCTATGGTAAGGTGAGGAACAAAAGGGGTTGTGTCTTTAACCTTATTTGAAGCGGATTGGAAGTTTGCAGTGGATTTAAAAATATTTTCAATTTTACTAGCGAGAAGCACCAATTGAGCGGTTCCCGTCTGCGTCCCAATCCAGATGACTCGGGGATTGCGCAAACCGGGAAAGGCACCGAGCCGGTTAAAAGTAAGGTGAAAAGCCGCTACTTCCCTTGCCGCTTTCTCAAGGTGCTGTTCAAAAGCCTTAAGCTCCTCTGCCCTGATATCCCCAAGAAATTTTAGGGTGAGATGTAAAAGTTCGGGTTTAACCCAACGGATACCGCTGGTACGCTTTTTTAACTTTTCCTGCACCTCGGCAACTTTTTCTCTCATCTTTTCGTCCAAATTTACAGCCAGAAAAGCCCGCATTGTATTCTCCTCGAATAATCTTTCCCTTAATTATTATCTTTTTCATAGCCAGTTTCCTGCTCACCCGGCTGAATATTAAAAAGAACCCTTTCAAGGCTGTAATTTAGAGGATTATGTTTTATTTTAATCATATCTGCAGAATACAGGTTCAAAGCCAAATTTTGCTCTGAATATTCAAAAGAAAGGAGTACCAGGCTGAATGTCAAATCCATGTCCCTGAAACCGCGGACACCGGAAGCCCCCGTGCTTCCGGCATTAATCTCCACGTACCCATCTTCCTGTTTAATCATGGGAACATGAAGATGGCCGCAGAGAAAGAGGCGCCCGTCTTTTCTCAGATGCATAAATATGTCCGGATTATGAGCGGCGATAATGTCTACCGGTCCGCCGTCTTTAACCATACCTGCCAGTTTTTCTGCAGCTTCCTCCATGACCTCTTCATCCGCTGCGTCCATTCCCGGAGAATATGAAGAAGGGTCTGCCACGGCAGCAATTTTTACACCGGAGGCTTCGATAATCCCCTCTTCAATAACGATCACACTTTCCAACCCCTTCAGATAGTCCACAACCTGCGGTGATTCGTGGTTTCCAGGGATAAAAACATAAGGAATGCTTAACCTGGCAAAAAAATCGGCAAAGCGCCCTGCTTCAAAGACTGTACCGTAATCAACAAGGTCTCCCGTATCAATAATTAAATCTACTTGAAAAGTCTCCACAATGCTCCGGATGAACTCCAGAGCAGCGGGATTGTTATGGATATCTGAAACATGCAAAACTTTTACCGAATTTTTTTGAACAGCAATATCCGTTTCCATTTCATCATGCAGTGCCGAAATATTTTCTACAACTCCGGAAACCTGAACTCCCAGGCTATCAATCACCTCAATTCCTTTTTCCAGTACATTGAGAACCAAAGGTGCTGCTTCAATAATTCCCTGGTACTCAACATGCTTAAAAGCTCCGAAATCATAAAAGGAGACGACAAAGAGCATGAAAAATACTAAGGCCAAAACATTTACAAACCCCAGAATACCCATCTCTTTTTTATTTATCTTTCCCTGGGACCAGAGCAATGAACTCCCCGCCCCCAGAAAAAATGCCAGCAAAAGGAAGTAACCCGCATAGCGAATTAAACTCGCCTTTATTTGCTCTAAAAAAAGAAAGGGCCAATTGGTTTCCAAGTTTGAATTGCCTAGAAAATGGCTAAGTTCCTGCAAATTTATATATTGCAAGGTAAAGTGCAGGTCAAAAGGAGGCAGATGGGTTTGCGCAATCAATTTCCCAAGTGGAGGAAGATGAATAACCGTATTACCTCGCCCGAAGATCTTTACGTAGGCGTCAAATTCAAAAGCTCCCGCGGAAAAAAGGGTCGGGCTTAGAAAATGTAAGGCTAACAACAAAAGCAGCACACTGCATACACTTTTTAAGGCAAATTTAACAAACTTCATTTCTGCTTCTTTGCTCATGTTCTTTAAGGATGTTGCGCAGATAGGCCCCGCTAATCTTTTCTTTTTCAAGCAAATACCGGGCCACATTTTCGATCATACTCCTGTATTTTCGAATAATGCTCCGAACGCGCTGTTCCTGAGCATTCAGGATTTCTTTTAAACTGTCGTACAGCACACCGCTTGGCAGATCGGCAACACTCACAATGCCAAGAGAAGACATGCCTGCTGAAATGATCTTTTTTGCCAGCTCGACGGCCTGCTGAAAATCGCCTGACGACCCGGTGCTGCGGCTGCCAAGAATCTCTTCTTCGCTGATGGCGCCCCCCAGCAAAATTGCAATCTGCTCCTCAATATCTTCTCTGGTGGAAATATAGCTGTCTTTGGACGGCGTCTGCCTAATATAGCCCATGGCCTTACCCCGGGGAATAATGGTGATTGTGGAAACTGAGCAGGAACGAATGCACTCGCTGACAACGGCATGCCCGGTTTCATGGACAGCAATTCTCCAAAACTCTTCCTTATCGGGACGGCGGTCTATTTTTTCCCCCATAATAACCTTGTCTATGGCTTCACTAAAATGCCTGTTTTCTAAAAACTTCTTTTTTTCTCTGAGCGCAATAATCGCGGCTTCATTGGCAAGACTTTCCAAATGGGCTCCGGAAAAACCGAAAGTCTCGCGAGCGATGTTTTCTAAACAAACATCATCGGCCAGGGGTTTGTTCCTGGTATGCAGTTGCAAGATCTGCAGCCTTCCTTCCTGGTCAGGAAGTTCAACCTGTACAATCCGGTCAAAACGTCCCGGCCTTAGCAGGGCATTGTCAAGAAGGTCCGCCCTGTTGGTCGCCCCGATTAAAAGGATCTTTATCTCATCATTGAAGCTCAGGCCGTCCATCTCCACGAGGAGCTGATTCAAAGTTTGTTCATGTTCCAGGTGAGAAGAACTGCCGCTTCCCCTTTTGGCTCCCAGGATATCAATTTCATCAATAAAGATGATGGCACTTTTTTTATTGCTTTTTTTCCCGCTGTTCCTGGCCTGATTAAATAACTGACGGATTCTTTGGGCGCCAACTCCCGCGTACATTTCGATAAATTCGCTTCCGGCCGCCGATAAAAAAAGGGAATCAGTATAATAAGCCGCGGCCTTGGCGAGGAGCGTCTTGCCGGTCCCGGGCGGACCAACCAAAAGTATACCTTTTAAAGGCCTGATTCCCAGCGAACTCATTTTCTCGGGTACTTTTAAAAAATCAAGGGCTTCAAGAAGCTCCCGCTTGGCTGTATTTTGCCCGCCGATATCTTCAAATGATATCCTGGTATTTGCCTTGGAGTTACTAACCGGAACAAATTGTTTATTTCCTTTTATGTCCGCTACTCTGGTAAGCAGAAAAAATAACCCAATCAGAAGTAGAAAAGGATACACATTAAATCCTAAGGCAAATAATCCGGCCAGTATGCCGAGGGCTAAACCCGCACCAATTTCTTTTAGCATGGAAATTAACCTCCAAAGCAAAATCTAAACATATTCTTTGCTCTATTAAACTTGTCCCATATCAACAGGGTTTAATGGGAATTATCTTGTACAAGTAATTTGACCCGGAAGAAAGAAAAAGGTATATTCTGTCTTGATCAACCCAGAGACTATAGTCAACTTTGTCCTCTTCCTGTTCAAGCAATCGGGATACTTCCTCGTTCATCCCGGTATAATTCCCTGTCCTCTCGCCTTCCATTAAGGCAAATTGTATTTTTTCATAAACTGATTGCAGATAAGAATTGCTGTTTTCTGCTAATAATAAAAGATAATTATCTCTATTATGATAGGTTGACAGCAGAAGTTCGTCCATTTGACTGTATACAGCCGGCAGATTGTTCGCATCGGACAAAGTGACCAAATAGATCATTTTTTGACTGTGTTCCTGCGTGCTTACCTCGACGCTTTGAACGCCGTCCATTTGCTGGAGGCTTTCTAAAAGAGGTTCTTTTATTATTCGCTGCTGGTGCCACAGGTTAAATGCAAAGATAGCCCCGAAAGTCAGGAGCGCAACAATAAGCATAACAGGCCAGCGGAACGTACTTCCCCTCAAAGCAACCATCCCCGCAAGTTTACATAATAACTTAACATAAGTTATTATAACAAATACCCGGCTGTAAAAGCAATATTAATAAAATAATCCTGCCGGCTAATATTGCCCCGATAATTTCCGAATATAAAAAAAGCCGGGCAAAAGCCCGGGAAAAAAGACCCGTAACAAGCTCCTCACGATTATATAATAATCCTCTCACCCAATAAATCGTAATCCCCGCATCCGTTAATCTTAACCTGAATAAATTCCCCCGGTTTTCCTGCAGAATTTGGAACATATACTTTTCCGTCCACTTCAGGAGCCTGGCCTTGATATCTTCCTTGAAGCATTTTTTTCTTCCCGTCATAGGAGTCAACCAAAACCTCCAGTTTTTTTCCCAGCAAATTGCGGTTAAAAAGCCGTGACTGTACTTTTTGTCTGCCCATTATTTCCTGCGCCCTTTGAAGGGCTACATGGGGACTTACCCTTGGCCGCTGGGAATAAGCAGCGGTCTTTCTTTCAGGTGAAAAACGAAAGACTCCCACCCTTTCAAAGGGATACCGCTCTAAGAAGGCAAGGAGATTGTTAAACTCCTCTTCCCCTTCTCCCGGAGAACCTACCATCACGGTAGTTCTAAGAACGGAAGAAGGGATCTTTTCCCTGATCATCTGATATAGGGCAACAATTTTCTCCGGTGTGGCAGTCCTTCCCATCATGCGCAATATTTTGGGGTCAATATGCTGAATGGGAATATCCAGGTATTTACAAATTTTTTCCTCTCCGGCAATAAGATCAATCAAATCAGCCTTAATACGATCCGGCTGAGCATACAGCAAACGAATCCATTTTATGCCTTTTACGAGGCTAATTCTTTGCAGAAGGGGGACGAGCATAAATTTGCCGTAGCGATCCTTACCATAAGCAGTGGTATCCTGGGCAACAATATTAATTTCTTTTGCCCCCAGCTTTTGCAGAGCTTTAACTTCAAAGACAATATCCTCAATAGGCTTACTGCGCAGTTTCCCCCTAATAAACGGAATTAAACAATATGAACATCTGTTGTTGCAACCTTCAGCAATTTTAACGTAAACCGAGTGGGGTGAACCTGTAATAAAGCGGTTATTTTTTGTCAAAGTGCGCTTCCATGTATTTGCGGGAGGCAGCTTTTTATTTCGTAAATATAAGGGAATCAGCTGTGCATATTTAAACGGCACTACCAGATCAATTTCCGGAATTATTTTCTTTAGAGCGGTTTCTTTATAATAATTTGTTAAGCAACCCGTCAGGATAATGGTTTTCAGCCTGGAAGCGGGAGCCTTTTTAATATCGACCATTTTTTTGACGGTTTCCAGCGCTTCAACGCGGGCATCATGCAAAAAGGCGCAGGTATTAACAATTGCTACTTGAGACTCTCCGGGGTTAGGGCTAAGAGTATATCCTTCCTTAATAAGGTTGCCGGCAATTACTTCCGAGTCAACAAAATTTTTGGCACATCCCAAAGAAACTAAAAAAAAGCTTTTCGGCATATAAATGCTCCAATCAGATGTTATAAGTCAGTCATCTTTTTTTATTATAACGTTAAAAGCATTGGATATTTCGTTCCAATCATTAAGTTTTAAACCGTTTACCTCCAACCAGGCACCCGGTGGATATCCCAGACGAATTTTAACCTCGCTGCCGCCTTCCGGCAAAGCCTTCTCCTCGCCGGCTGAGCAGATTTTTTGTTCCACGAAAATTCCGTCCTGTTCAATTTCCACCCAGCACTTTTCCGTAAAGTAAAGAACCGGCTCCATTTCTTCCACGCCTCTTAACAAATACACCGCTTCTCTTTTGCTGAAAGACAACTGAACAAGCTGGGGAGATTCTTCAGGCTCTTCTAAAACTTCTTCTAAACCGGGGGAAGGAATTGCCGGTTCCCCTTCTTCACTGCCTTCTTCCATTTGTCCTTCAAGGCTCGGAACACCCTGGGACGGAGGTTGTTCGCCTCCCTTTGAACCGCCCTGGAAGCGATACCAGATACTTCCGCCAAAAACAACTGCCAGCAGGATTATCCAGATTAGCGCCACAAAAGGGAGGGGCCTTCTTTCTTTGCCCTTAAACAGCTCAACTTTCTCTTCATTGTCTTTGTCGTTCTCCTGCCCCCTAGCATTCCGCTCATAATATGAGATCAGCTCATCGGCATTAATTCCGATAGATTCGGCATAATTGCGCAAGGCCCCTTTAATATAGACTTTGCCTGCAAAACAGGAAAAGTCGCCATCTTCAAGAGCTTGCAGATATCTTACTTGGATTTTGGTTTTCCGGCTGATTTCCTCCAGGCTTATCCCCTTTTCCTGACGTTCTTTTTTTAATAAATTGCCGATTTCCTGCAAAACAATCCTCCTTTCCCCGCTTTAGGATCAGCCGTTCTAGTTTTTAGCCTTAATTTTTCCTTCCAGAATTCCTTTAACCTGATCAGCCCTAACAAGGACCTGTCTGGGTTTGCTTCCCTCAAATTTTCCTACGATGCCGAGCCGTTCCATATCGTCAATAATACGCGCCGCTCTATTATACCCGATGCGAAACCTCCTCTGGATAAGAGAAATGGATGCATGTCCCGTTTCCAGGACTAAATCAATTGCTTCGGGCAAAAGTATATCAGTATCTTCTTCCACTATTTCTTCCGTTGTTTCCTCGGTTAAAAAAGAATGCTGATAGAGCGGGCTTTCCTGCTGTTTAATAAAATCGACAACTTTTACAATATCATTTTCGCTGATAAAAGCTCCCTGCACCCTTAGCATTTTATGTAAACCTATGGGATGGTAAAGCATATCACCTCTTCCGAGAAGTTTCTCAGCCCCCCCTGTATCAAGAATGGTCCGGGAATCAATTTGGGAAGAAACGGCAAAAGCAATCCTTGAGGGGATATTAGCCTTGATCAAACCGGTAATAACATCCACTGACGGCCGCTGGGTTGCAATAACCAAATGTATACCGGCAGCCCTGGCCATTTGCGACAGTCTGACGATGGAATCTTCCACTTCCGAAGGAGCGACCATCATCAGATCCGCAAGCTCATCGATAACTACAACAATATACGGAAGGGAATCATCATAAGCTTCATTGTATTTGGAGATATCCCGGACACCGCTCTGAGCAAACAATTCATACCTTCTTTCCATTTCCTTAACCATAGCCCGTAAGGCCTGCGAGGCTTTTTTCGCTTCCGTCACCACCGGGCTAATAAGGTGGGGGATACCGTTATAAACGCTAAGCTCAACGATTTTTGGGTCAATCAATAAAAATTTCACTTTCCACGGAGGAGCTTTAAAAAGAATACTGCAGAGAATAGAGTTGATGCAGACGCTTTTTCCTGAACCGGTAGAGCCGGCCACAAGGAGGTGCGGCATCTTAATTAAATCAGCAAACACAGGCACACCGGTGATATCTTTACCAAGTCCGGTTATCAGAGGGGATGCTGAATTCTGAAAAGCGCTGTCTTCCAGTACTTCCCTCAAATAAACCAGCGATATGATTTTATTGGGAACTTCTATTCCTATCGCTGCTTTTCCGGGAATCGGAGCTTCAATGCGAACATCGGATGCAGCAAGATTTAAAGCAAGGTCGTCGCTTAAGCTCAGGATCTTGCTGACCTTGACACCTGTCTCCGGCTGTATTTCATAACGGGTAACAGCAGGACCTGTCAGCACTTCTTTAATTCTTACTTTTACCCCGAAGCTTTCAAAAGTGTTTTCCAGCGCTTTGGCTCGCTCGTGAATAAGCTTTTGCTGCTGATAATCCCGCAGCCTGTTCACTTTTGTGAGCAAATCCAACGGAGGAATTTTATACCCTTCATAAGGCTCATTATTCTCAATAATAGTCCGCGAAATGGTTGCCGGGGTTTCTTCCGGCGGTGAAGCACTCTTTTCTTTACTAATATCTGCTTCTTTACCGATTTCTTCGTTTTTAAACTCTTCTCCAGCCGGGAAAACAATTAAGCCGTTATTTTCCTTTCCGCCTGCGCCGACCTCTTCTCCGCCCTCTTCTTCCACAGGCTGAAAAGCGGCGTAATCCTTAATTGTATAACTGCTTTCTTGAGCTGTTTCTTTTCTTTCCCCCGCGTAGCTTAATACCCGGTTAAATTTTTGGCAAAACTTGCCAACAAAGCCGAAAATACCCCGCGCTCCTTTGTACAATTCCCAAAATGAATTGTTCGTTATCAACATTAAAGCGATAAGGCCCAAGGCAGTAATGACAATATAACTTCCCAAATCTTTAAAAAGAAAAAATAAAACCGTCGTCAGCAGGGCTCCCAATAGCCCGCCCCCTTGTTGTAAAAGGCCCAGTTCCATCATTAAGAAAAAAATATTTTTCCACCCGGTAGCCGCGGGTCCCTGCAAAAAAGCCCTAAGATGCAGAGAGATAACCAGAAGAGCGAAAACAATTGCCAGGCCGATAAGGCGGTTTTTTAAATTTTCAATTTTATAAGGCCAAAAATAGCCCAAAGAGGCAATTAGAAAGAAAAATGGAAGTGCTATTGCTGCTTCACCAAAAAGCGTCTTAAAAATTAAATTTATCACCGTGCCCAAAAATCCCGTTTGATCGGTAAATTGAAGGCAAACAAACAGAAAAACAGCTGTAGCGATCAGTATAACTGCTTTTACCTGGCTGAGAATAGCATCTGTTTTCTTTTTTTCTGCAGCGTTAACTTTTTTATTTTTTTTGGCGGCCATTTTAACCTCATGTTATAAGTTACTTTTTAAAGATAAGAAAGTATAAAATGGTAAAAGCTCCTGCAAACCAGCAGTAGTAGGAGAAATAATAAAATTTCCCCTCATTTAAAAACTTAATAAATATTTTAATCGAGAGAATACCGGCTAAAAATGCCATAAAAGCGGCAAAAAGATATAACCACAGGTACTCGGGGATCCCGGGCATACGAAATATATCTATTGCCTCCAGTAACGTAGCTCCCGCTATTGCCGGCAGCGCCAGCAAAAAAGAGTATTTAATGGCTGCCTGCCTTTTTAACCCCCGAAAAAGGGAAGCCAGTATTGTTGACCCGGAGCGGGATATGCCCGGAATAATCGCTATTCCTTGAAAAATTCCCGTAACTACCCCATCCAGATAGCTCATCTTTTCTATAGTCTTCCCTCCCGGCGATTGGCTTAACCTGGAAATTAGAAAAACAAGGATGCCGGTAATCAACAGCATAAAACCTGTTACAACAGGCTGTTCAAACAGGCTTTTAAAAAACGACCCCAAAACTAGGCCCACAAATCCCGTTGCAATTGTCCCGACAAGCAAAAGAATAAAGAGCTTCTTTTGTTCACGATTGTTTGCCAGCCCTTTTATAAGCGCGACCAGATCGCCCCAGAAAACAGTTACAATTGAGAGCATTGTTCCAAAATGGACCAGCACTTCAAAGGTAACCCCCGGCTGCGAGATACCGAAAAGATGCTGAGAAATAACAAGATGGCCCGAGCTGCTGATAGGCAGAAATTCAGCAAAACCCTGCAATAACCCCAATATTGCTGCTTCCGCTAAATTCATGAAAAACCTCCTACATATATTCGACGTTAGAGAAGCTCTTTGAGTTTCTCCATTAAATATTTAAACTTTCTTTTCTTCAGATACGAGCCCTTTTCCTTCTTATTGAGCTTGTCTTTTGCCCCTATATTTTGCAAGATAATTGCATAATTGTCAACTAACGGCAAGAAAAGCGCGGCCCCCAGCAGGTTATAAAGGGTATGAGAGTTCGCTACCTGCCTTGCTATATCTTTTGAAGTCATTTCCGTTATGAACAAAAAAGAATCCCAAAACAGCAAAACAAAAATAATTGAAACCAGATTAAAAAATAGATGCCCCCAGGCTACCCTCTTCGCAGGAGGTATAGTACCAATGGATGCTATCAGGGCAGTCAAACAAGTGCCGAGGTCTGCGCCGACAACCATTGCCAGGGCTTCGGGCAAAGTAAAATAACCTTCCCCGGCCAGCAGGATGACCATGCCAATTGTGACACTGCTGCTCTGGATGATCGCCGCAGCGGTAATGCCTGCAATGATCCCCCTCAGGGGAGTTCCCCGGCTGAAGTGAAAAAGCCGGCGAAACACGGCAGTATCTGCAAAAGGTTCCAATGTTATGATCAACAGCTGTATACCGGTCAAAACAGCGGCAATGCTCAACAGAACCTTTCCTCCCAGAGGACGGTGGAAAATAATTTCGAATAGATATAAGACAAAACCGGTCAGCAGAAAAGGAATAATTAAAAATTCCGTCTCAATGGAAAAAATCTGCGAAGTAACGGTAGTACCGACATTAGCCCCGATAATTACGCCCAGTCCTTGGGTTAAGTTCATAAAACCGCCGTTAATAAAGCCGACGACCATTACTGTTACCAGGCTGCTGCTTTGCAAAAAAATAGTTGCCGCCAGTCCGACACAAAAACCCCTCCCGGAAGTTGATACGCTTTTTTTAAGAAGCGCATGAAACTTCCCTCCCGCCAGCTGATGCAAACTTTTGCCGACAGCTTTAATACCGCCCAGCAATAAAAGCAAGGCCAGGATAAATTTTCCCGTCTCCAAAAGTAACATCAATTTCTCTTCTCAGGGCTTTTTTTTATCTTTACCCAGGAAGAGACACAAATAGAACTTTGTTCTTAAGAGAATTCAACTTTGCTGGTTGGGGAAAAATATGAAAAAAGAAAGGGGCAAATAAATTGAAAAGAGATTTTCATGGAAAAGATTTTCTCATGCAGGAACCGCACGGAAGACCTGAATTTGAAACGCCGAAAGAACAGCCCACCCAGGAAGAAAGGACAGCCAGCCTTCAGAATGTCGGCCAGCTTGCTTTGCCGAAACAGGACAATGATATCTTTATTCTAACCATAATCGGGCAAATTGAAGGGCACCTTGTCCTTCCACCCCAGAACAAAACTACCAAATATGAACATGTCATCCCCCAACTCGTAGCCGTAGAACAAAACCCCCAGGTAAAGGGAGTACTCCTTATTCTAAATACGGTCGGTGGTGATGTAGAAGCAGGTTTGGCTATTGCTGAAATGGTTAGCACCCTTTCCAAACCAACCGTCTCTTTGGTGCTGGGCGGCGGACACTCTATTGGAGTGCCGATCTCCGTCAGTTGTGATTACAGTATTATCTCCCCAACTGCCACAATGACGATTCACCCCATCAGATTAACCGGTCAGGTTATCGGTATCTTTCAATTTTTTGAGTACCTGGATAAAATGCAGGAAAGAGTCATTGAGTTTGTCAGCAAACATTCCCATGTTTCTCGGGAAAAGTTCAAGGAACTCATGTTCAATACCAACCAGCTGGGAAGGGATATTGGAACGGTTCTGATCGGCCAGGAAGCTGTTGAGGTCGGCCTTATCGATGCAGTAGGCGGCCTTTCCGACGCGGTATCCAAGCTGCGCTCGCTTATCAGGGAAAAAGAAACGAACGAGAGGCATTAACAAAATATCCTATCGTTGATAATGGGGAAAAAAAGGAGTGAAACGGATATGGTGCTTTATACGCCCATTCCCCTTCAAGAAATTTTCCAGGAACAATCGGAGGAAAAAAAGAAAAGCAACGTGCAGTTACCTTTTGCCAGAGGGACGATTGAAGTTGAACTTACCTCAGATTCCACTGCCAAAATAGTACGCCTGGTCAGCTCTGACATTAATGATTATCTGCATCCCGAGCTGCAGCCCGGGAAGGAAATCAAATTAACATGGGACCTGATAAAATAACAAGCATGTCATCTCTTGCTTTGCTCATTTTGTACCCGTTATTACTGCAAAATTTTTCATTTATTTTTCAGTCTCCAAGAACTGCCGGTTCCGCCTTCCAGTATTTTAAACCGTTTTTAAAAACTTCAATCATTCCGTCTGTTTCATCAAGCCGGTAGATTCTTCCGGGATTACCTTCCTGATCATAGTCAATACCGTTCCACCAGATGGCAACTTTGATATTATCAAATTGACCAATGCCGGCAAACATATCTTTGAGCCAAGCAATTTTATCTCCTCCAATGGAGCTGGAACCAAACTCCGTTATCATAAAGGGCTGTTGAAAAATAGAGATATATTCCTGATAAAGGCCGGAATAAATTTCAGCAAAACTTCTCCATACTTCACCTTTAAAATAAGTCCCTGTATTATATCCGGTTAGCCCAATGATGTCCACATATTTATCCCCGGGATAATAGGTTAGGTAATGATTCCACTTGAATCCGGGGAAAGAAATGTCATGGGGATTCCAGACCCACAGGACGTTGTCCACCCCGTTTTTTTGAAAGAGATTATAAATATATCGCCAGGCCGCTTTGAATAATTCTGTATCGTTTGAAGTATAATAGCCCGAATAGGAACACCAATCCCCGTTCATCTCGTTGTTCAGTCTAAATAAGACAGGATGGCCAAATTCTTTTATTGCTGCGGCGTATTGATTTAAAAAAGCGTCATATTTCCCATTAAGTATGTCGTAAATAGCGATTGAATCATCATCGCTCCGGAAGAGATGCTCCGTTTGAAGCGTTAACTCTACATATTTATTGTTGTTGTATGCGTTTATTATTTCTGTCTCAGGAAAGCTGCTGTCAAAAGATTGATACCTCACGATAAACTCAAAAGTATAATCCAGCCTTTCTTCAAGGCTCTTTAAAAAATCGAAATTATTAATTGTTGACCACTCGAATATTCCCCATTTTAGACTGCTGCTTTCTAAAAAATATTCTTTAAGAAAATTATTTGTCTCTTCATTAAGATTTTTTAAAGTAGTTTTATAGCGGGCATAAACCTTGGAGACCCCCTTTTTATCAACCAGTTTAAAGCTGCTTAAAATTGTCATATAATCCTGTACCGGTTCAGCAGATTTTATAAAAATAGTATAAACTTCGTTCCGATTCTTGACGATCTTGACATTGACATAGTAGTTTTTATCGACTTCAATATTTGCACATTTATTTCTACGCCATTTGAGCAAATGCGCCCTTAAGCCGTTTACATAAATGAACTCGTCTTTTTCTATTGTATGCTCTTTATTGTATTTAAAACGATTGCTGTAATTAATATAAGACTCAGCAGAATGAACGGTACCTTCAAAATTGTCATAATAAATTTCTATTTGCGTATCTTTATCGGCAATAACTGTTCTAACCAGAGACAGTGTAACATCAACCCTCATATGATTAGGATAATTAATTGCATAACCGCAGGGATAATCAATATATTGGTTATAAAGGGCACTAACCGGCTTAATAACCTTGAGATCATCCTGTGAAGTAAAATCCGGTGGTATTTCGGTTTGCTTACCGTTTATGATATAAATACTTTCAACTTCATTTCCAAATACACTGGTAACGGGTATTGATATGCAAAAAACAAACACCACCGCCAAAAAACCAATTTTTTTCATGCCTTAGATCCTTACTTTCTTTTTTACGCAGATTTCTTCTTTTCTACATATTTGACGCCTTTTGCAAAAACCCTTTTTACACGGGCGCATCTTAAGAAATGCCCTTTCCGCATTTAACGGAAAGGGCATCGTTTATAGTTTTGCTTAAATTTCCATTATAATGGGCAAAATCATCGGTTTTCTCCCGGTTTTCTCCCATAAAAATTTTCCCATTGACTCTTTGATACTGTTTTTTATAACCTGCCAATTGCTGACTTTCTTCGATAACAAGTTTGTAATGACTGAACTTACGATTTCCCTGGCTTCATCCAACAGTTCCTCTGATTCTTTAACATAAACAAATCCCCTGGAAACAATATCGGGGCCTGACAACAGCTCCTTCTCCTTGCTGTCAATGGCCATGACAACAATAAAAATACCGTCTTCAGATAAAACTTTTCTATCCCTTAAAACGATATTGCCCACATCGCCAATCCCCAGTCCGTCAATAAAAACTGCACCGGCCTGTACACTTGATACTACCTTGCCCTGTGACGGGGAAAACTCCATTACGGCACCGTTTTCGACAATAAAAATATTATCCTTGGGAATACCGATCGTTTCCGCTAGGGCAGCGTGATGTATCAAATGGCGATATTCTCCGTGAACCGGAATTAGATATTTTGGACGGAGCATGTTTAACATTAACTTAAGTTCTTCCCGGCTTCCATGCCCGGAAACATGAACTCCCGAAACTCCCCCATAGATTACTTTTGCCCCGCGGCGAAAAAGATTATCAATAGTCCGGTGAACCAGCTTTTCATTTCCGGGAATTGGAGTTGCAGCTATAACAACAGTATCTCCCGGAATGATTTCCAGCTTCCGGTGGTTGGCATTGGCCAGCCTGGCAAGAGCCGATAGCGGCTCTCCCTGAGTTCCGGTAGTAAGGACAACAATTTTTTCCCGGGGAAACTTTTTAACATCATCCACATCGATCATTAGCTCTGGGGGAATGTGCAGGTAACCCAATTCGCGGGCAATTTCCACCACATTGACCATACTCCAACCGTCCACGGCAATTTTTCTGCCGGCAAAACTGGCCGCATTGACAATCTGTTGAATCCGGTGGACATTGGAGGCAAAAGAAACAATAATGATTCTTCCTTCTGCAGATAAAAAAATATCATTTAATGTTTCCCCGACTTCTTTCTCGGAATGGGTATAGCCCTCCCGTTCAGCATTCGTGCTGTCTGAAAGAGCCACGAGAACTCCTTCCCTGCCTACATCTGCAAGAAGATCAAATTGAGTTATATTTCCCAAGACAGGTGTATGGTCAAATTTAAAATCGCTGGTATAGACGATATTACCCGCCGGCGTTCTTAAGATAACCCCTACAGAATCCGGTATACTGTGATTGGTTGAAAAAAAACTTACGTTTATTGAACCGATCGTAATATTATCCCCGCCGTGAATTTCATGCAAGGAAGCTTGCTTTAGCAAACCGAACTCTTCCAGCTTTATTTTTAAAAGGCCCAAGGTCAACCTGGTACCGTAAATAGGCACATTTATGTGGGGAAGAACGTAGGGGAGTGCGCCAATATGGTCCTCATGCCCGTGGGTTAAAATGATCGCCTTTATTTTGCTTTTGTTTTCAACCAAATAGGTTATATCAGGTATAACCATATCTACACCAAGCATTTCATCTTCGGGAAATTTTAGCCCCGCATCGATAACTATTATCTCTTGATTGTATTGAATTACAAACATATTTTTTCCAATCTCCCCTACACCGCCCAAAGGGATGATTTGGATTTTATCTCGCCCACCCTTTTCTTTTCCCTTACGCAAAAAAAAATAACACCTCTCTTAAGTTATTTTCCGCTCCATTTTTATTGTTTTTTATTATACTCCATTCCCATGCGAAAGGCAAACATATAAAAAAGCGCCCCTTTGAGCATGAGGCGCAACACTTGATGTAATGTAAGCAGAGCCGTTAATTAAAAGTATAGCGATCCAGCACTTCCTTTAACGTTTTGGACATTTTCTCCGGCAAAGGTATTAAAGGCAGCCGCGGCTCTCCCACGTTCATTCCGGAAAGGTTCAATGCCGCCTTTAGCGGTATGGGATTTGTAGTAATAAACAGGGCTTTAAAAAACGGCATTAACTTTTGGTGCATCCTGACAGCCTTCTTTATATCCCCGTTAAAAAAATCATCAATCATTTGTTTAATTTCCAGACCGGCAAGATGGGAAGCAATACTGACTACTCCGCACCCCCCGGCGCTTAAAACCGGAAGCGTCATGGAATCATCCCCGCTGTAAACATCAAAACCGTCCGGTGCACCGTCACAGATGGCTGTTATTTGTTCCAGATCGCCGCTTGCCTCTTTAATAGCAACAATATTATCGATTTCCGCAAGGCGCAAGGTTGTTTCCACCTGAAGATTAACGCCGGTTCTCCCGGGGATATTATAAAGCATAATCGGAAGCGATACTGACCGGGCTATAGTTGAAAAATGACGGTATAATCCCTCTTGGGGAGGTTTGTTGTAGTATGGTGCAACGAGCATTAAACCATCAATACCCGTTTTTTCCGCTTTTTGGCAAAATTCAAGGGTAGCCTGGGTATTATTGCTTCCCGCCCCGGCAAGGACCTTGACCTTTCCTCCGGAAGCATTGGAGACAACTTTAAAAAGGGTTAGCTTCTCCTTTTCGGATAAAACCGGAGATTCTCCGGTTGTACCGGCAACAACCAGGCTGTCGGAGCCCTTGCGCAGCAGCAGATCAACCAGTTCTTCCACCTTTTGATAATCTATCTCCAGCTTGGAATTAAAAGGCGTTATCATTGCAGTAACTAAAGAGCCAAAAAACGAGGACAAATCTGCAACCTCCCTTACCAGGATATTGTAAATATTATAACAAAGCTTATTGCTTTTATCAAACAAACATTGGAGAGAACGCAATTTTATTTTAAATTAATAGGAAACCAAAAGCGGTTGAAGCTGCTCGTACCGCAAAGCGCTTTCTGCGGCAGGAAGCAACAGGTCCATCTTGGAAACCAGGGAATTAGGTTTAAGTATTGGGTCATCCTGTCCGAAAGGAACCATAAAAATATTTTTTGCAGCCAATAAAAAACCGATATTTCTGGCATTTAACCCCAGCCCGTCATTCGTTGATATGGCCAGAAGAACCGGCCTTTGATTTCTAAGATGTGATTTAACCGCCATTAAAACAGCAGTATCTGTAATTCCGTTAGCCAGCTTAGCCAGAGTATTTCCCGTGCAGGGGGCAACTATTATTAAGTCAAATAGCTTTTGGGGGCCAACCGGTTCGGCATCAACAATACTCCTGATAATATCTTTTCCCGTGCTTTCAAATAACCTGGATTTAACGGCCTCGGCATCTCCAAAACGTGTATCAATTAAATCAATCGCAGGGGATATAATGGGAGTAATATCCGCACCGGCAGCAATTAGCCTATCTACTTGCACGAATATTTTATCTATTGTACAGTGGGAACCGGTTAAAGCCAGGCCAATTTTAATACCCTGTAAGCTCACCCTTTTCCCCTCCTTTTAATACTTTTTTAATAAGTTCCGGGTACACCTGGGCAAGTATTTTTCCGGCAGTTTTGGGAGCAACTTTTCCCGGCAGTCCGGGAAGAAGAATTGCTTTGATATTCAGCCTCTCTGCAACAGCAAAATCTACTCCATAGGGAAATGAGGATATATCAATTATTATTGCCGAGCTCTTGATGCGGTAGAGTACTTCAGCATCGACGACTACAGCAGGTATTGTATTAAAAACAATATCGGCAGAATTAATCTTATCGGCAAGCTGACCGAGAGGAATAGGAGTCATATTTAAAGCTTCGATCCATGCGAGAACTTCGGGCCTTCTTGCCGCAACGCTTACCTTAGCGCCCAGCGCTTTCAGTGTTAGGGCCAGTATTTTCCCACACCGTCCAAAACCAAGCACAAAACTGCTGCTCTTGTTAATTGTAATCTCTGTGTGTTCCATGGCGGCCTGAATGGCACCCTCGGCGGTGGGAACTGCGTTAAGGGTAGAAATTTCATCAAGTTTACTCGTCTCACTAATAATAACCTTTTGATTTGCAAGAAGTTCCTTTAAAGAAGGATGAATATGCCCTGCAAGGAAAATTGTCCCCGGGCTAAACGCCCGAAGTATGGTTAAATTGTTTAAAGAAATTTTTTTTGAAGAATAAGGCGCATAAATTTCTCCATCCGCTTCAATTCCGGCCAGGGGGGTAATGACAACTTGTGCTGAAAGTATTGCTTCCACAAGGTTTTCCGCAGAGACAATTTCGTTTAAATATTCATACTTTTCGAAACCATACATTGACACCTTTGCACCGGTTTTTTTAAGGCGAAAAAACAGCTCTGCTTCTCTTTTATCTCCGCCGATAATTAAGATATTCATATCTCGCAAGGAAGTGTCCATTTACTCCACCTCTTCCCCCAAAAGCATATTAATTCGGCAGCTCCTGCATTTCGGGGTAATTACATCTTATTCTATGTTATGAAAAAGCTAATAACGGTGTGAAGCAAATGAAGGATTATTTTGCTAAAGAATTTCACTCAATAAAAAAAAGCGCCGTGTCCGGCGCATATGCTTATCGTTGTAAAGTTAGCGGTAGAGCTTAACTGAAATTGTCTAATAAGATTCTACGTCCTCAGCCCCAAACCGTTTTAAAACGGACGACACTTTAGGCGTTTCATCCTCGCCCGCTTTAAGGGTAACAAGAATATCGCCCCTTTTAACTCTTTCTTCATAATGGCGGCCTCTTTCTTCCGGAATACCAAAGTCAACCAGGCTTCCGACAAGACCGCCGCCTACAACTCCGGTTAAAAAAGCAGCCAGGGGACCTGCCGCGACAATGGGACCGACACCGGGGATTAACAGGGCTCCTGCCCCGGCCAGCAAACCGGCAATACCTCCGATGGCGCTGCCCGTCAACGTCCCGTCGCCGACGTTTTGTTCTCCCATGGTCAAACCTTCATTTTCAGGCTCGCCGGTTTCTTCCGGCCTGCCTCCTTGATTGTCTTTTGCTATAAGGGATATTTCTCTTTCGTCAAACCCCTGGCGTTTAAGTTCATTTATCGCTTCCCTCGCCCGCTCTTCGCTACGAAAAACACCGATAACTGTTTTTGCCATAGCTCGCTGCCTCCTTCTTTGTTTTTTACTATGGAGGTAGTATTTCCTACTCTATTTCTTCTATACGGCACCGGCAAAAGAGATCGGTTTTTTGAAAATTTAAAATGATCCCGTATGCCCGAACCCCCCGCCGCCGCGCGAAGAAGGAGGCAATTCTTCCGCCTGGATCAACTTAACTGCAGGTAGGGCATGAATAACAAGCTGGGCAATTCTTTCGCCCCTTACAATAGTATAGTCCTGGTAACCGAGGTTAATTAGAAGAACTTTTATCTCGCCGCGGTAATCGGCATCGATTGTCCCCGGTGAATTTAAAATCGTAATCCCGTGTTTAAAAGCAAGGCCGCTTCTGGGACGCACCTGTGCTTCAAAACCCGGCGGAATAGCCATCATAATCCCGGTGGGAACGAGAACAAACTTACCCGGCTCTATTACAACCTCTTTCTCTACAGCGGCAAAAATATCCATCCCTGCAGCTTCCTCGCTCATAAAACGCGGCAGCGGAAGATCTTCGGCATGCTTGAGCTTTTTAACCAGTACATGAACTGTTTCCCGCATAATGCCACCACCTTTGTCAAATAGCTACTTGCTCTAAAAATTTGTTATGCCAAGTATATGATGCCGGTCTTTCTTTGTCAATAAAGGCAGTGCAATCGATCGCCATGGCTCTACTGCAAAATCAGCAATATCCTCCTCATGTACATTAACCCCATATTTCGACAACAAGGCGGTATCCGTAAGAAGAAGTTTTTATAAGAATGAAATTATCGGTATTATTTCTGAATTTAAAATCAAGATAATTGGAAACTGTAGCGTCTTTACCGGGAGGGACATAACCAACCGGACGGCTGTGGGGAAACCTCTGAACAACCTCGAGTCCCGCATTCAGGACAGCATTATATAGGGTTGTGGAAACCTGGCACACCCCTCCTCCGTATCCGGGAATTACCGTGCCGCCAACAATAATTGGCGCCAGCTTATAGCCCCTTTCAGGTTCTCTCGGTCCGGTTGCCTCGTTAAATGAAAAAACTTCTCCCGGCGCCAAGAGATAATTGTTTATTGACTGGGCTGCGAGCCTGATATTTACGCCCCTGCCTCCATTTCCAAAACCGGTGGCATAGGAACCTTTTCTGTGACAAATGTTTCGCAAAATATCCTCTGTTACTTCGGGGTCCAGTTCAATGAAAACAGGACTATGAGTAGTGTGAGCACTTGAATTCATAATCAGGTTTACGGTTGCCTGTACATCAATTTTTTTCCCGTACTGTTCCGGCAGTATCTCTCCGGAGAAAGGATCCAGATAGGCGTTACGGGGGCGGATTTGGCGCTCGCGGCTTAAAGCTTGAACAAGAAAAGTTACTTCTTCTTCCAGTTTCCTTTCCATAGGGATTCCTTCCAGAAAAACGCCCGGCGCAACGCCGTATTTTAACCTTATATAACTATCCCGGATATTAACTGTCAGGCAGCCGGAAACAAAAAGCAGGGCAAGCAAAAGAAGGGTTGTTCCATTAATAGTAAGTATTGTAACTTTTCTCATTTTCTTAATATCCAATTAACGAGCTTGGTGGATTTTGAGGGCTGAAAAGCTCTTCCAGGGTAACAATAGCCAACCCTTTATCCTTTATAACAGGTATCGCTTCTTTTAAAAAAAGAACGGTATCGCGGGTAGGATGCATGAGGACAATTGCTCCCCCGTGAATCTTTTCCGTCACTCTTTCATGCATTTTTTCTACACCGGGCTCCATCCAATCCACAGTATCAAGCGTCCATAAAACCGTTCTCATCCCGCAGCGGGAAACGGTTTCCAAAACCAGCGGATTATACTCGCCTTTATGGGGGGTAAAAAAGTGCGGCTTCTCTCCTGTCACGTCAAAGATGAGGTTATTGACCTCCTCCAGGCCGCTTTGTATTTCTGCAGCCGTCAATTCCGTATAAACCACGCTATCTGTATGCCCATGATTGGCCAGAAGGTGTTTCCGGCGATAAATCTCCTCCACCAGTTCAATATTTTTCTTTGCCCATGTTCCCACAACAAAAAAGGTGCCTTGTGCCTTCTCCGCTTCAAGGACTTCGAGCATGGGTTGAATATATTCCGTACCCCAAGCCACATTAATCATGAAAGCAATTTGCTTTTTGGCGGCATTTCCTTTTTTAATTACGGCTGAGGGGTAGTCGGCAATGGTAATCTGCGGGAAAACGGCCTCGTAGAAGGGCTCAACCTCTTCTCCGGGCCCTGCGGACATGATTTTATTGACGGTCTCCGGTATATTTATTCTGTAACCCCAAGTTTCCGGAATTATCGTATTGTCAAGGGAATTATAGACTGCATTAACCGGGTTAATCTGCCATTCCTCAAATTTAGCCGCAAACATTTCCTCAATTTGCTCCCGGGTCTTTCCTTCGAGTCCTTGCCCCATAAAGACAACCCTTTTTTCAACCCGGTCGAGGGAACGATGAAGCAAGCGGTAGAGTGGGTTTCCCAAAAAGAAAAAACCGCCGAGCAAGAAGAGGAAAAGAAAAAAGAAAATAATGGTCTTCTTTCCTTTTTTTGATCCAAAATAGATGACAAACATTCCTCCACCTTACCTCACCTTAAAATTTCTTCCGGCGAACCAATGCGGTACCCTTTCCATTTCAAGTAACTGATCATCTCAGGAAGAGTGTCCTTTAGGCGCGGCGAAGAAGTATGGAATAGAATAACCGCTCCATCGTGCAGACGTTCTTCCAGGCGGGAGATAATCAGTTCACCTTCAAAATTTGAAAGCATTAAGGCATTGATGCTCCACAAAAGGGTAAGGCAGCCATGTTCCCGGGCAAGATTGATCATCCGGGCGTTATATTCACCATATGGCGGCCGGAAAAATGAGGGCCGGTAGTTTAAATGTTCCAGGCAGACCTGGTTAAAACCTTGAATTTCGGAGATGACTTCATCTTCGGAAAGAAGCAGCAGTTTGCGGTGAGAATACGAATGGTTGCCAAGATAATGGCCGGAAAGAATAATTTCCAGGGCATTATTTGTATACCTTTTCACCCATTCCCCGGTTGCAAAGAAGACAGCTTTAATCTCGTTTTCCTGCAAAATTTGCAATATATCTTTAACCGGCTCCTCTTCCCAGAGGATATTAAAAGTAAAAAACACAGTCCCTTGCGCCCTTTCCACCTGGAAAACAGGTTCAGGAGGGTAAGAAGCACCTGTAGGTAGGGATAAAGTAAGGGCAAAAAGACCGGTAACAGCAGCGACGGTTAAAGCTAAAAAAAAAAAAGAGGCTTTTTCATCTTTTCAAACCTCTCTTGTGTTGTCTATTTAATTAATATTACAGTTAAAGGGGAGTTATTCCCCTTTAACAAAGTAAATTTTGAGCGTGCCTGCTGCAAGGGGAACCTTACTTTCTGTTAAATCTATTATGCCTGTGTCTGGAGAAAGATGCACCCTCTGCACGGGGTTTGCTCCTCTCCCCTGTGCTATTTTCCTGGGAATTGACAGCCGGTAAAGCGTCTCTTCTTGAAAGGTTAATTCTTCCCTTTTCATCGATATCGAGCACTTTAACCATGACCTGATCCCCGACCTTAACCACATCCTCCGTTCTGTTTACCCTGGTTCTTTCCAGGTGCGAAATATGAATGAGCCCCTCTTTACCGGGAAGTATCTCAGCAAAAGCGCCGTATTTTTCCGTCCTGGTTACCTTTCCCAGGTAGATTCGGCCGGGTTCTACGTCAGCAGTTAATGTCTCAATAATTTCCTGGGCCTTTTTTGCTGCGGCAGCATCCAGGGCAACAATAAATATCCTGCCGTCCGACTCAATATTAATATCCACACCGGTTTCTTCAATTATCCGGTTAATAACCTTGCCTCCCGGCCCGATAACATCCCTGATTTTATCCGTACTAATCTGCATTGTAAAGATACGGGGTGCATAATCGGATAAGTTCGGCCTTGGAGCGCTAATAGTCTCATTCATCTTGTCCATGATATACAGGTATCCTTCCCTGGCTTTTTCCAGGGCCATTTCCAGGATCTCGCGGGATAATCCCTTAATTTTTATATCCATTTGCAGTGCAGTAATGCCGTTTACTGTCCCTGCAACTTTAAAATCCATATCGCCCAGGAAATCCTCTATTCCCTGAATATCAGACAGAATAGCGATATCTTCTCCTTCTTTAATCAAGCCCATGGCAATACCGGCCACCGGAGTTTTAATTGGAACCCCAGCATCCATCAAAGATAATGAAGATGCACAGACGCTGGCCATGGAAGTTGATCCGTTGGATTCCAGAACTTCGGAAACCAGGCGAATTGTATAAGGAAAATCATCCTCTTTGGGAATTACGGCGGAAAGGGCTCTTTCGGCCAGGGCACCATGGCCTATCTCCCTTCTGCCCGGTCCCCGCATAAACCCGGTTTCACCGACGCTGTACGGCGGAAAATTATAGTGATGCATAAAGCGTTTGGACTCTTCCAGTCCGAGGCCGTCTAAAATTTGCACATCCCGCAAGGCTCCCAATGTACAAATATTGAGAACCTGGGTTTGCCCTCTGGTAAAAAGGCCTGAACCATGGGTCCTTTTAAACAGCCCAACTTCAGAAGTAATCGGCCTTATTTCATTCCAGGACCTTCCGTCCGGGCGAACTCCTTCTTTAAGGATCATGGAACGAAATGTAGTTTTAATGTAATTGTTTAACGCTTCAATAATTTCCGTTTCACGCTCTGGATAAAGTTCATTAAAATGAGCTATCGTCTCTTCTTTGACGAGATCTAAAGCCCGCTCCCTTTCCAGCTTTTCTTCAATCCGGAAGGTGCTGTTGATTTTGGCTGCGCAGAAATCCTGCACTTCCCGGCTCAATTCAGGATCAATTTCCAAAACCGGGACTTCCATCTTTTCCCGACCAATTTTTTCGACCATTTCTTTTTGCAGACGGACAATATCCTTAATAACTTCATGGCCGGCTAAAATGGCTTCCAGAATTTGTTCCCCGGGAACTTCTTTGGCCCCTGCTTCAATCATTAAAATTGCATCTTCCGTACCCGCGACAATTAGGTTAAGGGTGCTGGCCTCGTTCTGCTCCACTGTAGGATTTATGACAGGCTTACCGTCAACCAGTCCCACGCTGACTGCACCAACAGGACCGTCAAAAGGAATTTTAGAAATTGAAAGCGCGGCCGAAGCCCCTATAATTGCCAGAGGCTCGGGCACACAATCCTGATCTATAGAAAGAACTGTAGCAACAATATGAATCGCATTTCTAAAATTATTTGGGAAGAGGGGTCTTAGAGGCCTGTCGGTCAGCCTGTCTGCCAGAATTGCTTTTTCTGTCGGGCGCCCTTCCCTTTTAATAAAACCGCCCGGTATCCGCCCCACAGCATAGAGCCTTTCCTCAAAATCGACAGTAAGCGGTAAAAAGTCCGCTCCTTCCCGTGGTTCATCAGCAACGGTTGCCGTTACCAGCAGTGCCGTATCGCCGTACCTAATCATTACGGAGCCACTTGCTTGTCTGGCTAGTTTCCCAGTTTCTAAAGTAAGTAACCTACCGGCTACTTCAATTTGAAATTCATCCAAATAACAAACCTCCTTTAAAACAGAAAACCTGGAATTAGCCTTCATCTATTTTCTTAAGCTCAATTTTTCGATAATGTTTCTGTACCTCTCCGGACTTTTGTTGCGCAAGTAATTTAACAAACCTCTGCGTTTACCGACCATTTTTAACAACCCGCGGCGTGAATGAAAATCCTTCTTGTGTTTCTTTAGATGTTCAGTCAACTGATTAATCCGCTTTGTCAACATGGCAATTTGCACTTCCGGAGACCCCGTATCATTGCTGTGGGTTCTGTACTCTTGAATAATATCAATCTTTGCCTGGTTAGATAATGCCAACTGGCTCACCTCCCTTAACTAGTGCATAATTCCTGCCGGATTAAGCAAGATTCTATCATATCCCCGCCCCTTTGTAAACTAAGACGATTTCCTTGCCTAACACCGGCATTTTACAATATCTTTGCGTATTCTTCTGCAATAAGGTCCCTGGCTTTTTTTTCGTCATCCTTTATTTGTTTTACCAGAAGACTTACCTCAGGAAAATACTTTTCTTTTCTAATTCTGTTCAAAAATTTTATTGTTAATTCTTCACCATAAAGATCTCCGCTGAAGTCCATAAGGTATACTTCAACTACAATTTCATTGTCCTGTTTAAATGTCGGTTTTTTACCGATATTTGTCAACGAAAAATACGTTTTCCCTTTCCATTCGGCTAAAGTTAAATAAACCCCGTTTCCCGGCAAAAGTAATCCGGGCGGGGTCTTTAAATTTGCCGTCGGATAACCCAAATGCCTTCCGCGCCCTTCTCCGTGCACCACTGTACCGGTTCTTGAAAAATAATCCCCCAGATAGACAGAGGCAGCTTTCACCTCACCCTGTAAAATTAATTCCCGGATTAATGAACTGCTGACAACCTCGCTGCCAAGGGCAACAGGAGGCATTATTTCCACATGGTATCCGAATTCCTCACTCCACCTTAACAGCTCTTTGGGAGTCCCCTGCCCCTGGAACCCAAACGAATAATCATAGCCAACAATAATCTCAGAAACATTTAAAAAACCTGCCAGATAGTCCTTCACAAAGCTATGGGGAGAAAGTGCGGAAAACTCTGGAGTAAAGTCTTCGATAATGAGGTAATCCACCCCCCATTTGTCGAGCTTTTCCGCTCTTTCCGCTACTGAAGAAAGAAGGAAAAGATCGGACTGGGGGAAAAGAACCTTAACAGGGTGGGGATCCAGAAGAAAGGCAGCGCATTTTAAATTCTTTGCCTTGGCAATTTCTCTGGTTTTGTCGATAATTCTTTTATGGGCAATATGCAAACCATCAAAGTTTCCCAGAGCAATTGCCAATGCCGGTCGATCTTTTATATATTGAAAATTAGCTGCTCCATGTATTATTTTCATCATCTCTCACCAACAATTAACAAGACTTCAAAACTTTTTCCGGCTTCAGATAAAATAGATTTTTTTTGTCCTTCTTCCACCTGGCAAGCAAAGTAAAAATGCTTTTTTTAGTATATACCGGCAGTATTGTTTCGTCAACGGGTTCAGGCAGCGCTTGCCCATATTTCTCTAATAAATTAAAATAAGAAAGATAACGGCCCTGACGCAATGCTTTAATTTCCGTCTCCTCCAAAAACAGCTTTTTACAATTCTGAAACGGATAATCCAAAGGAAGAAGCAGTTCGGCAATCCTGTTCTGACGGTACGATTCTTCCAGTTCTTCGATTGTGTGTGCGTCTTGGATAGAAAAAACACCGACCTCTTTTCTCAGCAAAGAGAACATATGACCGCCGCACCCCAGATAATCCCCTATTTGGGAGCAAAGGGTACGAATATATGTTCCTTTTGAACATTTGACTTCAAACAGTATTCTGGAAGGAGGATAAAATTCAATTATTTTTAATGAGTAGACCGTTACCTTTCTGGGAGAGCGGTCTACATTTCTTCCCTCCCGTGCATACTGATACAATTTCTTTCCCTTTTGTTTCACTGCTGAATACATGGGAGGAATCTGCTGAATTTCTCCCTGAAACAGATGAAAAACTTTCTCAATATCCGCAACTGAAAGGGCAGGGACATCCTGCTTTGTTAAAACCTTTCCTGAAGAATCCTCTGTATCGGTAGTAATTCCGAGTTGCAGGCCTGCCCTATACACTTTAGAAAACTCCAACAGATAAGATGAAAGCTTCGTCGCTTTACCGAGAAGCAGCGGCAGGACGCCCACGGCATCCGGATCAAGGGTTCCTCCGTGGCCAACTTTTACGGTAGGAAACAGCCCTCTTACTTTTTTGACAACATCGTGTGATGTCATAGCCGGAGGTTTCAATATATTTAAAAAACCGTCCATTTTACCCCCTGCAAACTACTAAGCAAGCATTGCTGAGATTTTTTGAATTACCATTTTTTCAATTTCATCAGGTTTTCCAACAATCGAACACCCGGAGGCGTGAGGGTGCCCTCCACCGCCGAGGGAAAAAGCGATAGAAGAAATATCAACGGTTTTGGAGCGAAAACCCACCTTGGTTTCCCCATCCATAGTATGATAAAAAAAAGCTCCAACCTCTACGCCACTAATGTTTTTCGCATAGTTTATATAACCATCGAGTTCTGAAGGATTAACACCATACCCGGCAAGCATTTTTTCATCTACGCTCATCCAGGCTATTTTTCCCGTCTCATCGAGCTTTAAGGCTTGCAGGCAATCCCTGAGGAGTAAAAAAGAAGAAAAGGAAATTTCGTCAAAAATTTTCATACTGACAAATGACGGATTAACTCCTTTTTCTAACAGCTTTCCCGCGATATACATTGTTTGAGGAGATGTATTATCATATTTAAAAGAACCCGTATCGGAAGCGAGGGCGATATATAAAAACAAACTCATCTCTTCAGTAAGCTCCAGCTGAAGATCCTGAATCAATCTGTAAATGATCTCCCCGGTTGCAGCTGCAGAAGGATCCACCAGATTATAATCGCCAAATCTAAGGTTCGTTTTGTGATGATCGATGTTGAAAACCCCGTCCAGCTTTAACAGATCCTCTTTCATATAATCTAACCGGTCCAAATCACTGCAGTCGAGGACAAATGCCAGTGTAGGAGTATCTCCAGGGGCGACAAAAACGTTGGAAATATTTTCATCCGAAATGAATGACGCATATTTCTGAGGAATAACATCCGGACAAAAAAGTTTGACGCTTTTCCCCATCTGCTTCAAGGCCCTTTCCCATGCCAGGGAAGAGCCGATTGCATCACCGTCAGGCCGGATATGGGTAAAAATATAAATTTGTTCGTATTTTTGCAGAAGAGGTTCCAGCTCAACATCAATCACTTTTACTTATCATCTCCCGCACCCAAATTTAATGTTTTTAAAACTTTATTAATATGGGCACCGTATTCAAGAGAACGATCGAGGCGAAATTCCACCTCAGGGATATGTCGCAGCCGAATTCTTTTTCCCAGCTCTGAACGAATGAAACCGGAGGCTTTTGACAATAATTTTAAGATATTTTCCTGCTCATTTTTATCTCCGAAAACGCTGACGTAAATCTTCGCGTAACCGAGATCCCTTGATACTTCAACATCTGTTACACTGGTCATTTTATACAGCCCGGGATCTTTAATTTCCAGCCGGAGAATATCGCTAACTTCCTCCTTAATTCTTTCGGCAACTCTTTGGGGCCTCTGTTTTGACATCAGAATACCCTCCTTGAAGGTAGATTACGTCGAAGTCACCTTCCGGGAAGAGAATGATTCCAGAATATCGACCTCTCGCAAGTCGTTAAAGTTCTCCAAAAGGATGCCGCATTCAAATCCGCTGGGAACTTCTTTGACATCATCCTTGAAGCGTTTTAGAGACTCTATTCTTCCCACATGCACAACCTTACCGTCGCGGATTACCCGAATACCCGCATTTCTCTTAATTGTCCCCTCCAGCACATAAGAACCGGCCACGGTTCCCAATTTGGAAACTTTAAAAAGATGCCTTATTTCCGCCTGTCCAAAAATTACTTCTTCATATTCCGGCTCAAGCATTCCATTAATGGCAGCTTTAATATTTTCAATGATCTCGTAAATTACCCGGTAAAGGCGTATGTCAACCCCTTCTTTTTCCGCCAGCTTCCTGGCGCTCGGCTCGGGGCGGACATTGAAACCTATTATTATGGCATTTGAAGCCGAAGCCAGCATGATATCCGACTCAGTTATCGCTCCTACCCCGGTGTGAAGAATTTTAATCTTAACTTTATCGCTTTCAATTTTTTGCAGAGAATCCTGCAACGCTTCTGCAGATCCCTGGGTATCGGCCTTGATAATAATATTTAGATCAACCTCGTTTTCTTGGGCCTGTTTAAAAAGATCGTCAAGGGACACTTTTTGCACTTTACGGAGAGTTGCCTCCCGAAGTTTCTCTCCTCTTTTCGCAGCGATTTGCCTGGCCAATTTTTCGTCCTTAACGACCATAAAACTGTCCCCGGCCTGTGGAACATCGCTAAGGCCCAAAATCTCAACAGGAGTAGAAGGATCCGCTTTTTTAATCCTCTTTCCTTTATCGTCAAGCAATGCCCTTACCTTACCGTAAATAGTCCCACAGATAATGGGGTCGCCAATTTTCATTACACCATCCTGAATTAGAACTGTGGCCACCGGGCCGCGTCCCTTATCAAGCTTGGCTTCAATAACCGTTCCTCTGGCAGGTCGTGAGTAATCGGCTTTCAGTTCCGACATTTCGGCCACAAGCAAAATCATTTCCAGAAGGTCTTCCAGACCTTCACCTTTCAAAGCGCTCACGGGTACACAAATAGTATCCCCGCCCCATTCTTCAGGTATTAAACCTGCCTCACTTAATTGTTGCTTTACCCTATCTACATTAGCAGTGGGTTTATCTACTTTATTAATGGCAACAATTATGGAGACCCCCGCAGCTTTAACATGGTTGATAGCCTCAATGGTTTGCGGCATAACGCCGTCATCTGCAGCGACAACCAGAACAGCAATATCCGTGACCTGGGCTCCCCTGGCACGCATAGCCGTAAAAGCTTCATGCCCGGGCGTATCGAGGAAAACAATTTTTTTACCGTCCACTTCCACCATATATGCGCCGATATGTTGCGTAATGCCTCCGGCTTCAGAAGCGGTAACGTTTGTTTTCCTGATGCGATCAAGAAGAGAGGTTTTCCCATGATCAACATGCCCCAAAACTGTAACAACCGGAGGTCTGGGGCGCAGCTGTTTTTCTCCCCCGCTCTCCCCGAGGTTTAACAATTCTTGCTCATCGGGATCGGGTTTCAGTTCAAACTTTATTCCGTATTCTTCCGATAAAATATCCAGAGTATCCTCGTCTAACGGCTGATTAATATTGGAAATTATGCCTACCTCCAAAAGTTTCCCCAATATTTCGGAAGTCTGTACATTTAACCTCCCGGCCAGTTCACCGACGGTAACCCTTCCTTCGAGGTGCAGCACCTCCTCTGTTTTTATCTTTTTTTCCAGAGCCGCTTTAGCTGCCTTTCTCGCTTTACGGCCTTCCTTTACAGATTTTGCTTTTTTATTTTTTCCTTTCCCGCTCTCAGCATCTACTTTCCCTTGAAGCTCTTTTTGAGGTTCATCTGCCCTGCTTTCTTCAGGCTTATTCATTGCGGAATTTCCAGTCGGACCGGTTTTATCAGGTGTTTTTTCACCACCCGTCAGAACCTCCATTACCCTTTTGGCCTCATCTTCTTCCATTGTGCTCATATGGTTTTTAACTTCAACATTCAGTTCCTGCAGCACTGTAATTAATTTTTTGCTATTGATCCCTAATTCTTTAGCCAACTCGTAAACTCTTACTTTTCCCATACACTACACCTCCATTTTTAGACCTCCTTAGAATTGTAAAGAAATGCACTCCAGTTACTCCTTATCCAGCTGTTCTTTTAAAGTAGCGATGATGTGCTCGGGTATGGGGCTTTCAAGGCTTTTTGCCAGTCCCTTCCCTTTTATCGCTTTCTTCAAGCAATCAGCGGAAGGGCAAATATAAGCACCTCTTCCTGCTTTTTTTCCGGTAAAATCCAACTCTATTTCCCCTTCGGGGGTTCGAACCACCCTGATGAGCTCTCTTTTTGCTTTAGATTCGCGGCATCCCAAGCACATTCTCATCGGCAGCTTACGTTTGCGGAGCATCTACATCCCTTCTTTTTCCAATATATTTTCGCCTGTATTGCTGCCGTCCTTTTCACACGAACCTTCCGTTGCTCCTTCCGGCGGGGAAATGCTGCTTTCTTCTTGAAGTTTATTGTTCTTAGCTTTTTCCAAGTAACTGGATTCACTGATAATATCTATTTTCCATCCCGATAATTTGGCAGCCAGGCGAACGTTCTGCCCTTCCTTGCCGATGGCCAGCGAAAGCTGGTAATCCGGAACAACTACCAAAGCTGATTTGTTCTCCGGGTTGGTTTCTACTTTAATTGTTTTTGCCGGGCTAAGGGTACTGGCAATAAAAACCCCAGGATCTTCATTCCACTCGATTATATCAATTTTTTCGCCTTTTAATTCATTGACAATGGCCTGAACCCTGGAGCCTCTGGGACCAACGCATGCACCTACCGGATCAACGTCTTTTTTATGGGAATAAACGGCGATCTTGGATCTATTCCCCGGTTCACGCACTACACCTTTAATTTCAACAATTCCATTATAAATCTCCGGTACTTCCAGTTCAAATAAACGCTTTAAAAGTCCCGGATGAGTTCTGGAAATAAAAATTTGCGGACCCTTACTCGTTTTTTTAACTTCAATAATATACGCTTTTATCCTATCGCCTTGTTTATAATTGTCCCGCGGGATTTGTTCGGCCGGTGTCAGTATTGCCTCGGCTTTTCCTAAATTAATTATAGCATTTTTATGCTCAAAACGATGAATTACACCCGTAATAATATCTTCTTCCCGGTCGATAAATTCTTCATATATCATTTCCCGTTCGGCTTCGCGAATGCGCTGGATAACAACCTGTTTCGCCGTCTGAGCAGCAATCCGCCCGAAATTTTTAGGGGTAACCTCGATCTCAAGAATATCTCCGCTCTTACAGAGCGGATTGTTCTGGCGGGCTTTGTCTATATGAATTTCCTGCTGCGGGTTTACCACTTTTTCTACCACATCCATACAGGAAAAAACTTTTATTTCTCCGGTTTCCCTTTCAATACTGACCCTTACATTATGAGCAGAATTAAAATTTCGCTTGTATGCTGAAATTAACGCTGCTTCAATTGCCTCGAACAGAGTCTCTTTTTTAATACCTTTTTCTTTTTCAATAGCTTCCAGCGCCAGCATAAAATCCGGATTCACTTTTTCCTCCCCCCTTTTTTATAGCAGAGGTTAGCCTTGGTTATGTCTTGAAAAGGAATTGCAATCTCCTCTTTTCCTACCCTTAAAATTAAATTGTCTCCCCGAACCTCTCCCAGGATGCCGGTAAAATTTTTGCAACCGTTTATCTTGCTTGCCGTTTTTATTTTGGCTTCCTCACCGAGAAATCGTACAAAATCCTCTCTTTTTTTCAAAGGCCTTTCAATCCCCGGCGAAGACACTTCCAATATATAACGGGAAGGGATGGGATCGTGAAGATCAAGAAGTTCCCCAAGGGATTTGCTCACCATTTCGCAATCCTCCAAAAAAACCCCTCCCGGTTTGTCAATATAAACAATAATATGATATCCCCTGTTGGTTGTTTTAAAATCGACGTCCACCAGTTCCATCCCTAAAGCTCCGGCAGCACCCTCCGCCAGCTCTTCCACGATACTTCTGATTTTCTTCCTATCCATCTTTTTAATCTCCTTGGCATCCTTTAAGAATAAAGAGTGGGGCAAAAAACCCACTCTTCAGGCCGGACCACTATTAATTCTACGGACAGGGTCATTTTATCATATCCTAAGTATATACGCAAGTTAAGGAGCGGTTACTTTCTTATCTTAATGAGTTGACCCGGGTTAAATACTTGATGATCTCCCAATACATCTTCATTCTGGCCGCCATTCCCTTCCAGACGCCAAGTTTTTCTTCTTTCATTACATGAGACATATCCCGAAGAAGTACCTCTTTAACAGTAATCTTTGAAGATTCCATAAAACGGTTCAGCGCTACTTCCACACCAAAACGTGCCACATCCAGGTCGGAAATTTGTTCCAGCAAATGAAATTTTAATGCCCTTTGCCCTGAGAGGTACGGTGCCATCTTTTGGGCAAGATCCGTTGCTATTCTGCCCTTTTCAAAAATGCCGATGGTCATATCCGCTTCACCGTTAATTACCGGGTAAAGAAGATTATACACATGGCTGGGGGTAAGCCCCAGTAAATCGGCATCCAGGAAAAGAACCACATCTGCTTTGGCATTGTCAAGGCCTGCTTTTAAAGCTCCCCCTTTTCCTCGGTTCTCTTCTAGTTCCACAACTTCCACGCCGTAGCTTCTGGCAACCTGAACTGTATTATCCGTTGAGCCGTCGCTAACAACAATAATTTTCTTAACAAGAGAAACCTCTTTAAGGGCTGATAAAACGTTGCCAATCGTTCTCTCCTCGTTGTAAGCCGGGATAATAGCCATTATATCCATATGATAATCCTCCGTTCCTCCTGTTTAACTCTGGAAAGATAATGCCAGTTTTTGAAGCTCCGCCAAAAATTCTTCTTCCAGCTTGCTGATGGGAACCTTTTTTAGAAGAACTCCTTCCCGAAAAAGAACAGCATTTTCTCCTGCCCCGGAAATTCCCAGATGGGCTTCCTTGGCTTCACCGGGCCCATTGACGGGGCAACCCATAACAGCAATTTTTAAAGGAGCTGTTACATCCTTTACCAGCACCTCTATTTTTTTAACCAGCCCGCCGAGATCAATTTTACACCTGGCACATGTGGGGCAGGAAATAATTTCGGGTCCAAATGACCTTTGGCCGGTCGCCTGTATGATCTTTTTTGCAGCGGCTATTTCTTCAACCGGGTCGCCTGTCAGAGAAACCCTGATGGTATCCCCGATGCCCTTGAGTAAAAGGGAACCGATTCCTATGGAAGATTTAATTACACCGTCCATTCCCCTGCCCGCTTCAGTTACCCCCAGGTGCAGCGGATAGGGAATTTGCGCAGCAATTTTTTCGTAAGCATTCACTGTGGAAGAAACACTGGTTGCTTTTACAGATACAACAATATTGGAAAACGCATGTTTTTCCAGATAATCAACAGCCCTAAGCGTGGATTCAACCAGGGCTTCAGAGATCCTCCCCTTATGCCTGGCCATAACTTCCTTTTCAACAGAACCGGAATTTACCCCGATGCGGAGAGGAATACCCCTGTCTTTTGCCGCAGCAATAATACGGTCAAAATTTTTCACCCCCCCAAGAGTACCCGGGTTAATCCTAACCTTGTCCACACCCTGATTAATCGCCATGAGAGCTAATTTATAATTAAAATGAATATCTGCAATAAGGGGAATAGAAATATTTTTTTTAATGGCACCCAAAGATTTTGCCGCCGCTTCGTCAGGGACAGCAACCCTTACAAGCTCACAGCCGGCTTCAAAAAGACCGTTAATCTGACGTACCGTCGCCTCCACATCGCTTGTATCAGTGTTCGTCATGGACTGAATAGAAACAGGAGCGCCGCCTCCAACAGGCATGTTTCCCACCATCACAGGGATAGATACTCTTCTCACTGCCAGTGCCTCCAAGTTTTCTAATAGATAAGACGTGTGATATCCTGAAAAGCAATAAAAATCATTAACAGAATCAAAAAGGTAAAGCCAATAAAATGGATAAAACCTTCTTTTTTTGGATCAATCGGTTTTCCCCTAATCCCTTCTAAAAGCAAGAACACAAGTCTACTTCCGTCGAGAGCAGGGATGGGAAGCAGATTGATAATACCAAGATTAATACTGATAACTGCTGTCAATGAAAAAAGATTGCTTATCCCTTCCTGCATTACCTCGCCGATAACACCGACAATTCCAACAGGACCCGTAACATCGGGGGGAATAATGCCGGTGATCATCTGGTAAAGTCCGACAAAAATCAGTTTAATCCAGAAGAAGAAATAGTCAACGCCGAGGACAATGGAGGAGAAAAAATTATATTTTTCATAAACAGGAGTAATACCGATTAATCCCCGCCCGTCCTTTTCTTCCGGTACAACGGAAATAAAAATATCTTGTTGATTTCTTTCAATATGAATGGTCAGCTCTTTTCCCGGGCTGGAATTAATTTTGGAAACCACGCTGTTCCAGTTGTTCATTTTAACGCCGTCAATAGCCAAAATCAGATCGTTTTCCCGAATCCCTGCTTCAAAGGCCCTGCTTTGGGGTAAGACAGCGCCGACCCTGGTTGAATCGGTCCCAGGAACCCCAACAATTAGAAAGAATAGCAGCGAAAAAAGAACAACTGCCAGCAAGAAATTCATAACCGAGCCTGCAGCAATAACGGCAAAACGGTTTAGCAAAGGCTTTTCCTGAAAATTACCTTCTTGGGGAAGATCTTCCGGGTCCTCTCCCAACATGCGGCAGAACCCTCCCAGAGGAAACAAGCGCAGGGAATACCTGGTTTCTCCTTTTTCCCAGGTAAGCAGCTCCTTCCCAAATCCCAGGGCAAATTCTAAAACGCGAATTTTTGCCCATTTGGCTACCAGGAAGTGGCCAAGCTCATGAACAAAAATAAGCAACCCGAAGATAATAACAGAAGCAATAATGGTTCCTATCATTTACGAATCTCCTTTTTTATCTTGGGTAACACTGCAAGGGTTTCTTCCCTGGCCCACCGGTCAGCGTCGATTATGTCCGATAAACCGGGGGACGGAATAAGTTTATGTTTGTTCATCACTTCTTCTAAAAGACAGGGTATATGCAAAAAGGATATTTCTCCTTTTAAAAAACTTTCCACTGCCAGTTCGTTTGCCGCGTTAAGTACAGCAGGCATGGTGCCGCCCTTTCTTCCGGCGTAATAAGCCAATTCCAGGCAGGGGAAATTTTCCTTGTCCGGGGGGAGAAAACTAAGAGTCGACTTCTCTTCCCACTGAAGATGAGGAAAATTATTTTCCCACCTCTTGGGATAACTGAGGGCATACTGAATGGGGAAGAGCATACTAGGCAGGCTCATTTGCGCGATAATTGAACCGTCAACAAAGTGTACCATGGAATGGACGATACTTTCAGGATGAACCACAACTCCAATCTGATCATAGTCCAGATCAAAAAGCCAGCGGGCCTCGATTACTTCAAAGCCCTTATTCATTAAGGTCGCCGAATCAATTGTTACTTTTGCGCCCATTTTCCAATTGGGATGTTTCAGGGCCTGGGAAGCATTTACAAAGGCAAGCTCCTCTTTGCTCAGGCCGAGAAACGGCCCGCCTGAAGCTGTTAAAAGAATTTTTTTCACTTCCCCGGCATTGCCGGCATGGAGACATTGAAAAAGGGCGGAGTGCTCACTGTCAACGGGCAAAATGACAGCCCCTTTTTCTCTTGCTTTCTTCATGATCAGCCCGCCGCCGGCAACCAGTGTCTCCTTATTAGCCAGGGCAATTGTTTTCCCTTTTTCTAAAGCCCGATAAGTGGGCTGCAAACCGCTAAATCCCACCACGGCCACGACAACAAGCTCCGCACCGGGATATGTGGAAAGCTCATTTAATCCATCTTCCCCTGCTAATATTTTTATTGGCAGATCTCTGAGCCGGCTTTTAACCTCCCGGGCTTTTTCCTCGTTCCTAACAGCAATAACAGAAGGGTTAAATTTTCTGGCCTGCTTTTCCAGAAGGTCGATATTGCTGTTTGTTGAAAGCCCAACTACTTTAAATTTGCCCGGGAACTGTTCAATAACCTGCAGCGTTTGCGTTCCAATAGAACCTGTTGAACCTAAAATAATAATTCCGCGCGCCATAAGCCCTCCTTTGAATCCATTATATCATACCAGTAAAATATAGGTAAAAATAAAAGAACGGCGCTGTAAAAAAAAGGCTGTCAAAACGGTCCAGTATGCCTCCATGACCCGGAAGGAGGCTACCGGAATCTTTCGCTCCAACGCTTCTTTTCATGGCAGACTGGCTCAGATCGCCGATGGTACCTACAAAACCGCTCAAAAAACCGAGCAAAGCTCCTCCCTGCCAATTGAGATAAGGCAGCGGGAAAAAAAACATGAGTGCGGAACCGATTACAGCACTTCCGGTTAACCCTGCCAAGAATCCTTCAACGGTCTTTTTGGGGCTGATCCTCGAAGCAAGAGGTCTTTTTCCAAATTTTCTACCGACAAGATAAGCAAATATATCCGCGGACCAGATAACAAAAAATAAAAAAATTGTTAGCAAAAAACCATCGGGTAAAAGGCGAATTGCTAATAAAAAACCGGCCAACCCTCCAGTATATATTATACCCCAGAAGGTTACGGCAGATTCCCAATATTTAACACGGCCTTGTAAAAAAACAGGCAAATAATTTAAAAAAGCAAATAAAAGGACCAGGATTGAAATAACTAACAACAAATTAGACTGATAAACTGCCAGCAAAACTGCGGGAATAAAAATATAACCGGCAGTTTCAAACGGCTTCCAGCCGCCTTTTCGTGCAAGAGCAAAATATTCCCTTAAAGCAAGAAAAGAAAGGAACAGGATAAGGATAGCATAACAATATTTTCCGAGATAGGCAAAAAAAAGAAGCGCCGGCATTCCTGCTAGAGCTGTTAGGGCTCTCGTTTTAAGCAATTAAATCACCATCCTGCCCCAAAGTATTCCCTTTAACCTTCCTCGTCAATATGAAGCTTGCCGTGTGCTTTTGCCTGAATATTCCCGAAGCGCCGTTCTCTTGTCTGGTAATCAAGGATAGCGCGTAAAAAATGTTCTCTGCTAAAATCAGGCCATAAAGTTTTTGTGAACCACAACTCAGTGTAAGCAAGTTGCCAAAGCATAAAATTGCTAATTCTTATTTCACCGCTGGAACGGATCAAAAGATCCGGATCAGGAAGATTAACAGTATAAAGATGCCTGGCCAAAAGCTCTTCTGTAATATCTTCTTCGCTGTAACGGCCTTCAAGGATAAAAGAAAGGATTTTTTTACAGGCCCTGACAATTTCAGAGCGGCCGCCGTAATTTACGGCAAAATTAAGGACCATACCGGTATTTCCACTGGTTTTTATCAGTGCTTTTTCTATTGCCAAGCGGGTCCTTTCCGGAACTTGACTGAGGTCGCCTGCAACCATTATTTTAATGTTTTTTTCTATTAACCTGTCTAATTCTTTGTGCAGATATTCCTCAGGCAAACGCATTAAAAAGTCAACTTCCAAAGACGGCCTTTTCCAATTCTCTGTAGAAAAAGCATAAAGGGATAGTACCCCTATTCCCAGTTCATGGGCACAGGTAACGATTTGTTTAAGGGTATCCATTCCCTTTTTATGCCCTACAATTCTCGGCAATCCTCTTTGCCTGGCCCACCTTCCATTACCGTCCATAATAATTGCCACATGAAAAGGAAGTTTTTCTCTGTCAATTTTTTGCAGGAGAGCTAAATCATTCGTTACTTTTTCTTTCTCAGGCATCTAATCACCTTCAACTATAAATAGACCCCCGTTTGGGGGTAACAAACAAACATTGAGGAAAAAATTGCCTTCAAACAACACTTGGTTAAAAAAAATTCTCCCCAATCTCAGCCTGTTTCAAAACGCGAATGAAAAAGTAAAGGACCTACCATCTTTTACACTTCCATAATCTCTTTTTCTTTGGTTTCCAGCACCTTATCAATTTCCTCTATATTTCTTTTTGTTATATCATTAATATCTTCCTGATAAATCCTCAGTTCGTCCTCGGAAATACGGCCCTCTTTTTCTTCCGCTTTCAGAAGATCATTTGCTTCCCTGCGAATATTGCGCACCGCGACCTTACTTTCTTCGGCCTTCTTGCGGATCACCTTGACCAGTTCTTTTCTCCTCTCCTCCGTAAGCTGGGGGATTGTCAGTCTGATAACGCTTCCATCGCTATTTGGCATGAGACCAAGGTCCGATTTCAAGATTGCTTTTTCGATCTCTCCGATTATGCTTTTATCCCATGGCTGAATAACCAGAAGTCTTGCTTCCGGGGCTGTAATAGTTGCCAATTGATTTAGAGGAGTTGGAGTATGATAGTAGTCCACATTAATTTTATCCAGTAATGAAGGCACCGCCCTTCCGGCCCTGATGGAACCAAATTCTTTCTTAAGGATCTCGGTACACTTTTTCATCTTTAAATCAGCTTTTTCCAAAATTTCATTCATTACCGACATCACTCCTTACAATCGTTCCAATTTTTTCACCCATAATTACTCTCTTGATATTTCCTTCCTGGTTCAGGCCGAAGACAACCAGGGTAATATTATTATCCCGGCATAAAGATGCGGCAGTTGAATCCATAACTCCCAAGTCCCATTTTATTACATCGATATAATCCAATTCGGTAAATTTGGTCGCCTGAGGATTAATAAGGGGATCCATATCATAAATCGCGTCTACTTTTCCCTTGGCCAGTAAAATTACTTCGGCTTCTATTTCAGCCGCTCTTAAAGCTGCTGCCGTATCTGTAGAAAAATAGGGATTTCCTGTTCCACCGGCAAAAATAACGACCCTTCCTTTTTCCAGATGCCTGATCGCCCTTCTGCGAATGTAAGGCTCGGCTACCTGTTTCATATCAATAGCTGATTGCACCCTGGTATCTACATTCAATCTCTCCAGTGCATCTTGCAGGGCAAGGGCATTGATTACCGTAGCCAGCATACCCATATAGTCAGCCGTTGCTCTATCCATACCTCTTGCTCCGGCGGGAGCCCCTCTCCAAATATTGCCTCCTCCTACCACTATTGCTATTTCAACATTATACTTTTTAATTTCTTTTATTTGCTCAGCAATATTTTGTATAACTTCATGATTAATTCCGTAGCCTGCTGTCCCGGCCAGGGCTTCGCCGCTTAGTTTCAAGACAACTCTTTTATAGACGGATAGAGACATTTGTTAACCTCCGATAAGTTCTAATTAATTACTATTTCCCTTTTGGAGGACATCAATTCATTCATTCTGCCTTCCGGTACCAAAAAACATTTAATTACAGCTGGGCAACTCATATTTTTATTCACCGTTAAAAGGAAAAATCCTGCTGCCAATGATTATTGTCCTTAAATTAAATTATTCAAGCGAAAAAAGATAGTAATAAAGCGGCTGACCGCCGTAATGAAATTCTACTTCCAAAGAGGGGTACTTTGCAGTTATTTCTTTTACCAGCTCCTCTACCTGGGAAGAAGACACCTCGCTCCCGTAAAAAATTGTTAGTATTTCTTCTTCACCGGTCAACATTGCCTGAAGGAGAGCAACTGTAGTTCTGTTAACAACTTCACCCCGAACAAGCAAATTACCGTCGGCAAGGCCGATAATATCATTCTTTTTAATCTGAATATCGTTTATCCGCGCCTCTCTGACCGCAAAAGTTACTTCTCCTGTTTTCACTTGCTGCGCCCTTTCAAGCATCCGGCTTTGGTTTTGGGCCAGGGAAGCAGTCCGGTCAAAGGCCAGCATAGCAGCAAGCCCCTGAGGTATACTATTGGTATCAACTATTGCTACTTCTTTTTCTACCAGTTTGGCAGCCTGTTCCGCTGCAAATCTGATATTGTTATTATTGGGAAGAACAATGACCATTTCGCTTGACAGGCTTTCAATTGCCCTGACAATTTCCTCAATGGACGGGTTCATACTTTGTCCGCCGGCGATAACTTTATCTGCGCCCAGAGCGGTAAAAATATTTGCTAGACCATCTCCGGAGGATATTGTCACAATGCCAATTTTTACCAAATCGTTAACATCTGCCCCGACATTGTTTTCCGGCGTCTTGCTCTCCGGCAGGTTCTTCCAGGCAGGAAATTTTGCCCAGTGGGTGCTTTTATACTGGTCGGCCATGTTATCAATCTTTATATCGTGCAAACTTCCGCTCTGCATGCATATTTGCAGGATACGGCCAGGTTCCGCGGTATGAATATGAACCTTTACAATTTCATCTTCTCCCGCGACCAGGAGGGAATCACCCCACCTTTCCAGTTCACTGCGAATTTTCTCCACAGAAAGCCCGCTGCCCTGAATCAAAAGTTCAGTACAATAAGGATAACGCTCGTCAAATTCCTCCGGCCCGTTTTGAGTCTTTTTTCTTGTTTCTACTAAAGACGGCGTTAATTTGTATCCGGTTGCTTCTTTGCCGGAAGTTTTCTCCATCATACTCTGAAGGCATCCTTCAATAAAAACGACCAGACCCAGCCCCCCTGCATCGACTACCCCGGCTTCTTTAAGGGCAGGCAAAAGGTCAGGTGTCCGGTCTAAAGCCTTTTTACCGCTTTCCAAGGCGATTTGAAGCAGTCCGACAATATTTAATGAACTCTGAACAGCTTCCCTGCTTCCCCTGGCGATCTCCCTGGCTACCGTAAGAATTGTCCCTTCAATAGGTTTGGACACCGCATTATACGCGTAAACGATCCCGTACTGAAATGCTCTTCCAAACTCATAAAGAGTAGCTTTATCCTTTCCGGCAAGCCCGCGGGCTATCCCTCGGAAAAGTTGAGATAAAATAACTCCTGAATTTCCTCTTGCTCCCATTAAAGAACTCCGAGCGGCAATCCCGGCAACTTCCCCGATTGAGCTCGAGTTAACAGAAAGGAGCGCGTCGGCAGCAGCTTTTAACGTCAAACTCATATTAGTCCCTGTATCGCCGTCTGGAACAGGAAAAACATTCAGATCATTTATGGACTCCTTATGGTGTTCAAAATATTCGCATGCCGACAGGATCATATGCCGTAAATCTTCGCCATGAAGTGTAAAAATGTCCTCTTGTTTTTCGTTCATTTTATTTGCTCCATTGTGCTTTTTATTTGCTGTTATTTTTGTAAAAAAGCAAGCCCTATAACACCCGGGCCCACATGTGTACCGATTACAGGGCTAATTCCCATTATTTCTACAGCAGTGCCCGGCAAACGTTCTTCAATAAGCTCTTTCAGAATGCCGGCAGTTTCCACGGCTTCAGCCTGCAGAATTGTGATCCGCAAATTCTGCCCTTTTTCCGGAAGTTCGTCAACCATTCTCCTCATGGCTTTTTTCATGGTCCTTATTTTATCGAATACCTCTATCTTTCCATCTTTAAACATCAGGACCGGTTTAATTTGTAAGATCGTGCCCAGCAACGCCTGAGCCCCGCCGATCCTGCCCCCTTTCTTTAAATATTCCAATGTGGCAGGCACAAATAATACCTTCATTTTCTTTTTTAGCTGTTCCAGCAGATCAACAATTTCATCCCTTGCTTTACCTTCTTCTGCTGCTTCTGCAGCAGCTATGGTCAACAAGGCCAATCCGCCCGAAGTAACCGTTGAATCGACAATGGAAATACGATCCGTTTGTAGCATTCTTGCTGCAGTGGCAGCGCTTTCAACCGTTCCGCTAATACCCGATGATATATGAATTGAGACAATTTCGTCGCCATTATTTATAATAGGCTCGTAAACCTTTAGAAAATCGCCCGGTGACGGCTGGGAAGTAAAGGGCAGCTTGGACGTTTTTTTCATTTTTTCAAAAAAAACTTTATTATCTATGCTCCCATCAAGAATAATTTCGTCAGGAAAATGTACGTAAAGGGGCACAACTTTAATATTATATGCCTCCATCTTTTCTCTCGGCAAAAAAGCGGTTGAGTCGGTTACAATCCGGACCACAGCCATAACAATCCTCCCCTAGCAAAAATATAATGCTAAAATTCGGCTTTTATTTTAGCAAACCCTTCATTTTTAAAGAATTATTTTAAAACATTATTTATATTTGTCAACGCACGCTAATATTACCGTATAATACTTTATCAGAGCAATTTCGGTATTATATATAATGCAAACAACTTTATGCGTTTCCAACTTGGAACCGGCATAAAGTTGTTTTTTCGGTATCCTTTATGTTTTTAATCAAAGCAGGAAATAAATCGTTTTGCATAGACCAAATAAGAGGGCCGCTTCGAGCAACCCTCTTATTATTTCGGGAAAGTTTATGCTATTATTTTCCTTAAAAATCAGGTACCAGGACAATTCGTTTCGTCAACTTGCCAGCGTGGGATTCCTCAAAGGCTTTCAAAATCTGGCTCATCGGCCTGACTTCAACAAAAGGTTCGACTTTAATTTTGCCGTCTAAAACCATATTAAGAACGTCCTTATAATATTTAGGCAGGCAACCCCATGTACCGATTATTTCTGCATCAAAAGCCATCAAGCGGGAGAGCATATATTCCGTTTTTTGCATCCCGTAGCCCACAACAATCATTTTCCAGACAAAGGAAAGCAGCTCCAGGCCGATTTCTTGTCCCACTTTGCTCCCGCTGCATTCAAAAATTTTCCAACCATAGGTCGGCAGGCCTTTTTCCTTGCAGTAGGCACGAAAATCATCTCTAATTCCTTTAACATCTTTATCAAGCGTGCTGATAGCTTTTGTTGCGCCATATTGTAATGAGCGCTCCAGTTTTTCCTTATTCCTGGCAATAGCAATTACTTCCTTGGCACCAAGGGCCGCAGCGATTTGCGTCATATAAACACCGATACCACCGGTAGCTCCGGTAACAATGACCAAATCCCCCTCTTTAATCCCGGCACGCATTGCTGCCTGATAGGGGGAAGTAATAGCGTCGGCAATAACCGCCATATGCTCCAGAGGCATCCCTTTGCGATCTTCGATAATGCAGAGATCGTCTGCAGGAACCGGCATATAGGAGGCAAATCCGCCGTAAATACCCATGCTGTTGCCGGGCATTTTTTGTTTCAAGCAGCGGTTACCCCGGCCTGAAGCGCAGATGTCGCACTTGTTGCAGGGCATTACAGCCGGGACAATGACTTCTTTGCCGATTAACGAAGCATCTCCCGCCACTACTGTTCCGCTGACCTCGTGACCCAGGGTCAGGGGAGGCTTCTGAACAGTCGGGACACCATCAAAAAAATAGCCCACGTCAGTGTGACAAACGCCGCAAGCAGCCACCTTAACCAGCGCTTCTCCCGGTTTTAATTCAGGGACATCAATGGTTGTGCGCTCCAGTTTGCCGGGCTCAACCATTTGCCAGGTATCAATTTTTGTCGGTATGCTCATTATAAATACCTCCTTGAAATTATAAGTTTAGTACAATAATAAGAAACCTTTAATTATTTTCCTTTCCAGACAGGCTTACGTTTATCCATAAACGCCTTTAAGCCTTCAACCGCATCTTCTGTTTTCATCAATTCATTCAGATAAATGTTGTCAATGGCTTTGAGACCTTCTGCAAAATTTTTGTTCAGACCGGCGTTGGCTGCTTTTTTGGTCATAGCAAGAACAACTGGGCTTTGCTTGGTAAATTTCTGTAAGAATGCCTCCACCCCTTCAGCAAAACCTTCCGCGGGGAGTACTATATTAACCAGTCCAAACTTCTCAGCAGTGGCAGCATCAAATACATCACCGCTTAAAAGATACTCCATCGCTTTTGGCCAGGAAAGAAGTCGGGGAAGTACATAACAAGCAACCGGCGGAAATACTCCGACGTTTATTTCCGGTTGGCCCAATTTAGCTTTTTCCGAGGCGATAACCATATCACAGAACAGGACGACTTCGTAGCCTCCTCCAAGGGCTGCACCGTTTACCACACCGATAATAGGCTTCTCCACTTCGGACATGGCCATGAAAAGCCGGTCAAAAACATCTATCATGGAATTAACTTTATCCGGAGTATGATCCGCGACATCGACACCTGCAGAAAAGGCTTTTCCTTCGGCATCAACAACCACTACTCCCCCGGGCTGCTCATTTGCCCATTTAAAAGCTTGAATCATTTCTTCCATCATGGCAATAGTCAATACGTTAAGGGGAGGTCTGTTTAAAGTTATTCGAACAATACTCCCCTCACTTGCTGTTTTAATGAACTGAAAAGACAAGGCTTATCCCCCCTAAGATCTTCCTCTTCTAAGAGGATTAAAGAGCGGGCCGGTGCCATCCTTATCAACTAAGACATTCCTCCTCTCGCACAAAGAGATCAACTGCAAAAGGCTTCAGACCCGCCATGGATCCTGGAAAATACCGGCCTCACTTTTAATTTTAAGAAAAAATGCTCAATTTTGAAATAATGTTAAACTATGCCTAAAACCCTGAAATTATTTATCCAGAAGAGGTGCCATGACTGCTTCAAAGAATTCCGTTGTATATGGATGCTTTTCTGCCAGCAGCCTACTATAAAGTCGATGGTGTCTTTCCCGGTTGCTTTCTTATTGTTAAACGCGCGGACACCGTCGATAGACATCATCAAGCAGTTGGGGAAAAGGTTGGTAAAGGTCCAGATAATCCTGTTACATTATACGACGCATGGAGCGTCATCAAAGGGTACCAAGATGCTCGTCTCCATACAAATCGTGACTTTTCGGATCATTCTGGCGAAGCCATTTGTTCAGACTTTTTAATCCATGATTACCTTCCATAATTATCTAATTTTTTTAAAACGATTTGCCATTGACTATCTTCCCAAAAAAACTGCAAAAAAATACAAAATACTCTTTCTTTTGAATACGACTCCTACTTATCTTTTTTAGTTTTTGTTTTGCTGTTCCCACCCCCTGTTTTACAACTTTCTAATTTTTGATACCCTTCAAAATTAAAATCTTGAAGGTAGAAAGAGCAGTTTCCACGGGCATTTATGTAGCCCTTTCGGCAGGTAATAATATTTGCGGGAAACCGCTCCTTTATTTTACCACGAATGGCTGATTGCTTCAAGAGTGCATACTTTAAGACAGGCGTCCCTGCGCTCACCGGAATCTGATTATATAAAGACGGACAGCTTTTATTAGGGCACTTTTTCACTTCTTGCCCTAACTTTACTAAAAGTAAATGTACTTGAGAATCACTTAAAAGCATGGAAGCAAGGTTAAAAAAGAGTGATTTATAGATTAACTCTACAGGATTAACTCAAAATAGAAAAAAGAACGCCCGCTGATATTAATACGGGCGATTTTTTCCTGTTGACTATTTATTTTAAACCGGTTGACTAACAGCAATTTCTTTATTTTGTATATACTTTTCCCTAAGCTTTGGTTTATCAATTTTTCCGGTCGCATTGCGAATAACATAGTCAAAAACAACTCGTTCAGGCCATTTGTATTTTGCCAGCCCTTGCTGTGCACAAAAATCAATAACCTCTTTCTCCTCCATTTTTTCCCCCGGATGGAGCTGGACTATAGCCATGGCAATCTCAACCAAGCGTTCATGAGGATAACCTATTACTGCCACATCGGCTATTTTGGAATGGCGTCGCAAAACATCCTCAATCTCCACCGGAAAAATGTTTTCTCCACCACGAATGATCAGATCTTTTTTTCTGTCGACAATATAAATGTAATCTTCTTCGTCCGCTTTCACCAAATCCCCGGTGTAAAGCCAGCCATCCCGAACAGTAGCTGCAGTCATTTCACTGTTTCTAAAATATTCTTTCATATTTCTTGGGCCGCGCAGGATAAGCTCCCCAACCTCGCCCACAGGGACATCTATACCGTTTTCATCAACGATTCGGGCCTCAACATTAAAAGTAGGCTTGCCAATGGAACCAGGCTTAGTTAACACATCTTCATCGTAAAGATTTATTAATCCTCCGCCTCCGCCTTCTGTAATACCGTAAATATTGCCGGTTTTAAAGGGCAAAAAAGTTTTCATATCCTTAAAAAGTGAAAAAGGAACCGGTTGGGCACCAATCACAATACTTCCGGTAACATGAGAAAAATCATACCTTGTGATATCGATAAGCCCTTTTTTAATGGCATTTACCGAATCGGACATGGTCGGGACGGAAACCCAGCCATTGTTGACCTTTTCATCACAAATGGCATCCAGTAAATACCTTGGATCATTAAGTTCCAACAAGATAACGATCTTGCCGCCTGCCAAATAAGAAGGAAATGATAGAAAGAAACTTCCGCTATGATAAAAAGGATGAGGTGCAAGGTATACAGTCTCATGACCTTCACAGTACGTCAAGGCATTTCCTATGGCGATCTGGTAAAGGGTATCATGAGAGTGGCAAACCGGTTTCGGCGGTCCGGTCGTTCCTGAAGTAAACATAAGTTCCGCAGGAGCATTTTTTTCAACATCAACAAGAATATCGCCCGGATCGCTCGTTTTTATTATTTCGTCGTAAGAGTGCATTCCTTCGGGAACGTTATCCCCGAGGCAGATACAGGCGCTGATACTGCTCATTTCGTTTTTAATAGGCTCTATCTTGGGTAAAAAACTCTCACCAAAAATAAAAGCTTTAGGGTTGCACGCCTCGGCGGCATGTTTAATATCTGCAGGGGCAAAACGGAAATTTAGGGGAACAGCCGTAGCCCCGACCCTTAAAATGGCATGAAATGTTATTATCCATTCCAGGCTGTTCATCAAAAGATGCAAAACAAAATCTCCTTTTTTTAATCCAATCTTGTTCTGCAGGTAATTTGCCACTTTATTCGTCTCTTCATTAAAAGCTTTCCAGGTTAGAGCTCTCCTCTTCTTTTCGGACGGCTTTAATTCTACAAGAAATTCCTTATCAGGAAATTTCTTGGCATTAATAATTCCATACCGGGCAAAATTCATTTTTTTCAAACCTCCTTCGATAATAATGTTACGCTACATTAAATTCCCGACCGGCCAGAAACGCTTTCTCATTAAGCTCCAGAAACTTTCCGGGCACCAGGCTCCCGATAACATCCAACCAGACTTCTTCTGCGCCGCCCAACATCTTGGAAAGCACGCCCAACAGGACCACCCCGGCGGCCGCAGGATTGCCCAGCTTTTCGGCGGTACCGGTCCCGTCAACCCAAATTACCCGGCCACCGGCTGCTTTTAGAATGGATTCAACCTCCTTTTCGGAAGGATATTTTGCTTTGCCGAGGTTTACTGAGGGGGGAGGTATCCGGTAACGGTTTAGTAATGCAATGGAGCCCTCCTGCAGGTATATAGGCCAGCGGGCTGCTTCGAGCATTTCAAAGCCCAAAAGGTAGTCCGCATGGCCCTCTTCAATCAGGGGGGCATAGACTTTTTCTCCCCAGCGAACATGGCTCTCGACTGTGCCTCCGCGCTGGGCCATGCCGTGTACTTCTGATTTTTTGACATCGTATCCCAGCTTAAGGCCTACTTGCGCCAGAATGTTGCCGGCCAGGATGGTGCCCTGGCCACCTACTCCCGCCATTAAGATGTCTGTTTTTTTCATTTTGAAGGGCCTCCTCCTTTTTTTAGTTTGTTTCTATTTGCTGATAGCTCCGGCAGGGCAAACCTGGACGCAGAGGCCGCAGCCGTTGCACAGGCCGGGATCGATTGAGACGCAGTCTTGCTGCTGTATGAGGGGCGAGCAGCCAAGTTCCAAGCAGGTTCCGCAGTTGACACAGAGTTCCGGATCTACGTGGGGGGGCGAACTTTTTTGTTTGGTGTAAAGGACACAGGGTCGCCTGGCAATGATAACCGAGGGTTCGCTGCTTTCCAGGTGGGCTTCGAGGGTTTGGGCAAGATTGCTTAGGTCATAGGGATCGCAGATATCTACTTTTTGAAAGCCCAGGCTGCGCACTAGTTGTTCGAGGTTTATAGCCCGGGTGGTTTTTTGCTGCAGGGTGATGCCGGTGCCCGGGTGCTGCTGATGGCCGGTCATGGCTGTGACGCTGTTATCGGCAATGACGACGGTTATGTTGCTCTGGTTGTAGAGTATGTTGATGAGGGGGTGTATACCGGAATGAAAGAAAGTGGAATCGCCTATTACTGCGATAATACGGTCCTTTACTTTGGCTTTGGCAACGCCGTGGGCAACGCCTATGCTGGCTCCCATACATCCGGTGGTGTGCATGGCGCTGAGGGGCGGGGCATAGCCAAGGGTGTAGCATCCTATGTCGCCGAGGACGAGGGCTCCGGATTCGCGGAAAACGTGGAACATGCCGCGGTGGCCACAGCCGGGGCAGAGGATGGGCGGGCGTATGGGAAGCTCGGCGGCGGTGGCGGCTGCTGCAGCGGCTTCCGCACTGGCTGCCGGCGCTTGGATAATGCCCGCGGAGGCTGCGCATTGGCGAATGAGCGCAGGGCTGAATTCCCCGGTAATGGGAAAGATGTCTTTGCCTCTTGCCGGGATGCCCATGAGGTTGATTTGTTCTTGGAGAAAGGGATCGAGTTCTTCGATGACAATTATTGTTTTAACGCGGGAGGCAAATTCGCGAATAAGTTTTTCAGGCAAGGGGTATACCATCCCAAGCTTTAGAAAGGTAGCATGGGGAAAAACTTCCCGCGCATACTGGTACACTGAGCCTGCGGCAATGATGCCCAGGTTGTCGTCTCCGGGTTCGATGCGATTGATGGCTGCTTCTTCGGCGTATTGGGCAATTTTTTGAAGGCGCTCTTCTACGACGCGATGACGGTGGCGAGCATTGGCCGGTACCATAACAAATTTAAGAGGGTTTCTGTCGTACAGGGGAGGGTCTGCCGGTGCCGGGTCAGGTGTGACGTCCGATATTTCTACGGGTGATGATGAGTGGGACAGGCGGGTTACGGTACGCAGCATAACCGGCGTGTCAAAAGTTTCACTTATTTGAAGGGCCAAGCCGATAAATTGTTTGGCTTCCTCGCTGTCGGATGGTTCAAGCATGGGGAGTTTGGCAAATTTGGCATAGTTGCGGTTGTCTTGTTCGTTCTGGGAGCTGTGCATGCCGGGATCGTCGGAGGTAACCAGGACAAGTCCGCCTTTTAGCCCTGTATACACGGCATAAAAGAGGGAGTCAGCCGCGACGTTTACGCCGACGTGTTTCATGGCTACGAGGGCCCTGGTGCCGGCGTAGGCGGCACCGATCCCTACGTCCAAGGCTACTTTTTCGTTCGGTGACCATTCGGCGTATACTCCGGGATATTTGGCGAAATTTTCCATGATCTCCGTACTGGGGGTGCCCGGATAGGCGGCACCTACACGCACTCCGTTTAGGTAAGCCCCGTATGCTATGGCTTCGTTGCCGGTCATTAGTTTCTTCAATGTTATTCCCCTTTCCAATTATTCATAAAAAAAAGTGTTTACTGCATTCATAGGGACGAAAGCAGTAAACACCCCGGCTTAAAAAAGCCTGAACGTTAAAAAATCCGCCCCTTCAAGGGGCGGATTATCTTCCGCGGTACCACCCTAGTTGACCGGTATAAATACCAGGCCCTCTTTGGCAAAAGGAACAAAGGTGTAGCCCAAAAGGCACCTTATTCCTCCTCAAGGATAACGGGAGAGAACCCGTCAACGACCTACTTACCCCCTCCGGGGTTTCAATCGGAAGCTCCCGAGCGAACTTCACCTGGTTCCTTCCGGAGGAGCTTACAGCCTCTGGCTCCCGCCTCTCTGTAGGAAGTACCCCCAGACTACTTTTCTCATTCATAGCCGCTGGCAATATTTACTTGCTTGCAATCTATTCTATAATAAATTTAGATAATATGCAAGAGAAATTTTTTAGTTTAATAAGAAAATCTTGAACAGCACTTTATGTATATGATGCCTGTAAATTGAACTTGAGCAACCCCCTACTTTTTAGGTGTACAATTCCCTTAAGGATGTAATAAAGTTAAAAGTCAATTTTAAGCAATTTGGCGGCATTGCCACCCAAAATTTTTTCTTTTGCTTCTTCAGAAATAGAAAGTTCTCTAATGGCTTTAATATTGTTCTTCAAATCGGACAACCCGGGCCAATCCGAACCAAAAAGCACTTTATCTGCAATTCGTTCCAATTCAGGAAAGTAACTCAACAATTTTTGGGGAGGAAGTCCGGCAACTTCCAGGTAAACATTATTATGAAGCCGGCTGAGAAAAAAAGCCCGGTCGTACCAAAAACCTCTTCCGCCATGCACAAGGATAATATTTAATTCGGGAAAATCAACTGCCACATCGTCAAAAAATAATGGATCCCCATATTTTAATCTGGCACCTCTAAAAACGGAGGAACCGGTATGGAACATAACAGGGATTTGCAGCCTTTCTGCCTGGGCATAAAGAGGATATAAGGTGTTATCATTGGGATAAAAGTGCTGGTACGTGGGATACATCTTTAAACCCCGAAAACCCTTATCTATAAGCCGTAATAGCTCCGAGCCCATATCTACTGAAAAAAATGGATTAATGCTGGCAAAAGGGATGAGAGAAGAGTGACCTTGGCAAAATTTTAGAACATACTCATTGGAGCATATCCCTGTTGCTGCCGGGCTTAATTCTGCCAGAATTACTGCATAATCAATTCCACATTCCTGCAGGTAAGTACAAAAATGCGCGGGATCCTGGTATAGAGAAAATATTTTGTCCCATTTCTCCTCTCCGTGATTATTTTTAATCCATTCAATGGCACTGCTATTGTATTGTTCATAGTAAACCGTATGAACATGAAAATCGATAATGGGCGCGGTCATTAAATTGACCTCCTTTTTTGATTTTTGTCATTTCTTCAACTATCTTGTCAATTGGAGCAATTGTTCAGAAAAAGGAGAAAAATGATTATATTTATAAGAAAAAAAGGGAAATGTCTTTCCCTGAAATAATTTTTGCTAAGTAAACTAAAAGAGAAAATGAAATATATTATAATTATAAGTCTATTTTAATATATATTGTTTTTTAAGCAGGCAAAAACTCATAACTAATTCTGCCTTCGGAAAGATTAAGAGGCGAAACCTTGACAGCCATCCCCACTTTAACAGTGTCTTCGGCAACGTCTTTATTAAAGCGCCCAAAAACTTTGGTTCCGTTAAAATCTGCCAGCGCCAGGATATAGGGCACCTCTTTTTCAAATCCTGTCGGCCCATAGTTGACCTTGGTGTAGCTGACGAGAGTGCCCTCTCCTTTAATTTCAACCCACTCAACATCACTTTTCATGCACCAGGAACAGTCTGCACGAGGCGGGAAAAAGACGCGCCCGCACGAGCGGCACTTTGTCCCTCTTACTTCTCCTTTTTCCAGGTAGTCAACAAAAGCCGATGCCCTGCTCTGAGATGTAAAACTTACTACTCCAAATTTTTCAAATCCCATTATTTTTACCTCCCCAATATGACCACATTGCCGTAAATACCAACCCCGCCGACATTATGGACCAGGCCGATTTCCGCTCCCGGAACCTGAATATCTCCGGCCTCACCTCTGAGCTGCAGCACGATAGTCCGAAGCTGAGACCCCCCGGTAGCACCAATGGGATGCCCTTTGGACAATAAGCCGCCGTCGACATTTACCGGAATTTTTCCACCGAGATAAGTTTCGCCGTTCTGGATTAATTCCATACCCTTGCCTGGTTCGGCAAATCCAAGGTTTTCATAAGCCATTAGCTCGGCAATGGTGAAGCAATCGTGAACCTCGGCCACATCAATATCTTGAGGAGATACACCCGCCATTTCATAAGCGGTCTTGGCTGCTTGCCGGGCAGCGTCCAAACCGGCCAGTGAATCCCGCCCTGTCATGGTCATCGGCGCGGTTGCAGACCCTATTCCCAAAACCCAAACGGGCTTCTTACAAATTTCCTTGGCTCTATCGGCATTGGCCAGAATTATGCAGGAAGATCCGTCAGCATTGGCACAGCAGTCAAATACTTTTAAGGGGCTGGCGATAACATCTGCATTTAAAACCTGGTCCAGCTCTACTTCCTTACGGAAAACAGCCCTTTCATTTAATTTTCCATATGTGGCTGCTTTAACCCTGATTAACGCCAGATCTTTTTCTGTGCTGCCATATTTGCTAAAATGAGCACGAGCGTGCATGGCGTAATATGCAGGCATCATTGTCCCGAAGGGGGATTCCCACATAATATCCGCGCCGCGGCCCATCCGTTCCTGCGAATCAGCCGAGGTTATCTCCGACATTTTTTGGAAACCCAGGACGACGACGATATCGTGCAATCCTGATTTAATCATGGAATAAGCGACCTTAAACCCGGTAGTGCTCGCGGAACAAACCGTCTCAATCGCGAATGTGGGCTGGGGGTTTAATCCCAGATACTCAGCAATAAGTCCAGAAGGACTGCGTTGCTTATCATATTCCGGCGCAGTGCAGACCACTGAAGCATCAACGTCTTCCGGTCCTATCCCGGCATCCTTCATCGCTTCGCTATAAGCATCAAACGCCAACTCCCTGATAGAACCTTCATAGCCTCTGACAAAATAACTCTGCCCTACGCCGATGACAGCTACATCTTTAGGCATGGCTTAACCTCCCTGTGTATTAAAAAATACCTCACTTTACATCATTACCATTCCGCCGTCAATACAAAGCGTCTGCCCTGTAATAATGCTTGACTCATCGGACGCGAAAAAGATAACAGCCGGAGCAACTTCTTCCGGTTTGGCAAAACGTCCAAGCGGTATCCTTTCCAGATATTTTTCTTTAAATTTAGGATCGTGGGCGATCTTTGCCGTCATATCCGTTTCGGCCAAGGGGACGATCGTGTTAACCCTGATTCCGTAACGAGCCAGCTCTTTGGCAACTGATTTAGTCATCGCATAAATGCCGCCTTTGGCTGCCGTATAATTTACTTGACCAATAGTCCCTACAATACCTGCGGCAGAAGAGACGTTAATAATTGAACCGCTCTTTTGTTCCATCATGGGTTTAGCGACTGCCTGGATGCAAAAGAAAGTACCGGACAGGTTAATCCTTATAATCTCATTCCAATTTTCCTCGGTTGTATTCCACAACATCACCGGTTTACTTACCCCGGCGTTGTTGAAGAGCACATCTATCCTTCCAAATTCATCCAAAACAGCATCTACCATGGCAAAAACTTGGGACCTGTCCCCGATATCAACTTGCCGGACAAAAACTTTACGCCCCAATGCTTTAATTTCATTTACCAGTGGAGAATCAGCCTGAATACTCCGGCTTACCAGAGCAAGGTCCGCACCTTCTTTGGCTAAGGCCAGAGCTACTGTTTCCCCAATCCCTTTTCTGGCCCCCGTCACAAGGATTACCTTATCTTTTAAACGCACTTGTTTGTCACCTCCTCCCTGGATTTCTTTCACTCCTCAGTTAGTATATTTCTACATCCATCCCTGTTTTCCTCTATAGAGTACTCATTAAAGTTCAAGGCCGACAAGCTGTTGTAATTAATTGAAAATTTGCATCATTATTTTTTTGTCCCAACCAGTAATAATTTTCAATTCTTTTAAATCCCAATTCCGCCAGCCATAAATTAATCTTCTTTCTGGATAGGGGAAAGACGGGTATTGTAATTTCACAGACAGTTTCTTCTTCCAGACAGCGTTTAAAAATTAGATTTGCATACTTTCCGTCAGTACTAATGTCAAAAAATAATCTAACGACAAGATCGCGATCATACTCTTCCGCAATAAAAACAGGCAGGTCTCCCTGGCCTGCCAGATATTCATAATTGAGGGTATGAAGAACTATTATTCCCCCCGGCTCCAGGTTTAAATAGACTTGTGCCAGTGTACCCAGGATGTCTTTAGGGCTCAGCAATCTGGAAAGCGAGTTTTTTAAACAAATAGTTAAATGGCTTCTTTTATTGTAAATTTTGTAAATATCTCTCATATCGCCCTTTATGACATTTATTTTCAATCCGTTTTTTTTCCCTTCTTCCAGTCTGCGGACGGAGTACGAAGAGCTGCCCAGGACGGTAACATCTACACCCCATTTTGCCATCAAGACAGCCAGATCGCTGTTGCCGCGGGTAAGATCGAGTGCAGTTTTTATATTGTATGTGCGAACAAGGCTTTTAAAAAAATATACTTGTTCACTGTTAAGGCTGAAGATAAGATCGCTCAGGTAATCATCCATTGCAAAACCCTCAATATAAGTCTCTAGCTACTTTACTAAAAGCAAAAATACTTGAATATCACTTAAAAGCATGGAAGCAAGGTTAAAAAAGAGTGATTTATGGATTAACTCTAAGGTTGCAAAAGGAAGAGCAGGCATATTGACGCTGGAGAAAATGTTATTATATCTGATCTTTCGCACCCCTAAAATCAAAAAATTATAATTTAACATTCTCGCGAATTTAGAAAAACAGCATTTTATGAAAAAAAATTATTTAAAATTAGTATAATTTTCATATATTTCCTTGACTTTTGCTTTTACCTGTTATATGATTAAAGAAATAATTTAACAGGTGTAAGCGATGCAAAGCTTAGATATCAGAGAAACAGGCCC